>NZ_JADYVQ010000029.1:0-51793 GCF_020193895.1 Bradyrhizobium sp. NBAIM14 | reverse complement strand
ATTACACGGTCTGGAGCACGGACAGCAACGGCAACTATACGGGCAGTATCGTTCCCGAGGTGACGGGGACGAATGCATCATTTCGGTCGCTCGAGACCACCTTCCAACAGGATCTCAATGGCGATGGCTCCGTTGGAGTTCCTTCGTCGGCTGCTAGCGCCGACGCGTCATCTGCAACAGAGTCTCTCCTGCGGCGCAACGAAGGTTTCGTTTTCCAACCTGAGTTCGAGCCCACTGGTTCAATCAACGGCGGCTTGCCGGATATTTGGAGCCACCTCCTGCGGACTGAATTTCTGTTGGATACGCAAGCGTTCTCGTTCGATTATGGATTCGGGGAAGACCAGCGCACTGATTCGGCCTTCTCGCCTATTGATTCTTCAGGCCTATCCCACATTACCGAGCTTCTGTCGCGAGCCTTCCTGTTTCACTAGGCTGAACAGTGCAACTGCCGAGCGCTGCTCGATTCGAGGCAGTTGGCGAGGAATCATAACTGGGAAAATGCGTTGCTTAGCCGGTGGCATCCCGGCTTCCAACGGTAAGCCATCGTCTAGCCGTGCATCCAATCAGGCGATTTCCAGCGAGTGCTTGAAGTAGGCGATCGTCTCCTTCAGCCCGTCTTCGAGCGCAACCTTCGGCTCCCAGTTCAGCACGGCCTTCGCCTTGGCGAGGTCGGGCTGGCGCTGACGCGGGTCGTCCTGCGGCAGCGGCTTGAACTCGAGCTTGGAGCGCGAGCCGGTGAGCTCGATGACCTTTTCGGCGAGCTCGCGGATCGTGAACTCGGAATTGTTGCCGAGATTGATCGGGCCGGTGACGTCTTCCCCAGTCACCATCAACCGCATGATGGCCTCGACGAGATCGTCGACATAGCAGAACGAGCGGGTCTGGCCGCCGTCGCCGAACACGCTGATCGGCTCGCCCTTCAGCGCCTGGACGATGAAGGACGAGACCACGCGACCGTCATTTGGCTGCATGCGCGGGCCGTAGGTGTTGAAGATGCGCGCGACCTTGATCGGCAGGCTGTGCTGGCGCCAGTAGTCGAAGAACAGCGTTTCGGCGCAGCGCTTGCCCTCGTCGTAGCAGGAACGGATGCCGATCGGGTTGACGTTGCCCCAGTAATCCTCGGTCTGCGGGTGGATCAGCGGATCGCCATAGACCTCGCTGGTCGAAGCCTGGAAGATGCGCGCCTTGAGGCGCTTGGCGAGTCCCAGCATGTTGATGGCGCCGTGCACCGAGGTCTTGGTGGTCTGCACGGGATCGCGCTGATAGTGGATCGGTGAGGCCGGACAGGCCAGGTTGAAGATCGCATCGACCTCGATGTAGAGCGGGAAGGTGACGTCGTGCCGGACCGCCTCGAACAGCGGATTTGCGATCAGATGGGCGATGTTGCGTCGGCTGCCGGTGAAATAATTGTCCGCGGACACCACCTCGGCGCCGGCATCCAGCAGCCGCTCGCAGAGGTGCGAACCGATGAACCCGGCGCCCCCGGTCACGAGGATGCGGCTGTTCCTGTAGTTTTCAAACGGCATGATCGGTTCCAGATTGTCCGCGGGGAGCAGGCTGAGTGGTATCGGCAACGGCCGGACTCGCCAATAGCCAAATGGGTTGGGATGGAGGTGTTATAGTACCTCTACTGTGCATGGGGTTGTTTTGGCATTTCTTTCCAGCCGGGTCCCGCCATACCTCTAGAATTCCCGCCGTTTCAGCCAGGCCCGCGCCCCCCAATGGGCAAAGCACCAGGCGGACCGGGGCAAGGAGAGCTGCTCGACGTTGCGATAGATCTGCCAGACCCATTTGGCCGAGCGCAGCGGACGACTGGAGACCGAGGAGCCTCTGACCCGGTAACGGGCCAGATCCTCGTTGAGGCCGTGTGCGGTATGGCCGCGCTTGAGGATCGAGAGCCACAGGCAGAAATCGTCGTAGCCCTCGTTGTTCATAGCGACGGGACCTGCGATCTCGCGGTCGACCATCGCGGTCAGCGTCGCGATCGCAGTGTTCTTCAGGAGCTGCCCATAGGCGAGCGAGGCCGGCACCTCGATCAGCCGGCCAGTCACCGTGTTGGTGTCGTTGATGCGGCGAAAGGCGGTGTAGCTGAGTGCGGCCTGCTTTGCCTTTGCGAAGGCGAGCTGCCGCTCGAGCTTCTCGGGCAGCCACAGATCGTCGCTGTCGAGGAAGGCGAGATAGCGGCCCTTCGCCTGGTCGATCGCGGCCTGTCGCGCCAGCGCCGGGCCGCCATTCTTCGCCTGCCGGATCAGCTTGACGCGCGGATCGCGCTCGCCGATGCCGGCGATGATTTGCGGGGTCTTGTCCGTCGAGCAGTCGTCGGCGATCAAGAGCTCCCAATCTGTGAATGTCTGGCTCTGCACCGAGCGGATCGTCTCCTCGATCAGGCCTTCGACGTTCCAGGATGGAGTGATGATCGAAACGAGCGGCATGACGGGTCCGTTCAGTTCGCGCGGTCAGGCGCGGCGATTGCGGCACGCAAGGAGGCCGCAAAGGTGTCGAGCAGCTTGGTGTCGCTGACATAGAGCTCGCCCGGATAAGACCGTCGCCAGGCCGACTCGAAATAGGGCGCGCCCTTGGCGGGATCGAACGGCCCGGCGGCGAGCGCCGCGCGCAACCGCGCGGGTACGTCGGCCAGACGATCGACCGCATAGACCAGCGGACAGGAGCGGTAGAATGCGTCGCCCATCACCACCACCGGCTTGCCGAGCAGCAGCGCTTCGGCGCCCGACTTGCTGTTGACGGAGACGACGGCAGCGGCGCGATCGAGCACCGTGTAATTGTTGGTCTGCGGCGGCAACAGCACGAAATTGTCGAACCGGCGCGCGAGCTCGAACAGGCGGGCGGCCGAGATTGCCCCGATCTGGGCAGGATGCTCCTTCACCACCAGCACATGCGAATCCGGGATCGTGCGCAGCAGGAAGTCGACGGTCGCAACCTGGTCGAGATAGTCCGGCGAGCGAAGCGTCAGCGCCATATCTGCCGGAACGTGGAACGGATAGTAGACGAAGGGCGTTTCGGGAAGCGGCTGGTAGAGCTTGCGCAACCGCGTCGCGTTAAGCGCCATCGCGGCATGCACCTGAGCGTGACGCAGATTGTGCCCGAATTCCTGGTGCTTGCCGAGCGCGAACTGGTCCCAGAGCTTTTCGACGAGACGATTGGCGTTGCGCAAATTGACGACCTTCTTGAAGGCCGCCGAATAATGATGCTGGTCCTTCTTGGGAATGACGATCGCGCGCTGCGTCAGCGTGTCGTCGAGATAGGCGCGGACCTCGGATGACACCGTGTCCGCCGGCGTCGGCATCACGTCGGGCGCGCCGAGCGTGTCGGGCGTGAAATACATGCGGCCGCGAAAGAACGACGGCTCGATGAACCAGTTGCGGATGTTGCGGCGCCTTGCGGCGTAGAAGCTCGCGATCACCGAGAGAAAGCCGCCGAGCTCCTGCACCAGCTCCGCGTGCTTGCCTTGCCGCTCCAGCCGGTCGAGCACCGTCTCCATCGCGTTGGCGTAGATCATGAAGCGGCGGCGCAAGGCGGCGCTATCGCGGATCCCGAAGGTGAAGCGCTCATGGCTGAACAGGAAGTTCGTTCCGTCCAACCCGTAAGATGCGACGCGCGTATCGAAGGCGCCGCGATCGTCGGGCGAGGGGCCGGCCTCGAGGCCTTCGCGATACATGTTTGTGACCGGCACGCCCGCCGCCGCCGACATCTCGGCGCTGCGATCGTCGAAGGCAAGCAGCTCCACGTCATGGCCTGTCGCGCGCAGACGCTGCGCGACCGGAATCCAGAACCGGGTCTGGTATTCGGCGAGCGTCGTGATCAGGATCGTCTTGGAGGAGCTCATGGTCTGCAGTACGCTTGATTGAAGTTTCCGCATATAGAAGCTTGCGCGATAGCTCAAGGATGGATTGAAGTGAGTTCCGGTCCCTGATTGTGGTAGCCGACGGTCTCATCAGCTACGATCGCGGGCAGAACAACGTCGTTGGTCGGGTTCACGAACAGCATGCAGCGAGTCGTCTTTCGCGTTGATGCATCGGTCCAGATGGGTTTGGGGCACCTCACCCGATGCCTCACGTTGGCGAATGCGCTTGCCGAAAGGGGAGCGAAGTCGTGCTTTCTCCTGCGCAGCAACGCCGCGGGTGTCATGGCTTTGGTCGAAGAAAACGGACACGATATACGGCTATTGCCGGATCCGCCGGCCGGGAACCCTCTCGAGATGACCGGAGCGGGCATGTATGCGCATTGGCTGCCGATAACATGGCGACAGGACGCGAGGCAGACCTCTGAGGCCATGGACCAGATCGGCGCGGCTGATTGGCTCATTGTCGACCACTATGCTCTCGATTCTCACTGGGAAAACGCATGTCGGCGCGACGGTCTGAGAATTCTTGCGATCGACGATCTGGCCGATCGCCAGCACGATTGCGACATTCTCCTCGACCAGAATCTCGTTCGAGAGATGCACGCGCGCTATCGCGACCAAGTGCCTAAATCCTGTGTGAAACTGCTTGGACCGCGATACGCCCTGCTTCGCCCCGATTTCGCGCAACAGCGTCGCATGTTGCCAAGCCGCAGCGGACAGATTGGCCGCATTCTGGTCTGCTATGGCGGCTCCGATCCTACCAATGAAACGGCAAAAGCCGTGCGAGCAATTGCGAGCCTTCAGATACCTTCAGTAGAGGTCGATGTCGTCTTGGGGCTGAGCAATCCCCATACGGACTCGATCGAGCGCTTGTGCAGCGGGTTGTCGGGCATGCGGGTCTATCGGGGGGCTAACAATATCGCCGAGCTGATGCGGAGGGCCGATCTTTCGATTGGGGCCGGCGGCGTGATGAGCTGGGAGCGCTGTTGCCTGGGCCTGCCTGCCGTGGTGGTCGATATCGCCGACAACCAGGTCGGCGCGCTGACGGCCCTGGCCGATGCGGGAGCTGCGCTGTATCTCGGTTCCGCGACTGAGGTCACGGTTGAGATGGTCGCGGAAGGCCTTCTTTCGCTATTCGATAGTGCACCTCGGGTCAGGACCATGGGCGAGGCCGCCTTTGGGCTGGTGGACGGCGAAGGGAGGAACCGGGTCGTGGCCCGGATGTGCGACTAGGCCGTTGATTTGGGTCCAAATCCTGCCACGTCTCCAAAAATTCCGGAGCGGGTGCGGCCAGCTGGTGGCCAAGCCGGACTTTCGTGCTAAACGCAAGGCGAAACTTGGGAATCCCGCTGTTCGGTCCGTCGGTTGAAGATGAAGATTTCAATCCTCTGCTCCAGCGCGTCGCATCCGGTCTACCCGCACCTGCAGCATTGGGCGCAGGTTACCGGTGCAACGCACGAGGTCGAACTCGTGCGAAGAAAGGTTGAACTCTCGGGCGGGGACATTCTGTTCCTGATCTCGTGCCACGAGATCATTTCGGCGGGCGATCGCGCACGCTACGGCAAGAGCCTCGTAATTCATGCGAGCGACCTTCCGCAGGGGCGCGGATGGTCGCCCCACATCTGGCAGATCCTCGAGGGGAAGAATGACATCGTTGTTTCATTGCTTGAGGCGGAGGACCAGGTGGACACAGGCGCTATCTGGGCCCAACGTCACCTGATCCTCGAAGGCCATGAATTGTTCGACGAGATCAATGCGAAGCTGTTTGCGATCGAGATCGATCTCATGAACGAGGCTGTGGCGAGCATCGGGCGAAAGGCGCCGGTTGCTCAGGATGGGCGCGCGCCGACCTATTATCCACGGCGTTCGCCGGAGGATTCGAGGCTGGACCCGGCCCGGCCATTGGCTCAGCAATTCGAGCTTCTGCGGGTGGCGGATCCTGAGCGTTTTCCAGCGTTCTTCGATTTCCGCGGTCACCGTTATCTGGTGCGCCTTGAAAAGGTTGGAGCAAACGATGGCTGACACGATAACCATCTCCGGGCGCGCGATCGGCCAGTCGCACGAGCCGTTCATCATTGCGGAGATGTCGGGCAACCACAATCAGTCGCTCGAGCGCGCGTTGGCGATCGTCGAGGCCGCGGCCAAGGCAGGCGCTCACGCGCTCAAGCTACAGACCTATACGGCGGACACGATGACGCTTGCGCTCGCGCGCGACGAATTTTTCATCGATGATCCCGATAGCCTGTGGAAAGGTCGTTCCCTGCACGAGCTTTATCAACAGGCCTACACGCCCTGGGAATGGCATGGACCCATCTTCGAGCGTGCGCGCTCACTCGGCATGATTCCGTTCTCGACCCCGTTCGATGCGAGCGCGGTCGATTTTCTCGAAGGCCTCGATGTCGCCTGTTACAAGATCGCCTCGTTCGAGAACACCGATCTGCCGCTCATTCGCAGGGTTGCAGCCACTGGCAAACCCATGATCATCTCGACGGGCATGGCCACGGTGGCCGATATCGACGAGACGGTGAGGGCGGCCAGGGCGGCGGGCTGCAAGCAACTCGTCCTGCTGAAATGCACCAGCACCTATCCGGCGACGCCCTCTGACACCAATCTGCTGACGATCCCCCATATGCGCTCGCTGTTCGGCTGCGAAGTCGGGCTGTCGGACCACACGTTCGGCATCGGCGCGTCGGTCGCAAGTGTTGGGCTCGGTGCGACCGTGATCGAGAAGCATTTCACGCTTGCCCGCGCCGACGGCGGCGTCGATTCGACCTTTTCGATGGAGCCGGAGGAGATGGCGGCCCTCGTGGTCGAGACCAAGCGCGCCTGGCTCGCCCTCGGCCAAGTCTACTATGGCTTGACCGAAAAGGAGAGCAAGTCACTGGTGTTCCGCCGGTCGCTGTATGTGGCGGAGGATCTCGCCCCCGGCGACGTGCTCAGCGAGCAGAACCTCCGCATCATCCGGCCCGGACTTGGCTTGCCGCCGAAATATTTCGAGACGTTGCTTGGCAAGCGCGTAGGGCGCGCGGTTCGGCGAGGAACCCCGATGAGTTGGGATCTGCTCTCGTCTGCAAACGATCCGGTCCCGACGCCACAAGGCGTGGCGAGGGGCGCCCGTGGCTGATCAGCCGCATGTCTGTCTGGTCGTCGACAACCCGCTTCGCGATCTCGAGGGACTGGTGCTGCTCGCGCGGCAGCTGTCGGCACGCGGCGTGCAGGCCACGCTGGTGCCCATGTACGAGCAGGGATTTGACGTCCCGGCCTTGCGGCCTGATCTCGTGCTGGTGAACTACACGCGTCCCAACAATGCTGACCTGATCAAGTCCTACAAGAGCGCCGGAATCCTCGTCGGGGTTCTCGATACGGAGGGAATTGGCGGCAAGAACGCGGACCAGTTTGCAAGTATGGTGAAGAGTGCGGGCTGCCCCGAGCTGGTCGATCTCTACTGCGTCTGGGGGCACGCGCAGTACGCGGCGTTCCTCCGGCAGGATACGGTCGCGGCCGATCGCCTGCACGCCACCGGTTGTCCGCGATATGATTTCTGCGCGCCTCCCTGGCGCGCGGCGTTGCCGAAGCCGTCCATTGGCTCGGGCTACGTTCTGATCAATACGAACTTCCCGACCGTGAATCCGCGCTTCTCCGGCAGCACCTCTCATGAGGAGGAGTCGATGGTCAAGGCGGGCTTCGAGCGCGAATTCGCCCGGCAGTTCATCGCCGATGGCGCTCATGCCTATCGCAGCACTCTGGAAATGGCGATCAAGCTCGCGCAGCATTTTTCCGACGTACAGTTCGTGCTGCGGCCGCACCCATTCGAGAACATCGGCTCGTATGATGCGTTCGCGGCTCTGCCGAACGCAAAGGTCATTCAGAGCGGAACGTCGCTCGAATGGATCAGCGGTGCGCGCCTGCTGGTTCATCAGAATTGCTCCACCGCGATCGAGGCCACCATGCTGAACGTCGAGCCCTTGAGCATGGAGTGGTTCAACACTCCGGCTCTGCGTCTCGATGCGGCGACCCGGGTCAGTCGAGGTGCGGCCGGGGAGGCCGAAATGATCGAGCTGGTCCGGCAGGGTCTCGAAGACCGGATGCCGCCGCTGCCCGCCGAGACCGCGACTTTTCGCCGCGAAATTCTCAGCGAGCTCTATACCGCCGTGGATGGCGCGAGTTCTGCTCGCGTGTCCGAGGTGGTGCTCGCGACAATTTCCGCCCGGCGCGAGGAGGCGTCGACGCCTGCGTCGGTGCGGCCTTCCGTGCGCGGAATGGCCGCTGCTGCGGTTCGTCGAAGTCTGGGCCACAAGACAAGTTCGTTGCTGCGTCGTGCTTACAGCTCCGCCGAGAACGAGCGTCGCCGAAATGGCAAGGCGTTCGGCATCGAGACCGTGAATTCGATATTGAGGCGTCTCGATGAAGCCTCTGTCGACGGCAGGCGCTTTGTTGGGCGGCCGGCCGCGAACGTCCATGTGAAGCGCATGATGAGCGGAGCGAGCGTGCAGCTCGCGGAATTGAACTGACCCGTGCTGCGCCGCTTTGTGCATAACACAGCGATCTCCGCCGTCGCCTACGGTCTCGCTGGCGTGCTGGGCCTGTTTGCGGTCGGATTGATCGCGAAGTCCTACGGTTTGGCCGTGCTCGGTCTGATCGTCCTGGTGCGCGGATTTCTTCCGAGCGGATTTCTCGTTCTGATCGATTTCGGTGTATCGGAGATCGCGACCCAGGCAATCGCTCGCGGGCGGCTCGGGGATTGGGCGGCGGCCGGCGAAAAGATATCGCTCCTGACTGCAATCGCGGTGTTCGCCGGCCTCGTCTCGAGTATCGTGCTCTGGCTTGCCGCACCCGGCCTTGCTCTCCTGTTCAGGGTGGCTCCCGAACAGGCTCAGGCGTTCGTCTCGATCCTCCGGATCACCGCGCTCGTCCTGCCGATCGCCTTCGTCGGATTGATCGTCGAGGGGGCGCTCAAAGGCTTCGAGGAATACAGCTGGCTTCGACTGACGGAAGTCGGAAGCAGCGTTCTCTACGTTGGCTCGATCTATCTCGCCTTCTGGCAAAAGGCTGCGTTCGAGTGGATTGCCTATGCGTATCTCGGCGCCCTGGCCGCAAAATACTTCGTGCTGGCGTTTGTGGTCTACCTTGCGGCACGCGGCACTCCATTGCGCTTCCGTTTCTGGACGCCTGCGAGCCGGCGCGATGTCGTTTATCGCTGTTGGCTCATGTTCAATAACAGGATAGCGGGCGCACTACAGCAAACCCTCATTCCGCTGATGATTGGCGCGCTGTATGGCCCCGTCGAGGTCGGGACCTTTGACCTGCTTACGCGGCTTCCGCGGTTTCTGAAGACGACGATGAGCCCTCTTTACTCGGCGATTCTTCCGATCTCCACCCATCTGGACGAGAAAACGGACGTTCGGCGGCTGCAATTGCTGGGGCGGAATGGTCTGGTTCTGCCGGCCGCGATCATTGTCCCGATCCTCGTTGTCATTGCGCTATTCTCCGAGGACATATTGAGGGTGTGGGTCGGCCCGCAGCATGCGGATCAATGGCCATGGCTTGCCTTGGCGCTGTTCGTTCCTGCCGTAACCGTCATGTTGGGGGCGGGCCAGACAGCGCTGATGGTGCGGTCGGATTTTCTCCGCACCAATACGCATCTCCTCTACTTGCAGGTGCTAACTCAATACATCGTCACGGCGCTCGCCGCGGCTTGGTTGCGCGAGCGCGCATTTCTTCTCGGTTGGGCAATATCTTACGTCCTATTTGCGCCGATCGTAGCCCATCGCATGCTGTCGTTCATGAGTCTGCCGAACTCGCTGTTCTGGCAGCAACTAGGCAGACACGTGTTGGTGGCGGCGATCCTGGCGGCGATGGCAGTCGGCTACAAGATGTACGCCGCACCGCCGACCTTGCTGGCTCTGACCCTTGTAGGGGGGCTCGCGTGCATTGCCGCATGGGCGTTGAGCATCGGCCTGATACTGTCCCGCAGCGATCGGGCAATGGTCGGCAAATTTGCCCGGGCGTTGACGCCGCGCTGATGCGTCCGGAGCCCCTGGCGTGAAGTTCCCGGTCGACACTCTGCGGTTGCTCGCGTTTGGCGGATTTGCTAAGGCCAAAATGGCTGACTGAGCCCATTGGGAACAGCGCGAGTTCGAGATCCGGCAGGGGCAGGGGCGGCAAAAATGGGATTGATGTCCAGGGCGCTTTGGCACGTGAACCGTTCGCCGCTCCGTTGGGCGGTCAAGACGGGCGTCAGCACATGGCACCTAAGCGAGAAACAGGAGCGGCGTCGCCAGGCCGAGCTCCTGACCGTGTCGGCACAGGAGAAAGCCAAGGCCGAGGACTTGAACCGGGACGGTTATGCGGTGGTCACCGAGCTGATGGACCCCTCGATCCAGCAGGCGTTCGCCGACGCAGGCAAGGTGAGGCTCAAGGACATCGAGGGGCTGGAGGCCAAGCAGAGTTCGACCTGGAAGAAATTCTGGGTACGCCTGCTCGATGCCGAGATGCAGAACGGTCAGCTCAGCGCGGACAACATCTTCGTCCGCTATGCCATGCAGAAGTCGATCGTCAACGTTGTCTCGACGGCGCTCGGTGAGGTCCCCTGGCTCGACTACGTGCTGTTGTCTTACTCCCGTTACACCGGTGAGAGCCTGGCCTCCTCGCAGCTTTGGCATCGTGATCATGACGACGTGAGGGTGATCAAGTTCTTCAGCTATCTGACCGACGTCGAAGACGATGCCGACGGTCCGTTCACCTTCCTTCCAAAGCAGTCGACGGACAAGTTCGGCTATCCGCTTCTGGGGAGCCACTTCCCTGACGAGCAGGTGTTCAACAAGGTACCGCGCGAGGACATCAAGGTGATGAGGGCGCCGCGGCTTTCATCCTTCATGGTCGACACGACGAGATGCCTGCACATGGGGAGCCGAATGGGGCCGGGGCATGGACGGCTGCTGTACACCGCGACATTCTTCTCCTTTCCGCGGATGTTCCCCGGTGCCAAGAACCGACCATTCTTTGCCACGCAGAATACGACGGGCTTCGAAAAGCTTCTGCTGGGCCTGTGATGGATAGGCACTCCGATCTCATGACCGATCTCTGAAAGGGCGTTTGGTGACGTTTACGCCTGATTTGAAGCCTGCTTCACGGCTGGAGCTGTCTAGAGCCTATGCCGTCGATATCGCGCGCAGCCTTCGTCGGATCGCATTCAAGAACGTTAGGCGGACGCACGACATCGTTGACGCCGAATACAATTCGGGGGAATGGGGCCGCATTCTGTCCGAGCGTGCCTGGCTGCGCGAACGCTCACTTGAGGATTTTCTGGTCGGCCATAACGAGGCGTCGCGTCTCGCTAAGGTCGACGGCCAAATCGTCCGGATTTCGACCAGAGAATACTATCGGTACCGGCTCGGCGCGCTATCGCAATTGGTCGCGCGGCACGCGGGCGAAGAGACGGCGCTCCTCGAACTGGGTGCCGGCTTTGGATACAATCTGTTCTCGCTGTCGATCGATCCGCGATGGAGCAAGCTGCGTGGTCTCGACATCGCCCCGAACGGGATCGAGGCCGGCCGGCAGATCGCCGGGCATTTCGGGCTGGGCGACCGGATCAGCTTCGGACGTATCGACCTGACCGATCCGGCCGATCCCGCCTTCCAGGAACTCAAGGGCGCGACGATCCTGACCTATTTCTGCATCGAGCAGATTCCCCATGCCGTCGAGGCCGTCGTGAACCACATCCTGAAAGCGCGCCCTGCGCGGGTCATCAACATCGAGCCTGCTGTTGACATGTTGGACCTTTCCGATCCGCGGGATATTGCCAGCCGGATCTACATTCGATCGATGGACTATCAGACCAGGCTGTGGACGCTGCTCGACGAACTGGATCGCGCTGGCCGGATCCGCGTAAGCGCGAGGGAGCGGATGAACTTTGCGCCGACCCTGCACAATGACGGATTGCTCTATGCTTGGACGCCGCTGGGCGATTCGGACTGATTCGGAACCTGCCCACATCAGTGGTCGGCGATCCGGCTGTCGATGGGGATGAGATGCAGGTCTCTTGGTGGAGCATGGAGAGCTTGTTTCCAGCGGTGCTTTGCATCACCGCCGTCGGGGCCATGCTCGCAGCCATGGGTCGTATCGCGATAAGCCGACCCGGCCTCTTGCTGATCCTTTTCTTTTTCTTCTTTGCTTTTGCCTGGCGGCTCCTCTCCGTTCTCTACATCGACGTGTTCGGGCCAGTCTACTCCGAGCAGCTGGAACGCCAACTCGGCCCAGGATTGGCCGTGCTGCCGCTAGCGGCGTCCCAGGCGCTCATCATAGCGGCATTGCTCTTCTCCTTTCGCCCGCAACGCCTGCGTGCGCTTTCGGACAATTCGGTCATCCGGAACTCTGCTGTGCTGAAGGCCGGCGCTTGGAGCCTGGCTGACTTGGCCTTTTGCGTTGTCGGCTTGTTTGTGCTTGCGCTCTGGCTGGAGTTGCTGATCCGCGGCCATATTCCGCTGTTCGCGGGACTCGAGCGCTTCGACTATGCGCGGCTATACGGCGGCCCCTTGCATCAGCAGCTGTTGGAATGGGGGCCGATGCTGGCATTTCAGATCGGCGTTCTCTTGTCACTGCCCGCACTCTGCGGCAAGCCTCTGGACCGGCGCTTCGGAGCACTGTTTGCAGCCTTGATGCTCTACCTGTTTGCGGTTGGGCATCGCTTTTCGTCGTTTTATCTCTACCTCTCATTCCTGATGATTCCGATGGGAGCCGTGCTGCTCGGAAAGCAATGGACCGGCGCCATCTCTCTGGGGAAGCTGATGCGCCGCGTCTGGTTGCCGGCGCTTGGCTTTGTTCTTCTGGTTGGCGTCGCGCTGATTTATTCTTACGCGGTCGTTCGCGGCAGTGAAACGGTTGCCATCCAGACCAAGCTCGTCCAGCGCATCCTGGTCCAGCAGGGCGAGATGTGGTGGATGACGTATGAGCGCGTCTTCCTGCGCAACGACTGGAATGGCGATTATGCTTTTTTCAAGCTGTTCGTGGACCCTTTCAGTCCGAACCGCAACTCGACCATGCAGTTCCTGATGGAAATGGGACTGCCGCTCGAGCGCGCCCAGTTCATCATTGCGCAGGGATCAGCTTACACCGGGGGGTGGCCCGAGGTCCTTTTCGAGCTCGGAGGTCCGGCCGGGGGCTTCTGTCTCGTCGCCATATCGGCCATACTGTTCTCCGAATTCATGTTTCTGTTGACGCGCTGCCTCGTGGAGGAGCGTTACGTTACCTGCTTTTTCCTGACTCCGATATTCTATGCGCTTTCGATCTTCCTCGTCTCCGGAATGGTTAATTCGTTCATCCAGCTCACATTCATGATAAAGATTGCGGCTGCTGTTTTCGCGTATGTTCTGGAAGACAGGTGGCGCTGGAGTTTGATCACGGCTACGCCTTCGGTTGCAGGCAAGCCCGTCGTGTGAGACCAGAAGGAATAGCAGTATGAGTGAGGCACAGCCGCAGATATCTATTCTCGAGTATTTCGGCGGACTGTCGACGTTTCTCGATCGCTCGGTCCGGAAGCGGTTGAGCACGATTGCGTTAGGAACGCTGGCGGTGATGTTCATCGTATTCCTCGTCAGTCAAATGGCGCCCGCGACCTACACCGCGACGGCAAGTGTTCGCCTGGCCCGTGTCGATGGCACGGAGCTGATGACGCCACAGGCGACGGCCGCTCAGATCAATCAGCGCGCGTTCCTGGTTCGCGCGCTGGACTCCTCGGATGCGGCAGCTGATCGCGAGGATCGCGGTCGGAAACTCATCCTGGATAGTTTCAACGCACGTCCGAACCTGGCCGATTCACTGACGCTCGTCGTGACGGCTGCCAGCGAGAAGCAGGCACGCGATGTATTGGAGGCCGCGGTCAACGCGTTGAACAAAGAGCAGGAGAAGCTGCGCGCTCCCTTGGTCTCGGAGCTCAGCGCTCAACTTGCCCTGCAAGACGAAAATATCGCAAGCCTGACTCGAATCCGAGAATCCCTGGCGACGGGCGATTCGATCTCGCCCTCCGCAGCTGGCGACGCTTCGGCGTTGGTGCTGCGTCGCGTGTGGCTGCTGGATCTGACGACGAAGAACGAAGAAAGGTTGGCTGCCGCGAACGCAGAGCGTCGTAAAATGGTGAGCAGGATGGGACCGATGAAGACGTATCCGGCATCCCTGAGCGAGGACGTGATCATTATCCAGTCATCGCCTCGACCTGTCCGGCACGCGATCTTTGCTGGAGCAATTGCATTGCTGGCTTTGCTCGTGTACGCCATGATCCGCATGCCGGGCTCCGCCCGCGCACAGTAGGGACGCCGCGCAAAATATGTTGAGACAGGCCGTCATCCTGGTCGGTGGTCTCGGGACACGGCTGGGGGAGCGAACCCGGCTCGTTCCTAAACCATTGCTGGAGGTCGCCGGTAGACCGTTTCTCGACTACCTGCTCGACGAGTTGACGCGCTACCCGACGATCGAGGAGATCGTGCTCCTCGCCGGCCACCGTGCCGACGTCGTCGTCGAGGCCTACCACGGCAAGAGCTGGCGTCGCGCCTCGCTGAAGGTGGTTTGCGAGCCGTCGCCTTGCGGTACCGGCGGTGCGTTGAAGCATGCCGCTGGAAAGCTGCAGGATCGCTTCCTTCTTCTGAACGGCGACTCCTGGTTCGATTTCAACTTGCTGGATCTCGCCCTACGCGCACGCAATTCGTCCGCCCTTGTCCACATGGCGCTCAAGTGTGTCCAGGCGGGAGATCGCTACGGTCGTGTTGTGCTCGAAGGGAGCCGCGTCAGGAGTTTTCTCGGAGCCGGTTCCCAACCGAACGGGCCCATCAATACAGGCGTCTATTGCATCGACCGAGCAATTCTCCGGTATATTGATGAATTGCCATGCTCGCTTGAGCAACAGGTGTTTCCGAGGTTGGTCGCCGAGGGACGGCTCGAGGCGGGTCTCTACGACGGCTTCTTTATCGACATCGGTATCCCCTCTGATTTCGAGCGGGTCCAGCTCGAACTCCCGGAGCGGCTACGCCGCCCTGCGGTGTTCTTCGACCGGGACGGCGTGCTCAACGTCGACAAGGCCTATGTGCACCGGATCGAGGATTTCGAATGGATCGACGGCGCACGAGAAGCGATCAAGCTCTGCAACGATCTGGGTTATTACGCCTTCGTCGCCACCAATCAGTCGGGAGTTGCGCGCGGCTATTACGGGGTCGAGGACGTTCACCGCCTTCATGACTGGATGAGCGGAGAACTCGCTGCGGTGGGCGCACACATCGACGACTATCAGTATTGCCCGTACCATGAGGAGGGCACGATTGACGCGTTTCGGCGCGTCAGCGACCGGCGCAAGCCTGCTCCGGGCATGATCATCGACTGCATGAACGGATGGCCCATCCGGACGGAAGGAAGCCTGCTGGTCGGTGACAATGATCGCGACGTCGAAGCGGCTCGCGCTGCCGGGCTGCCCGGGTACTTGTTCAGGGAGGGCGACTTGGCGACATTTCTTCGCCCGCTGCTCAAGGCCACCGCGGCGCCTTAGGCTTGCAGCCGGTCAGAGCCGGCATATCGCGGACAGCCTAGCCTCGACTGATGGCGCGAAACATGTATTCCGCCTGCTCCCAGTCCTCCAGCGTGTCGATGTCCTGCACATATTTTCGCGGAAGAACGATGCCGATCGATCGCTCGGAGAATAGCGGCACATCGTCACGAAAGGCGTCCCCCGTTCCCCAATAGAACTGGCCCGCATCGTGATAGGCCGGCTCGAGATCCTGAGAGCGGGTCAGACGGTGCTCAGGATAGAAGGCGTCGACCCGTCCTGACGTCGTGATGCGCACGGCCCGCTGGATCGGAAAGGCGTAGCTGGTGACGGAAAAGGCAAAGGCCGCGTCCGAGCAGGTCAGGGCGTCGTGCCCCTCGCGCAGATAACGCGGCTGAATCAACGGAGCGGTGGCGTAGATGCAGCAGGCGTGGCTGATCTGATTGCCTCGTTCGAGAAACCACGCGACGGCGTGTTTGACGACTGCATTGGTGCCGGTGAAATCGTCGGCAATCTCTCTCGGTCGAACGAACGGCGTCGTCGCGCCCAGTTGGCGCGAGACGGCTGCGATCTCCTCGTCATCCGTGGACACGATAATCTCGTCGAACAGGCCGCTCTGGCGGGCCGCATCGATCGAGTATGAGATGATGGGTTTACCACAGAACGGACGGATGTTCTTGCGCGGGATCCGCTTGCTTCCACCGCGCGCCGGAATGACCGCGATCTTCACGAGATGATCTTCGTGAGCGCGCCGACGACGGTGTCCTGCTCTGCATCCGTCATCTTCGAAAACAGCGGTAACGTGATGGCATCCTGATAGTAGCTTTCGGCTTCGGGAAACATGCCGGCGCGGAAGCCGAGGCGCTGATAATAGGGCTGGGTGTGCACCGGGATGTAGTGCACGTTGACGCCGATGCCCGCGGAGCGCAACGCATCGAAGACCTCGCGCCGGGTGAGCTTGATCTCGTTTCGCCGGAGCCGGATCACGTAGAGGTGCCAGGCAGAATTCGTGTCGGGGTGCTGCCATGGACAGGTCACCGGCAGCCCGGCGAGCAACTTATCGTAACGTGCCGCAAGCTCGCGCCGTCGCGCGACAAAGGCATCAAGCCGGCCAAGCTGGCTGGCTCCGAGCGCAGCCTGAATGTCGGTCATGCGATAGTTCAGGCCGAGCTCGATTTGCTCGTAGGTCCAAGGACCATGCCGGTCCTCGTTGGAACGATCCGCTTCAACGGGATCGGTCTGCACGGGGCGTACAATGCCGTGGGTGCGCAGATAGGCAAGTCGCTCCCCGAGCGCCCGGTCATTGGTGAGCGCCATGCCTCCTTCGCCGGTCGTGATGATCTTCACCGGATGGAAGCTGAAGACCACGACGTCGCTGAGCTGCGCAGCTCCGATCTTGCGCCCCAGATATTCGCCGCCGACCGCGTGCGACGCATCCTCGATGATGCGGAAGCCGTAGCGATCGGCGAGCGCGCGGATTTCCGCCATTTCGCAGGACTGGCCGGCGAAGTGGACGGGAATGACCACCTTCGGCAATCTTCCCTGGGTGCTTGCCTGCGCCAGCTTCTCCGAGAGTGCGGCCACACTTATATTGTAGGTGCGTGGATCGATGTCGACGAAGTCGACGCTGGCGCCGCAATAGAGCGCACAGTTGGCCGAAGCTACGAAGGTGTTCGGTACGGTCCAAAGGAGGTCGCCTGGACCGAGATCGAGCGCGAGACAGGCGATATGAAGCGCTGCCGTTGCGTTTGACACCGCGATTGCGTTGCGGACACCGCAATATCCGGCCATTGCCTGTTCGAAGCGGGGGCCGGCCTGTCCTTGGGTGAGCCAGTCCGACTGCAGCACCTGCGTGACTGCGTCGATGTCCTCAGGGGAAATATCCTGGCGCCCATACGGGATCATAGGAGAGCAATCTTGTTGAAGTCCCGGATCTCGGCGGGATCGAGGAAGTGATCGTTTCGACCGGAATTGTACTCGAAGCCATCAGGAACCGGCTCACCGCTTTCGCCGATCTGGTTCGTGAGATAGTCCACATCGCGGCGAAAGAATTTGATGGTCGGCTTGATCACGAAGTGATCGTGAAACTTCACGGTCAGATGCGAATCGTCGGTCGGGCACATGACCTCGTGGAGTTTTTCGCCCGGACGGATACCGATCACCCGGGTCGGCAGCGTTGGGGCCATTGCCGCAGCCAGATCGGGAATGCGAACCGACGGGATCATCGGAACGAAGATCTCGCCGCCCGACATGCGCTCGAAGCTCTTGATCACAAAGTCGACGCCCTGCTGCAACGAGATCCAGAACCGCGTCATCCGCGGATCAGTGATCGGCAGATGATCCGTACCTGCAGCGATCAGCTTGTTGAACAGTGGCACGATCGAGCCGCGCGAACCGACCACATTGCCGTAACGCACGACGGCAAAAGCCGTGCGATGCCCGCCAGCCATGTTGTTGGCTGCAATGAATAGCTTGTCGGACGCCAGCTTGGTCGCGCCGTAGAGATTGATCGGCTGCGCAGCCTTGTCCGTCGAGAGTGCAATCACCTTCTCGACGTCTGCCGCGAGCGCCGCCTGAATCACGTTCTCCGCGCCATGAACGTTGGTCTTGATGCACTCCATGGGATTGTATTCAGCTGCCGGCACCTGCTTCAACGCAGCGGCGTGAATGACGAAGTCAATCCCTTCCATGGCCGTGCGAAGGCGTTCACCGTCCCGGACGTCGCCAATGAAATAGCGCATCGCGGGCTGATCGAACTCCTGCTGCATCTCGTATTGCTTCAGCTCGTCACGCGAATAGACGACGACGCGACGGGGCTTGAAGTTCTTCAGCAGGCAACCGACGAACTTCTTCCCGAACGATCCGGTGCCCCCAGTAATCAGAATGGCCTTTTGATTGAACATGCTCGCTCTTGCGCCGGATCATTGTCTGGAGTGGGGAGAATGCCGCTGGTTACCATACGCTCCTGCCGCCGTCCATCACCAGGTTCTGCCCGGTCATATAGCTCGATGCATCCGAGCACAGGAACTGCACCGCGGCGCGGTACTCGTCGACCTCGGCCATGCGGCCCATCGGGATCAGGCGCGTCAGTCGCTCGACGAAGGCCGGATCCTGGTTGTTGAAGACCCCGCCCGGCGAGATCGCGTTGACGCGGACGCCGTGATCGGCCCAATACGTCGCCAGATATTTCGTCAGCCCGATCAAGCCGTGCTTGATCACGGAGTAGGTCACCGGCTTCACCGGCTGCTCCTCCTCGCGCGTCACCTGCGGTTGGCGATAGAGCCGCTGGTCCGGCGCGATCACGCCGAGATCGGAGGCGATGTTGAGGATCACACCGCGGCCACGCGATGCCATTGCACCGCCGAACACCTGAGCGCATAGCATCGCGCCGGTCAGGCCCACGGCGATCTCGGTCTGCCATTGCGGCACCGGAAACGCCTCGAAGCGGGAGGAATGCATCACGCCGGGTGCGGAGGTCACCTTGGGATCGATGGCCGCGTTGTTGACGAGGATGTCGACGGAGACGCCGCGGCCGGAAAGCTGCTCGTGCGCAGCACGCACCGAATCGAGTGTGGTGACGTCGATCGCAAGCGCGATCAGGTCGGCGGACGGCGCATTCTGCTTGAGTGCGGCAACGGCGGCTTCGGCCTGCGCAAGTCCGACGTCGGTGACGACGACGCGCGCGCCGGCCTCGGAGAGCGCGGCAACATGCTGCCGGCCGAGCAGGCCGCCTGCACCGGTCACGAGAGCGGTGCGGCCGGTCAGGTCATAGCGTGAGGACGGGCTTGGCATCGGGAGCTCCTGTTCAGCCGCGCAATTGGCCGCCGTCGGCGACCATGACGCTGCCGGTAATGAACGCCGCGCGCGGCGAGGCGAGGAATGCGACGAGGTCGGCGACCTCTTCCGGCTTGCCGAGCCGGCGCAGCGCCACCTCGCGCACAAGCATGTCCTCGACCGCGGCCCTGTTCTCGGCGAGCTTGCGCGCCCAGGTGCCGTCGGCGGCGAGGATGTTGCCGGGCGCGACCGCATTGATGCGGATGCCCTCGAGCGCCAGCGGGCGCGCCAGCCCGCGCACGGTGGCGTTCAGCGCCGCCTTCGCGGCATAGTAGGTGACGGGCGCGCCCAGCGCCGCCATGCCGGCGATCGAGGAGATGCAGACAATCGACCGGTCGCCGCTGCCGCGCGCCATCAGCGGCCGTGCGGCCTCGATCATGTTGGTCGCGGCGAAGAAATTGAGATCCATCACCCGCGACCATTCCGCCGCATTCTCCTGCCCGGGCGGCACGGAAGCGCCGCTGCCGACGTTGCAGACGAGGATGTCGAGGCGCCCCCACTGCCGTTCGACCTCGTTCAGCAGCCTCGCTGCCGCAGCCGGATCGGTGACATCGGCCACGTGAACCGATGTGCTGCCGCCGACCGTAGCCCGCGCGGCATCGAGCGCATCTGCGCCGCGCGCCGCGAGCGCGACTCTGGCGCCTTCTGCGGCGAGCGTCGTCGCGATCGCGAGCCCGATGCCGCGGCTGGCGCCGGTGACGAGCGCGACGCGATCATCCAGCTCGAGCTTCATCGCGCGGCATCCTCGATCCAGCGAACCGTCATGTCGCGATATGTCGCCAGCGCGCCGGCGTGATCGCCGTCGCCGGCCCGCGCGGTTTGCAGGATGTATTGTCCCCTATAGCCGGAGCGCTCGATCAGCCGGATCGTCTTCGCGAGATCAGCGTTGCCGGTGCCGAGCGGCACGGTGGTGCCGCCGCGCACGCGGTCCTTGACATGGACGTTGAGAATGCGGGGCGCGTAGGCCTCGATCTCCTCGGCGCTATCGTAGCCCAGCGAGGCGCTGTTGCCGCTGTCGTAGTTGATGCCGAAGACCTCCGCCGGAAACGCTTCCATGAAGCGGGCGAGGTCGCGCGGCGGCAGATCGGACTCGAAGACGATCTTGACGTTCTGTCTCACGAGCTGCTCGCGGCGGGCGATCAGCACCCGCTTGAGCGTGTCGCTCTCGCTCTCGCGCTCGATCTTGCCGTTGTCGACCAGCGGGACCACGATGAACGCGATGCCGATGCGGCTGCAGGCGGCAATCAGGAGATCGAGATCGTTGACGAGGGCATCGCGCACGACCGCATCGACCTTCCAGAACGGCGCTTGCATGAAGCAATCGCCGGTCAGGCTCGGGATGCGCACGCCATTTTCGCGTGCCAGCGTCAGAATCTCCTGTTGTCCCGGCTCGGTCATCAGCGGGTTCTCGCGCAGCCGCTCCTGGTCGATGGTCCATTCCATCCGCGTCAGGCCGAGCGCCTTGGCGCGGGGAAATTCCTCGCGCCATTCGTTCCACGGGAACGCCTGGATCTTGCCGTCGACCAGGGCCGACAGGCGTCCCTGCATGAAGCCGATGCGTTCGAGCGTTGCGGTCACGATGTGCTATCCGAACTGATGGCGAGGCCCTTGGCGATCCAGCCGCCGTCGACAAAGATCTCCTGGCCGGTCACATAGGCGGAGGCTTCCGACGCGAGAAAGACGGCGGCACCCACCATGTCGGCGGGTTGCCCCCAGCGGCCGAGCATGGTGTGGCGGCGCCGATCCTCGTGCATGACGGGGTCGGCATAGCTCTTCGCGGTCATCTCGGTCGCGACGTAGCCCGGCGCAAGTGCGTTGACGCGGATGCCGTCCGGTGCGTAGTCGGCGGCGAGTGCCCGCGTCAGCCCGGCAAGCCCCGCCTTTGCCGCGACGTAGCCGGGATTGCCGGGGAAGCCGCGCACCGAATTGATGCTGGTGACGTTGACGATCGCCGCCGAGCCCGCGTTCTTCAGGAGCGGATAGGCGGCGAGGATGGTGGCGTAGACGCCGGTGAGATCGGTTGCGACCGTGGCACGGAAGCGTGCGAGCTCGCTTTCGCCGCCTTGGGCCGGAAGACTGATGCCGGCGGCGTTCACGAGTGCGTCGATCCGATTGCCTTTTGCCGCAATGGCGCGGAATGCGCCTTCGATCGCGCCGTCGTCGGAGAGGTCGCAGGCCATGGCGGTGACGCCCTGCGGCGCGGTTCCGGACCGGCTGAGGCCGAACACGGTGGCTCCGGCATCCTTGAGGCCGCTCGCGATCGCCGCGCCAATGCCGCGCGAGGCGCCGGTGACCACCGCGATCTTGCCTGCGAGCGAGAAGGCGCTGAGATCAGGCATAGCCGTAACTGCGCATGATGGCGGCGCAAAGCTTGACGTCCTCGGGGCGGTCGATCTGGAACATCTTGTGACGATCCATGACGTGGAAGCCGATCTTGCCGCCGAGACGATTGTTCTGCTCGCGCAGGAGGGATGGGATCAGGACGTAGAACGAGCCGTTCTCAAGGTAGCGCTTCTCGATCTGCTGGCGCATGCGGCGGTTGCGATAGTCGTAATTGATCGGCTCCGGGCCGTTCGCGCCGATCCGCCAGTTGAAGTAGTCCTCGACCTCGCAAACCGACAGCAGGCTGTCGAGATGGTCGCGATCGAAGGTCTCAAGTGCGTTCTCGATGTCGCCGGGCTCGCGGATCGGCGATGTGGCCTGAAGCGCGACCACGCGCTCGAACCGGCCCAGTCGCGCCTCGGTCGCATCGAGGGCATGCAGCCAGGCGGATTCGGAGGAGGCGAGGTCGCCCGAAATGTCGTCCGGACGCCGCACGCCGACGGCGCCGGCGGCCTCGGCCGCGGCGAGGATCGCCTCGCTGTCCGACGAGACCGCCACGACGTCGACGCCGCGCGCCGCGCGGGCCTGTTCGACCGTCCAGGCGATCAGGGGCTTGCCGCAGAGATCGAGCAGGTTCTTGTGCGGGATGCCCTTGGAGCCGCCGCGCGCGGCGATCACGGCCAGCGTCTTGCGCGCCATCAGATGTGTCCCTCCAGACGCTCGAGCGCGGTCCAGAAGCCTTCGCCCATGTTCTTGTGACCCTGCCATATTTCGGGAATGAACGATGCCGTCGGTGCATGCTTGCGCAACACCTGTCCGATCTCGTCGAAATCGATCTCGCCTTCGCCGATCTGAAGACCTTCGCCGTCGAGGCCCTTGGCGTCGCCGAAATGCAGATGCGCGGTGTGCGGCCCGAGCTGGGCGAGGCCCTGCGCGAAGTCGAAGCCGAAATGATTGGCGGCGAGCTTGGTGTGGGAGATATCGACGCACATGCGCAAATCATGCTTGGCGCAGAACGCGGCCGATTCCTCCGGGAAGATGAAGATGTTCTGGTGGCGCTGGCCGCCGAAATGCCAGGGAAACGGCGCCATGGTCTGCGGCGTCAGCTCGACACCCTCCATGTCGAGCTCGGTCAAGCTCTGCGCAAAGATGCGGTAGCGCTCGGCTTTCTCCTCCGGCGGCAGCGGCTCGTCCATGGTGAAGCCGCCGATATTGGCGACGATGGGCGGGCGCTTGGTCCTGGGGAAGAACTTCTTCAGGCCGCGGGTGATGTCGATCACCGCCTGGGTCTGCTCCAGCGAGTAGCGCCGCAGCGCCTCGTCGGGCGTTGCGAGGTCCATCAGCTTGGAGCCGGCAAACAGCTCCGGCGCATGCACCACGAAACCGAGTTCATAGGTGCCCGACAGATAGGCCGCCGGATCGCGCTCCATGTCGCTGTAGCTGAGATGGAATTCGATGATGTCGGGCTCGCAGATTTCCAAGAAGCGTTCGGTATCGTGATAGCGTACCGGCACGCCCCAGGGGCGGTCGAAGCGGTAGCGCCGGGCCTTCGCGGCGCCTTCATTGAGGTCGCTCTGGAAGAAATAGTCGTCGGCCGCCATCGTTCGCGTCAGCTTGCGGCCGAGCAGCGCCGGCATCTTCAGCGGCGACAGGCCCTGTCCCGGGCTCTTCACGGCGATGTCGCTTTCGGAGATCACGGTGCCGGCCGACAGGTCGCGCGCGGCCACCAGGCTCTTGGCGAGGTTTTCGCGGTTGATCAGCTCACCCTGGCTCAGCGCGCGCTCGGCGAGCTTCTCGCCGCGGGCCGCTTCCACCTCGCGAATGCCGGAGACGAGTGCCTTGAATTCCTCCGGCTCAAGACTTGCGGCATGGTCCGGACCTTCCATCTCGCGATCGAGCGTGATGTGGCGTTCGATGACGACGGCGCCGAGCGCGACGGCGGCCGTCGAAACGGCAATGCCGCGCTCGTGGCCGGAATAGCCGACGACCGGATGGATCTCGCGCAGCGTTTCCATGAAACGCAAATGAATGTTGTGGAGCGCGGCCGGGTAGGTGCTCTGGCAATGCAGCAGCACGTAGCTGGCATTCCGGTCGTCGAGGAACTTCGCCGCGGCCTTGATCTCGTCCGTCGTGCTCATGCCGGTCGAGACGATCAACGTCTTGCCGGTGGCGGTGAGGCGGGCGAGCAGCGGCAGATTGGTGAGGTCGGCGGACGCGACCTTGTAGGCCTCCACGCCGAAGCCTTCGAGCACGGCGACGCTCTTGGCGTCCCAGGGCGTGCAGAGGTACTCGATGCCCTTGGCTGCGCAATATTCGGCGATCTTCTTCTGCTGTGCGGTCGGCAGCTCGAAGCGGCGCAGAAGATCGAGCGTATATTCGACGGCGAGGTCGTCGTCTTTCCCGGACAGGCTCGAGGCGCGATAGACCTCGTCGAGCTTGCGCATCTGGAATTTGGCGCAATCAGCTCCGGCGGCGACCGCGGCATCGACCAGCGCAATGGCGCGGTCGAAGTCGCCATTATGGTTGTTGCCGATCTCGGCGATGACGTAGCAGGGTTCGCCATCGCCCAGAAGACGGTTGCCGATGCGGACCGGAGCAGGCTGTTTGGGCGATGTCATCAACATTCTCGTCTCATATGCGTCATGCTAGCTGGGCGGGAACACGGGACTTCCACGTCCGCAGCCCGTTCTCCTCGAACATGATGCGCGAACAGCTGTGCCCCTGCTGTTCCAGCGCCGCGATCAGCTGATAGCGCTCGAACGGGCGGACGAAGAACATGAAGTAACCGCCGCCGCCCGCGCCAAGCAACTTGCCGCCGACCGCGCCATGCTGCTTGGCAAAATCATAGATCGCGTCGATCGCGTCCGACGAGATCTTGGAGCTCAGCTTCCGCTTGGCGTGCCAGGCCTCGTCGATCAGCCGGCCGCATTCCAGCAGTTGACCGCGCAGCAGATGCCGCCTGATGTCGCGTGTCACTTCCTTCTGCTTGGCAGCTGCGGCCACCGCGTCGCTGGTCTCGTGCCGAGCCTTCTGGTCGCGGTGAATGGCACCGGAATCTCGCCCCGAGCCGACGTAACAGAGCACCAGGCTCTCCTCGAGCTCGGCGATGATGCTGGGATCGAGGCGAAGCGGCACGATGGTGTTCTGGTCGGAGAAGAACTCCATGTGATTGAAGCCGCCGAACACGGTGGCGTACTGATCCTGCCAGCCGCCGGGGATGTTGAGCATCAGCCGCTCGGCCTGGAAAGCCATCTCCGCGATCTCGTGGCGGTCCCACTGGTCGCTGCGAAATTCGTTGAAGCAGCCGATGATCGCCGACGAGACCACCGCGGAGCCGCCGAGGCCCGATCCGACCGGAAAGTCGGCGGAGACTTCGAGCTCGAAGCCGTAGGTCGGCTTGATCAGGCGCACCACCGACTTGATCAGCGCGAGATCTTCGCCGGTTCCGAGCTCTGCGAGATTGTCGGCCTCGACCGTGCGGCGAAAGTCGTGCGAATAGATCCGGATGCTGGGATCGCTCCGGCGCCGCAGCGCCGCATGAGCGTACATCTTGATCGTGGCGCTGATGACCGCGCCTCCGTCATTCGCCACGAAGTAGTGCGTCAGGTCGGTGCCGCCGCCGGAGAAGCTGATCCGAACCGGCGAGCGGGCGCGCGCGAATACCTCGCTTTCTTCCGAGAGGTTGAACAGCTCGCGGCTGAACACGTCGACCAGCCGCCCCTCGCCATCGAGGATCGGCACCACATGAACGCGCTGGTCGAGCAGTTTGAGAATTTGCTCGCGGGGTCCGCCGGAGCGTGCCCAGACGAAGTTGCGATTGACGCAGGTCGCTACCCGATCGTGGATGGTGAGGCCCGTCAGCATGCGCCTGCGGATGTCGCCGTCGGTGACCGCGCCGAGGATTCGTCCGCTCGCATCCTGTGCGAACAAAATGCCGAGCATGTTCGCATTGAGGCGCCGGAAGGCTTCCTCAATGGTCTCAGTCTCGGCGATGGTGACGTGGCTCTTGTCTGCCAAGCTATCAGGTCCAAAAAGTGCAGGCAATTCCAGCCCTTATCCCCGGGGACGGCGAGCGGTTGAGGCCGTTGATACGGCAGGGGGGGCGATGATGCAAGGCTTCTGCGGGTCCAGCGAACCGACCATCCTGACCGGGGCTCTTGGCCCGGATCAGCCCATCCGGCGAGTAGGGTCGAAATGCAAGCCGATCTTACCGCGGTAGCGGTTGTGCACTGGTCGGAAAGCCCGGAATTGGCTATTGCAACGGTCCCGTGTCGTGCCGCGAATGGTTGGGGCATCCTCCGATATCGGGTTGTAGAAGGACGTTGCCTGCGTGCATTCTCTTCAATTCTCGCTGGATGAATTGGGTCGATCTCAGGGAGCGGAGCAGGCCTCGTCCGATGCCAACGCCGTTTGCTTCGCTGCGAGTTTCGCGTGCGCAATGTCGGCAACGTCAGGCGCATTATGCGCGATCGTGCGAAGTCCTTTGGGGAGTCCGCACTGGTTCGTGATCGTGAAGGCGTTCCTGCTGCTGGCAGCGCTCGTCTCGTGCGTCGTGGTGTTGGCCCGCGGGAACGGACCGCAACAGCGCGCAAGCCATGGCAGCATGGTTCTCGCGATCATCGCGGTGATGTTCATGCCGTGCCTGGCGTTGGTGAACCACACCATTGCCGATATCCTTGTCTACCCGATCTTGCTCGCGGCAATAGCTGCAGGGGCTTTGCGTGCAGTAGCGCTGGCGCGGCCCAGGTTGATGTTGGCCGTCATCTGCGGCTGCGGTGCCGGAATCGGCTACTTCTTCGTCGTGAACTCGCGAGGTTATGCGACCGTCCTCACGCCGGAACAGACGCTGACGGGCCTGCAGCACCTCGACACTCTGTTTCACGCGACCATCGCCAACATGCTCGTGCAGTCGGGGCACCCGAGCACCGGCTTGGATGGTTTCCTGCCGATCAAATACCACGTCCTTTCCCACATTTGGATCGGAGGCATGGGGCGATGGCTCGGCGTCGCAACGCTCGACAGCTACTATCTCGTAGCGCAAATCATCGCCATCCCGCTGTTGCTGTTCAGCTTGATCACGGCGGGGGCGTTACTTCGGCGACAAGGGCGTGGGCTGGCTGATTGCGCTCTCGTCACGCTCGTTCCGCTCCTGCTCTTGATGGTTGCCGACGTCTGGGGGTGGACGTCCTATCTCGTTTCGGAGAGCTATTTCGTCTCGCTGCTTCTATTCTTGTTCGCGATGCCGTTGCTGGGGGAGCTTGCAGATCAGGACGCGCCACTCCGGCTTCCTGTGTTTGCGCTGGTGATCGCTGGAACGCCGGTTCTCTTCGCTAAGATTTCGGTCGGCGTGATCTTTTGGGGGGCCACAGGATTCCTGCTATGGCGACGACTTGGCTTGACCGTTCCCAACCTCATTATGCTTGCGGTGCCGATCGGGCTGCTGGTGGGGCTTGCCAGCATGATCAGCTCGCCGGATGCCGGCACCTATGTTCGTACGCTGCGTCCGCTCAGTTTCGTGCGCGAGTATCCGCAGGGCGCGTTGCCGAACATCGTCGCCAACTTTGTGCTGCTGTACGGCGCCGGACGCTTTTGGTTATCTGGTTCGCTTGCCGAACGGCGGCTGGCCGAGTGGTTTGCGCTTGTGGCGATCGGGAGTCTCGTTCCGGCTCTCCTGCTCGACATTGCAGGAGGCTCGGCGTTCTATTTTGCCAATGTCGGCACCTTTGCCTGCATCGTCTTCCTGACCGCCTACCATGCCCCGACTATTGAACGGCGGAAGCCCTGGCTAGCACGTCCCAGTGTCGTTCTCGCCCTTCTTGTCCTCGTGGGCCTCGCCACCAATGAAAAGAGAAGCAGCCCGGTCAGGCTGGCGCTGCAATTCGAGGAGCTGCGTGCACGGGCTCATTCGCTCGCCGGTCGAGGCGAGGTCTCGCCGCTTTCGACGGTTCCTGCCATCACGGCGCTGCTGGCGCCCGGCGGCCGTCTTCGGCAGGAGATTGCGGCGGACGTCAGTCGTGGGCCTGGAGCACGATCGATCGAGATCCTGCGCTCGCTGGGCGCAGGGCAAATGCGCAAAGTTGCGGTGTTCGTTTCGCCTGACAATCGTCCGTTCTGGACTAATTTTGTCGACTGTCGAGGCGATCCTCTTTTCGTTCCGGCAGTCCTTGGCGTGCCGATGTTGAAGGGGCTCAATCCTCCGGAGTTCAAGTGTGCCAGGGACCTTTACTACACCACCAGCCTCTACAGAGAGGATGCGTTTTCGGCCGTTACGAGCGACGATCAGCTTTGCGCAAGGGCGTCGGGCCTCGGCCTGGATGAGGTTTTGATCCTCGCGGGACCGGATGAGGGGCGGCGATTGAGCTGCGCGGTGCCGAAACGCTGAATACCGAGACGCCAGCTAGCGTCTTCGCTCCACGATAATGCGTGCCCTGCCGGTATTTCTGGCGCAGAGCTGCGTCGCGCGAGCCTCCGGGACCGGTGTGCTCTGCTCATCGGCGAGCGCGCCAGAATTTGCACCGCGGGTAACACCGGGAAGTTGGCCTGCCTCCACGAGCAGCCGACTGCAGGTCGAGCGATGGATGCCGTTGAGATCGATGACGAGCTGGTCTCCCGACTTCATGATTGCCGCCGGCCCCCAGAACGAGACCAGATGCTGGTTACGAAGCATGGACCTAGGAAGTTGAACTCCGGCGCGCGCCAGAGCTGGTCCGTCAAGCCGGCCTTCAGGCAACGGGCCCGCCACATCCGCGATTCTTCCGATCAGCTCGCTAAGAGCCGCCATTCCCCTGCGCTCGGCGTTGGAGACGCCAGGATCATCCGCAAGCGGCGAGGGGAGGCGGCTTCAGGATACCGCTCTCGATCGGGCCGAGCTCAGACGTGTCGCGCCGCAGCAGGACAAGATCACCCGTCGCGAGCTCGATCGGCGCAGCAAGGATTTGATTGGCAAGCGTCGGGACCAGCTGGTCGGAGAACGTGAAGGACCGTGGCCAGGTGTGCCACTTCCCGTCATACATGAGAACGATATCGCTGAGCATGTCATGTCCCCCGGCTCCTGCACCCAGTAGCAGGGTGACCTTCGGCGCGGCCGGCGAGAAGCGATCGATCAAGCCGCGGGCCTGCGAGATGATTGCGCGGTCATAATCCGCCAATGCCCAGAGATTGTTGCCCGGCGCAAGTATGAGCTTACTGCGCATCGTCTCTGCCACGCCGCGGGTCAGTGCGGAGGGATTGCACCGCCCATATCCCTGCACTCTTCCCCAGCGAATACGGTGCATTCGCGCGAAACAGGTAGAGCAGCGAGAACGTCGTTCCCCAGAGGATCACGCCGGCCGCCAGCACGGCGAGGCCGGGCGAACTGCGATATCCACTCAATCCGATGTCGGCGAGCTTCAGGCTCGGTGGCACCACCATAAGCGCCAACGGAAGCAGCGCAATGAGGATGGTGAAATCCACCGAGCGCCCCGCAAAATAGGCGCCTGTGATGGCCGTCAGCAAAGTCGCAGGAGTGCCCAAGCGGAGCCAGTCATCGGCAGCGGCGATAAGACTGTTGCGCGCCTTGTTGATCACGAGAAGCCATAGGCCTCCGACGGCGAGAACGACTCCGAACAGGAACGGGGACCTGCTCCAGAATGTGCCCGCGAACGGCACCGACCAAAATTGCGCGACCGGATTGTAGCTGGACAGAAAGCCAAGATAGGTATCGAGCGAGGCCCCTTGCCCGAAACGAGGAAGATTACTAACCCGACGAGCAGCAGCCCCGTGACGATTGGTAGAGCAACCAGTGCAACGAAGCGGTCGGCAGTAGGTCCGGTCGCGCAGATTGGCCAGAGCGACGAAACCGGCATGAATTGCGAGGACGCCGACCACGGCCTCGAAGCTCCAGATCGCCGCCAGCATGGAACTGGCAAAGGTCGGCGTCGAGTGTCGGCGTTTTCCCAGCATGCCGATGGCCACTACCATCAGCATGGCCGGCAGGTACCGAGCTCCGAGTACGGATGGGGCAGCGTTCACATTGCCTCGCCGTTGCCCCATCCCGCCATCCAGATCAGCACGAGGATAATGCCGAACCAGGCGGCTGCCGTGGGAAACCGCGTGCGTTGGCAAAGTGCGATCAGAAAGAGCCCGTAGAAGGCCAGATTGCACATTTGGATCGCCACTGCGGGAACGGAGAACGATGGCGGTCCAAATTGAAAGGCCAGGTATGCCAGGAGGACCGGACCGGGACCGTACTGGGAGAACGTGTCGACCATCAACGTTCCGCCATGCATCAGATGCAGCGCGGGTCCCAGAATCGTCATGTAGTGGAACGGGTCTGCCGCCAGTGAAAAATCGATGAAGAGTGCAATGATCGACATCAGCCCGAGGATGAGGACGATGAGCTTCGATACAGGGCGTTTCGCCAGTGTCTGCGACGGAGTTCGGAGTTCGAGCTGCAAAATGCAAATGCCGACGGCAACGACTACGCTGGCGAGCAACAGGGCGAGAACAACGATCGTCGGTTCCGGGTATCCGCCTTTCGAGGTCGGAACAAGATAGGATGACGCCCGCCAAATTTCGAGCCTTCGTCGACCCGAAACAGGATGATGATCGCAATCGCAATCGCAAGCGCGAAGCAAATGCTGTGATTTGCGAGGCTCTCGTGCTACGCTGCGTGATGCGGTCGCTCGCGTCCCGCACCATGGATGGTCGCAAGTGGCTGGACAGCAGCGCGCTATAGAAAGGCCTAGATACATAAGGAAGGCGCAAGTTGCGACGAACAGCGAGTGGGCCCGCCAGGCGTCAAGCCGCGAGATTCGAACGGCAGCCAGAGAGAGCAGAGTTGCCGTGGCGCACCAGACGTTTATCGCTTCGAAAATGCGACCGGCGCCGGAGTAGCAGCGATCGCTCCAGGATTGAAGAGAGGCAGCCAAAATCGGCACGATGGAGATGCTGGCGACGAAGATCTCCGCGTTTTGAAGGCGTGGTTCGATCCGCAACAAGTTCGCCAGTACGATCAATCCAACAAAGCAGATGACGGACATCGCGGCCGCCGACAGCAGCGCGCCAGTTCGTCGAGCCAGTCCGTTCGGGAACCTGCCAAGCCGTCCCGCGCCTCACGAGGGAACATGAGCCGCCATGCAGTACTGTGCGCCTAATGGCAGCCAACCGAGGCTCGCCTCCAGCTTGTGGAAGAAGGGGGTATCGAACGGAGTGAAGATGATGAATTGCCGCTTCGGGTCCACCAAGCCGGCGGCACGGCACAGCTTGGCGAGGCGTCCCGAGCGGAGCAGCACCGCGTTCTGGTCAAATGGACAACTCTTGACGATCTTCTGCGTCAGAGGATTGACCGGATTGTGCTCGATAATTACGACAAGCCCGCCCGGTCGGACGATACGGGCCGCCTCCACAAGAAACGCTTCCCAGTCGTCCGGCGGCACATGGTGCATCACGGCAATGGCGTATGCCACGTCAAAGCTGCGGTCAGGGTAGGGAAGATGCACACCGTCATAAACGTCGTAGTGAACGTCCGGGTTGGCGGCTCGCGCCTCCTCGATCACCGTACCGGCGACGTCGATGCCCGTGAGTTTGATGCCGGACTGCGCGGGCCGTAGATGCGGATGGATGAGACCTTGTCCGCAGCCGATGTCCAGCACGTCGAGCGACTGCGATGGAGCCATCTTGCGCTGCGAGCGGAAGGTGGCGAACACGTCCAGCAGGTAGCGTGCCTTCGCCCGTGTGAAGAAATCCTGAGGCTGACCGCTGAAAGCGACTGCATTGTCGATCTGTTGGCTGTAGCCCTCGCGATATTGGTCGAACTCTGTCATCGTGCTTGCCTTGTCTCGCTCCGGCGAGGGAGTATGTCATCCGGGTCGCTGGTGTCAGCGGAAGATCTGGTTTTTTGCGACAGGCGGCCGAGGGATAAGCCCGGCACGTTGACGCTGTACTCGATCACCGTCGTCGGCCGCGACCGCACCTGATTATAAATGCGCCCGACATATTCGCCGATGATGCCGAGAAAGATGGCGTTTAGGCTGATGCCGAACAGCAGCAGCACGGTCGTCGTGGCAAATCCCGCCGGCCAGTTGATGCCGAAGAGCAGCCGAGAGAAGATGTAGAAGAAGCTGGCAAGACAGGTCAGCAACGAGATTCCCAGTCCGACAAAGGCCGCAAGACGAAGCGGGAAAATCGAATGGGTGATCAGCCCGTCGACCGCGAGCGCCATCAGCTTCCCGAGTGGGAATTTGCTGACGCCCGCCTGCCGGGCTTGCCGGTCGTAGGCGACGCCGACCTGCTTGGTGGCGAGCAGCGAGGTCAGGCCGCGCGTATAGGGCGCGACGTCGTTGATCAGATGCAGTTGATCCAACACGGAGCGGTCGATCAGCCGGAAATCGCCGCTGTCGAGCATCAGGTTGTCGTCGGACAAACGTTTGAGCAGCCGGTAGTAGAATCGACGTGCCCATTGCAGCAGCTTGCTCTCTTGCCGAAAGCGCCTGATGCCTACGACGACGTCGTGACCCTGCTCCCACAGCTCCAGGAATCGGGGAAATACCGAGGGCGGATCCTGGAGATCACAGTCGATCTGGATGGCGGCGTCTCCGGAAGCCAGGCGGTAGGCCGTAAGCACGGATCTCTGGAAACCGAAGTTCCTGGCAAAGCGGACTGCGCGAACGCGCGGGTCCACCGCGGCCAATTCGGAGATGATCGCGATCGATGCGTCGGTGCTGTGATTGTCGGTGAAGATGATCTCGAACGTGTAGCGATCCTTCAACTGCTCGAAGACATCGCGAACGGCTTCATAGGCCCTGCGGATGTTCCCTTCCTCGTTGAAGACGGGAATCAGGATGGAGATGAGCTTGCGGTCGCTTTCGGCAGGCGTCCTGCGCATTGCTTGCTTTGTCCGGTTCGCGTCTGAAGAGCTTCGTTCGAGGGGCGATTTCGGCAGGAAATGCTAGTACCAGATGCTACGCATCGCGCAAAGCCGTCCGGACTCCCCGGGGCAAATTATCCAATTAAGCGAAGGGCATATGCTTGATTCATGGGGCGGTTTCCAGTAAGGGTCGCCCGGCCCGCGCGATGTTAGCCCAGTACTTGCGGCTGCCGTCTTCCGGAAATTTGCAGTAATCCGATGTCGCGTCTAAAGTTCCGAATGCCCAACGCTTCACATCATGACATCCCGACCGGAAAGCTGACGCGCTGCCAGGTTTGCGGCTCCGAACGGCTCGAGCTCGTGATCGACCTCGGTCATCAGCCTCTGTGCGATTCTCTTCCCTCGAAGGCGCAGCTCGACGGCCCCGAGACCAGCTATCCGCTGCGCCAAGTCTGGTGCCGGGATTGTTCGCTGTCGCAGATCGACTACGTCGTTCCGCCGGAAGTCGTATTTCATCCCGAGTACCCCTACCGCTCTGGCATCACTAAAGAGCTTGCGGTCTATCAGGATGCGTTCGTTCAGGATGCGGTTGCCGACCTCGGGCTCAAGCCGGACCAGCTCGTCGTTGACATCGGATCCAACGACGGGACTCTGCTATCCGGTTTCAAGCGGCGCGGCATGCGGGTTCTCGGCATCGAGCCGACCAACATAGCGCGCATCGCGCGGGAGCAGGGCGTCGACACGCTGCAGGCCTTCTTCGACGAGGAAACCGCGCGCAAGGTCGTGGAAACGCACGGCCAAGCCAAAGTGGCGACCGCGACCAATGTCTTCGCGCATGTGGCGCAGCTCGGTGGCTTCATTCGCGGCCTGGAACGGCTGCTTGCGCCCGATGGCGTCTTCATTCTTGAAAACCACTATCTACTCGACGTCATCGAGGGCGGCCAGTTCGACACGATCTACCACGAGCATCTGCGCACCTACTCGCTGAAATCGATTGTGAAGCTGTTCGAATTTTTCGATTTCACCTGCGTCGATGCCCGTCGGGTCAGTCGCTATGGCGGCAACATCCGCGTCTACGTGGCGAAAGGGCGCGGACGCCCCATCAAGCCTGCCATCGCCGAGCTTTTGAAGGCCGAGGATGATTTCGGCCTCTCGCGGCCGGAATGCTACGAGGCCTTTCGCGCGCGCGCCGAGAAGGTCAAGCTGGATCTGCTCGAGCTTGCGCTCGACTGCAAGAAGAAGGGGCTCAGCTTCGTTGGCAATTCGTGCCCTGGCCGCTGCAGCACGCTGCTGAACTACGTGGGTATCGATCGCATGCTGATGCCTTACATCTGCGAGCAGCCCACTTCGCTCAAGCTCGGCCTGCATTTGCCCGGTAAGCAAATCCCGATCGTCGACAACGAGCGCCTTATCCGAGAGCAGCCGGACTATGTGGTACTGCTGGCCTGGCACTACGGTCAGCCGATCGCCGAGCAATTGCGGGCGAGGGGACTGAAGTCGAAATTGGTCATGCCGTTGCCCGAGGTCCGCATATTCCCGGATTGAGCGCTGCGCCGGAGATCAAGCCGGTCTGCGCGGGGCCTCCTCTGTTAGGAATGGTGTCATGAAAGCGATGATCCTGGCCGGAGGACTCGGCAGTCGCCTCAGCGAGGAGACGTCCGTGCGACCGAAGCCGATGGTGGAAATCGGCGGCCATCCCATTCTCTGGCATATCATGAAGATCTACTCGTCATTCGGCATCAACGACTTCGTGGTCTGCCTTGGGTACAAGGGATACCTCATCAAGGAGTACTTTTCGCATTACCTGCTGCACACCTCGGACGTCACGATCGATCTCAAGAACAATCAGATCGACTTTCACGCCAGCCGATCGGAGCCATGGCGCGTGACGCTGGTCGACACCGGAGCGGAAACCGAGACGGGCGGTCGTATCAAACGGGCGCTGTCTTATGTTCGCGATGACGAGGCGTTCTGCCTGACTTACGGCGACGGCGTCGCCGACATCGACATCGCAAAATTGATTGCGTTTCATCGCTCGCACGGCAAGCTTGCGACGGTTACCGGCATTCGTCCGCCGGGGAGGTTTGGCAGCCTCCAATTGGAGGACACCGTCGTGAAGGGATTTACCGAGAAGCCGCTTGGTGACGGTGGATGGATCAATGGCGGATTCTTCGTGCTCAGTCCGCAAATCGCGGGGTTGATCGCCGGCGATTCCACGATTTGGGAGCGCCAGCCGCTCGAGCGATTGGCCACGAGCGGAGAGCTTCGCGTATTTCGCCACGAAGGATTCTGGCAATCCATGGACACGTTACGAGAGCGCAACCTGCTCGAAGGGCTTTGGAAGGGGCACAATCCGCCGTGGCGCGTGTGGACGTAAACCCGGACTTCTGGCGGGAGCGGCGTGTCCTCGTGACCGGTCACACCGGTTTCAAGGGCTCCTGGCTAAGCCTGTGGCTGTCCACCATGAGTGCGCGCGTTTTCGGCTTCGCTCTGGCACCGCCGACTTCGCCCTCCTTATTCGAGCGAGCCGAGGTCGGGGCCATCGTAGACGATACAAGGGGCGATGTCAGGGACATCCAAGCGTTCTCCCATCTGCTCGCGAGGAGCAGGCCCGACGTCGTGTTTCACCTGGCGGCACAATCGGTCCTTCGGGAATCCTATGTTGATCCGGTCGGCACCGTTGCAACCAACGTGATGGGGACGCTGAATGTGCTGGAGGCGGTGCGCCAGCACAATCTCAAGGCAAAGGCGGAACGATCGGGTGATGGCGTCCGTTCGCTCGTCGTCGTCACCAGCGACAAGTGCTACGAGAATCGGGAATGGGTATGGGGTTATCGCGAAGACGAGGCGATGGGGGGGCACGACCCCTATAGCACCAGCAAGGGTTGTGCCGAGCTGCTACTGACTTCCTACAATCGCAGCTTCGCCGAGCCACCCGCAGCCTCGGGCCGCGCCGGCAATGTCATCGGGGGCGGCGATTGGGCCAAGGACCGCCTGGTCCCGGATGCGGTCCGTGCCTTTGCGGCTCGACGTTCTCTCGAGATACGGCGTCCGCGGGCCATTCGTCCGTGGCAGCACGTGCTTGAGCCGCTCTCGGGCTATCTGCTCCTGGCGGAAGCCCTTGCGAACAAGGGCACGGCCGTTGCACAGGGCTGGAACTTCGGCCCCGGACCGGAAAGTGAGCAGCCGGTGATGCACCTTGTGGATACGCTCGCGGCGATCTGGGGCAACGGCGCCCGGTGGCTGCATGTGGGCGGTGACGAATTGCACGAGGCGACGTTCCTGAAGCTCGATTCGTCAAAGGCGCGTATGACCCTCGGCTGGCGACCTCGGCTCGGATTCGACGAGGCGCTGAAGCTCACTGCCGATTGGTACAAAGCGGATTTGGCGCGGCCGGCATCCTCGATGCACGACTTCACGCTCGGCCAGATCCACGACTATTGCCGCGCGGTGTGACCGCGAAAGCGGTCAGCTCGCTCCAGACGGGTACCAGAGGAGTGACATGGGCGGACTCACGGTAGCCTTGATCGGGGGTGGAAGGTGGGGGCGGACGCACGGCTCCATCCTTGCACAGCTGTCGGACCGCGTCGGGCGCGTGCTGTGGGTCTCGCGCCACGAGAGGGAGGCCGTAGACGCCTTTGTCGGCAACCTTCCAGGAGCACGCGATCGATTCACGCTGGTCGAAAGCCTGGAGGCAGCGTTGGCCCTGCGCCTTGATGCCGCGATCGTCGTGACGCGCGCCAGCGATCATGCGGAGACCGCCGGCGCCCTGCTTCGTGCATCCGTGCCGACGCTGGTCGAGAAGCCGCTCGCACTAAGCGCAGGGACCGCAAGAGGCTTGGTAGAGCTCGCAGCCATCCGCAACGTTCCGCTTTTCATCGGGCTGCATCTGCTTACGGCGCCGTTCCTGCACCATTTCCTTGCTCTCTCGACCGGGCGCCCCTTGGCCGCCGTCGAACTGGAGTGGCTGGATCCCGAGCAGGAGATCCGGCATGGCGTCGACAAAACAGCCAACCTCACGACGCACAAAGTTGACGAGATCATGCCGCATCTGTGGTCGATGCTGCAACTTGTCGATGATTGCGGCAAGCTGCAAGCCGACAAGGTGAAGCCGCTGGCGCGAGGCGCAGTCGAAGTGGAAGTCGCAATGAGCTGTGCTCGCGGAACCCTGCGGTTCGGACGCAGAGCTCCCGGACGCCGGCGGTGGATGCGGCTCGAGTTTCGCGATGGCGGCTATGCGGAGCTCGACTTCACCATTGAGCCCGGCTCGATCATCCTCGACGGTGTTCAGCAAGCGAGCTTCGAATCGGATGGCAAGTTCGGCCCGCTGGCCGTCGAACTTGCCGGCTTTCTGGACATGGTGCGGCTGCGACCGGACGTTTCGTCCTTTCCGCAAACAGCATCCCGCTGTATCGGTTCTGTCGAACTGGCTGAAGCGGTGCGTGCGCAGCTGCTTCTTCAGGAGGCGGGAGCCGTAGCGGACCGGCTCGCGCGTGGCGGCGGGATGAGAGATCCCGATGTCTTGGCTTGGGTTGTTGACAACATCGCACCTCTCCTGGACGTTCGCGAACCACGAAGCGAGAGCGCGAGGGCGGAGCTTGCGGACATCATTGTCGACGCGCTCGAGGCTGCGACAACATCAGCCCATGTTAACGACCCTAAGTTGCATTCGATCATTACGGCAATTCGGCAATCTGACTTCTTCGGGTGTCTAACGAAAGAGCGGCCGATTTAGCGGCGGCGTCACACCGGGCGCGACAATTCGCCCATTGTGTCGGCGTTCATGGTGCATTCAGCCGCCAACCGGCGATGCTCGGCTGCGCAGGAGAGAATAAGATGCTGATGACCACGATTGCGACACTCCTTACTCTCCATGGAGCTCCAGCTCTGCTGGCCGAAAGTCCCAACCTGGCCGTCGAGGTACAATATGGCGTGCCGAGGCGTCCGCCCCCTTGCGGGCATGGCTGGGACTTGAGTGCGCGAGACGGCTATTGTTATCCGAACGGTTACCTGCCTCCTCAAGAGCAGGAGGCGCGCCAGCGATACTATCGCCCGCGATACGACGGGCCGGAATACTACGATGAAACTCCGTACCGTTCCTACGGGGTGCGGAGACGACCGGTGCCTTGTGGTCACGGCGCCGACCTCGACATTCGCGACGGCCGCTGCTACCCGAACGGGACGGTTCCGCGCCAATTCCAGAACCGGCCAGAGAATTATTACTACCGACGCTATTGAGGTGCGATCGCTTCTATCCTAGTTAGACCGCTATGTCGGGTCTCCCGCCGGTCGTGCAGCGCTGACGCGCGGCTCTGCATCGGCTCTCGAGCGTTGTTTGCGCCGAAAAGAATCGCGGTTGAATGTGCGGACGAGTGTCGATATCGTCCCGCACGCAACTACGGCGAGAGGGGGCCGCGCGGACAATGATTGCAGATGTTGTGATTTCATCGCGACGCTTCACGCTTGTCTCTCTCATCGCGGTGTTGTTGTCCTTCGTGGTCTGGTCCGGCATCAACGCGCGCATGGCCGCGACCAACATCGGCATTGACAAGGATCTCTTGTATCTTTTCTTGTGCGGGGTCGAGCAGGCCGGGCAAGTCTCGCATGATCAGCAAGACAAGCTCGTCGAACACCTTACCGCGGTTAGGGCGGGCGAACACTTCATTTATCGCGCGAAAATGCGCGCGGCCTATTGCAACAATTATCCATTCACCTCGCTCTCGATGTATTTCACTGGGAAGGTGCAGCAGTCGCTTGGCATGACTGCTCCCGAGAGAGATTTTCCCGAGTTTCTCTTCCTGGCAATGTGGTGGGGCATGGCCCTGTCGGGCGCGATTCTCGGCATCCTGTGCCTGCTCATCGTGTTCTGGGCGGCAAGAGGTCCGTTGGTGATTCCATTGTTTGGCGCCATTGCGCTTGCAGCGCTGTTCTATGTCACGATCCCGCCGCCCAGCCTATCCTGGTCACTGTACCAGTCGACACCGACACCACCCGCGCCACTGGTCACCCTACATCATACCTTCTGGCTCAGTCTCCATGCTTGGTTGAACCCGACGGGGGCGTACTCGCCATTCTCCGTTTTTCCCCGTTGCCTAAGTGCCATGATCGCCTTCGCTGCATTTGCGTTGCGTTGGTCCGGACGCGGCGGACTGGCCTATTGGGCGCCAATCGCCGTGAGCTTCGTGCACCAGAGTGAAGCGCCGATCCTGCTAGCCGTGATGATAGCCTGCGATCTCGTCGCGCGACCCAAGGAACTCCTGCGCCCGGCTTGCATGGTCCCGATCTTACTCACGCTCGTACTCACCGCGATGCGCGAGCGCATGCTGTCGATCATGGGACTTTCTGCGGTGCAGATAGTCATCGTTCTCGGCGTGCCCATCGGGCTTGCGCTTCTGATCTTTGCGGTGCCGAAGCTGCGCGCTGCAAGCATCTCGCTCGGATCGGTCGTAAACCGCTTTAGAGCGAATTGCTTCGAGCGCGTGCCTCTTCCTGTGGCGGATGCCGTCCTCATCCTGCTCGGATCGTTCGTGCTGGTGCTTCTCTGCTACGTAGTTTCGCGGAACGACCATGTATTCCGGGTGATCTATCTCTGGTCGGAACTCTATCCGCGCTACATCGGACTATTTCAGCTGCCTGTGTTCGCTGGCTTGATATATGCAGCTTGGCTCTGGGTCCTGGCGAAGCGCAAGACCGCGACGCGCGAGGCGCTCGCGGTCGTCTCCTGCCTGATGCTCATTATTGCTGTGACGGAATGGAAGAGGCCGTGGAATTCGACCGCTGGGTTCATCGCCCATGCCCGCACCCTCGAGAATGCCCTCGGTCAGCATTATAAACCGATCGAGGGTTCTTTCTCCAAAACAGAGACCCCGTGGTATTACTTGATGCTTAGGCGCGCGTATCTCGGAGGTAGCGGTCTTGACGAGTATTTCCGTTGAGGACATCGATGCGCCGTCTTGCCGCGGCGGAGCAGAACTCCTTGAGTACGACACGCCATGATGGATGGAACTCTCTCGGGAATTTCCGTTGTTGTACCCGTCTACAACGAGGAGCGGTCGCTTTCCATTTTGGTGGAAAAGCTAATCGCCGTTCTGCGCGAGCTGCCGAACCGTTTCGAGATCCTGCTCGTCAATGACGGCAGCCAGGATGGTTCCCTCGCGCTTCTGCGTTCGCTGTCCCGAGCGAACCGCGAGGTTAAGGTCGTCGACTTCCGCAGGAATTACGGCCAGACCGCTGCGCTGATGGCAGGTATTGACCACGCGACAAATGATATCGTTGTGATGATCGACGCCGACCTCCAGAACGATCCTGCCGACATCCCACGTCTGCTGGCAAAGCTAGAGGAAGGCTATGACGTCGTCTCCGGCTGGCGCAGGGAGCGCAAGGATTCCGAGCTGAAGCGCAACTGGGTCAGCCGGATCGCCAACCGCTTCATCTCGCGCGTGTCGGGCGTGAAGCTGCATGATTATGGCTGCACGCTGAAAGTCTATCGCCGCAGCGTGGTGAGCGGTATTCGTCTCTACGGCGAGATGCACCGCTTCATTCCGATCTATGCGGAATGGCAGGGCGCACGCATCACCGAACTCCCCGTCACCCACCATGCGAGGCAGTTCGGCGCCTCGAATTACGGCATGGAGCGCATCTTCAAGGTCGTGCTTGACCTTCTTGTCGTGATGTTTCTGCGGCGCTATTTCGCCAAGCCGATCTATCTGTTTGGTGGTTTCGGGCTGATCTCGATCATCGCCGCCTTCGCGACAATCGCGCTTTCCATCTTGCTGCGCCTCTTCGCCCATATCTCGTTGATCCAGACTCCCCTGCCGTTGCTGGCCGCCCTGTTGTTCTTGGTGGGCGTGATCAGCATTCTGCTCGGCCTCGTCGCAGAGATGTTGGTGCGCACCTATTACGAATCGCAAGGAGCCCGTGCCTATCTCGTCCGCGAGTTGATCAATTTTCAGGCCGATCCGGGCAGCACCGTCCAAGAGGATATCTAACAGGATGTGCGGCATAGCCGGATTCTGCGGCGCAGGGGACTATAGCGACATCCGTACGATGACGGATGCGCTCGCTCATCGTGGTCCGGACGGATTCGGCTATCATGCCGACAAGGCACATCGCCTGTTTCTCGGACACCGGCGTCTCGCCATCCTCGATATCCGTGGTGGCACTCAGCCGATGTGGAACGAGACCACGTCGATCGCGGTTATCTTCAACGGCGAGATCTACAATCACGTCGAGCTTCGCGCCGAGTTAGAGCGACGCGGCCATCGTTTCGCGTCCGATCACTCTGACACCGAAGTTCTCGTACATGGCTACGAGGAATGGGGCGAGGACCTGCCGCTTCGTCTGAACGGCATGTTCGCGTTCGCGGTGTGGGACAGCGAGAAAGCTCAGCTCTTCCTGGCTCGAGACCGTTTCGGCGAGAAGCCGCTGTTTTACTCCAGCGGGAAAGGTTTCTTTGCATTCTCGAGCGAACTGCGTTCGCTTGCGGCTCATCGTGGCTTCGACGCCTCGCTCGACGTTCGTTCGTTACAAAAGCTGTTCGCCTACGGCTTTTTCCCGGCGCCACGGACGCCATATCGTCACGCCGCGAAGCTGCCCGGCGGCTCTTGGCTACGTTTCGATCTTCGCTCAGATACCGTCACTACGCATCGATATTGGCAGTTCTCGCTCGTGCCCGACGAGGCGATGTTCTCGCGGAAGGAGGATGATCTCGTCGATGAACTCGATCACCTCGTCACGCAGTCGGTGCGCCGCCGACTGATCAGTGACGTGCCCATTGGCGTCTTCCTGAGCGGCGGCGTCGATTCGAGCACGGTGCTGGCCGCAGCAACCGACATCGTCGGCAAGGGGCGACTCGAGACCTTCACGATTGGCTTTAATGAGCGCTCCTTCGACGAGTCTGTGTATGCCAGCCGGGTGGCGAAAATTTTCCAGTCTCTTCATAACGAGCAGAAGCTCGACTTGGCGCAGGCCCGCAATCTCATCCCGACGCTGCTGGACAAGGTCGGCGAACCGCTTGGAGATTCCTCGCTGCTGCCGACTTATCTCTTGTGCGAGTTCGCACGACGCAAAGTGACGGTAGCGCTGTCGGGTGACGGCGCCGACGAACTTTTTGCCGGTTACGATCCTTTCCATGCACTGCGCACCGCGTCTATCTACAAAAGCGGTGTACCCAACGTGTTGCATGGCATCATTCGCAGCTTCGTCGGGAGGTTGCCTGTGTCGACGCGTAACATGAGCCTAGAGTTCAAGCTCAAGCGCACACTCGCCGGGCTGTCCTATGGTCCGGAGTTGTGGAATCCGACTTGGCTCGCTCCGCTGGCGTCGGTCAGGATCGAGCAACTGTTCGACGAGAGAATCCACACTGAGGAACTTTATGAGGAAGCGCTGGCTCTGTGGAATGGGTCCCCGAGACTCGGTCTCGTCGACAAGACGCTGGAATTTTATACGCAGTTCTACCTCCAGGACGGCATTTTGACCAAGGTCGACCGGGCTGCGATGATGAATTCGCTAGAAGCCCGCGCGATCTTCCTCGACAACGATCTCGTCTATTTCAGCTCGCGGCTGCCCACCGCGTTCAAATATCGCAATGGCACAGGGAAATACCTGTTGAAGAAAGTGCTGATGCGAAAAGTGCCGACCGATCTCGTATCCCGACCCAAGAAGGGGTTTGGTATCCCGCTCGCTGCGTGGCTCCGGGAGATTCCCGAGCGCATTCCGCTGGAGGCGATCGCCGGCATAGACCTCGCCGAGGTCGACAAAATGTGGCAACAACACCGCAACAGGCGTTCGAACGATGCCATCGCGCTGTGGGTCTGGCTCTGCCTCCAGGCCTTTCATCGTCGTGCAGCGACGGAATAGAACCAGATGTTGCGGAAAGTGCTGGAGCGCCTTTTAGAACTGCCCGTTGTGTACGATCTCAACCAGATCGTCGGACAACCAACTGTGCGGCGTTATACGCAGTTGCTGACTGAGGAAGTGCCCTTGGGCGAGGGAAGTCTCGTGCTTGACCTCGGTTGCGGGACAGGCGCGACAAGCAGGCTCATTCCTGGGCGCTATGTCGGTATCGACGTCAATCCCGATTACATCGCGTCTGCAAAGCGCATTGGCTCCGGCGGCGATTTCATTGCGATGGATGCGACGAAGCTCTCTTTTCCTGACGCTTCGTTCGATCAGGTGATGTCGATCGCGACCACGCATCATCTCGACGAAGAGCAGCTCAAGTCGATGGTTCTGGAGGCGCTGCGTGTGGTGCGGCGGGGAGGTGCGTTTCACATTATCGATGCCATCCTGCCGATTAGTCCGCGCGACCGCGCCAAGGAGATGTTCTTTCGGATGGATAGGGGCCGATTTCCGCGAAAACTTGAGCATCTGGTGGCGACCGTGTCTCTTGCGGCCGACGTCGCGCGGACTCGAGTGTTGAGGGGCCCGATGCACGATGTCGCCTATCTGAAGGTGGTCGGGAAATGACGGAGAAAGCCACTCAGCGCCAGTACGACGAGAAGTTCATGGACTACGCTTCCCTCTCGTCTCGTTACGCCGCCTCCGAAATCATCCCGCTGCTATTGCGCGCCTTGCCGATTGCAAGCGTGGCAGACGTCGGCTGCGCTGGCGGGAGCTGGCTGAGCGTCTGGCGCGCGTCCGGCATTAACGATATCAGGGGCGTCGATGGAGACTACGTCAATCAGAGCGTCTTGGAGATTCCGCGCGAGCTGTTCACGCCCGCGGACCTGTCGCGTCCGCTTAATTTATCCCGCCGCTTTGATCTGGTTCAATCGCTGGAAGTCGCTGAACACATCGAATTGCAATTCGCTGATCAGTTCGTGCAGAATCTGGTGGCGCACGCGGAGAAGTATTTGCTTTTCTCCGCGGCGGTGCCCGGGCAGGGCGGCGAATATCATGTCAACGAACAGCCGCTAGAATTCTGGCGGGGGCAACTGGCTCGGCACGGCTTTGATGCCTACGACTTTGTCCGGCCAAGGATCAGGAGTGATCAGCGCATCTCGTTCTGGTATCGCTACAACCTTGTCCTCTATGTCCGTCGCGAACATCAAGTTGCGCTGGATCCGGTGATCCGCGCCACACGCGTACCGGATGGTGTGGCGATCGCCGATGTGTCGCCGTCTTGGTTCCGCCTGCGCAAGCGCGTCGTCAGGGCGCTGCCACTTGCGCTTAGGGATGGCCTCGCGCGGCTCAAGGCACACGTCGCTCCAACTGGAAGATTCTGATGAGGGAGAACATGGATAGGCCGGCCGGCTCGTCCGAGCGTTTCGGGTACGAATGGAGCCGTTACAACGAGATCCGGGCCGACTACGAAACGCAATTCCGCAAATGGACGCCATTCCTCGGGCCGGACGACTGGGAGGGATTAAGTGTGCTCGACGTCGGCTGTGGCACCGGGCGCAATTCGCTGTGGCCGCTGAAATACGGCGTGCGCGAGGCTACCGCGATCGACATAGATGATAGCTCGCTCGAGGTTGCGCGGCACAACCTTGCGCAGTATCCGAATGCCACCGTGTTGAAGCGGAGTGCGTTCGACATTGGCTTCGAAGATCGTTTTGACCTTGCGTTCTCGATCGGCGTCATTCATCACCTCGAGAATCCGGAGCTTGCGCTGCGGCAGATGGTGAAGGCGGCGAAGCCCGGCGGGCGTGTCTTGATCTGGGTCTACGGATACGAGAACAACGAGTGGATCGTCCGCTTCGCCGATCCGTTGCGCATGGCGCTGTTCTCGCGTCTGCCGATCACTCTCGTGCACCATCTATCGCTCTATCCGAGCGTGGTATTGTGGGTGTTGCTTCGCCTCCGGGTTGGGCGGCTGGCGTATTTTGAACAGCTGCGGACGTTCTCGTTCCGCCACGTTCGATCGATTGTGTTCGACCAGATGCTGCCGCGCATCGCGCATTACTGGCGTCGCGAAAGGGTTCAGGACTTGATGGAATCGGCCGGGCTGAAAAACGTGCGGATCGAATGGGTCAACCAGATGTCATGGGCGGCTATCGGCACGAAGTAGCCACTTCGTGTTTGATTGCGTCGTTCTTCGGCGATCACATTGCATCACACCACAATCTAAGTCTTCGCTAACCCGCCCCACGGGCTAAGTTGAGAGTTCCTGCCAGGTTCACCTTGCGATACGCGGCGAAATCCAAGACCCGCCGTTCAGACCCGTGCCGCTGGGATCGAGCATGAGAAGCCTTTGGCAATGGCGCCGTCGCTGCGCGCTCGACGGCCGTTGAATTTGAGGTGAGCGAGCTCGCGCGTCTATGCTAGTGGCGCTCGCCGCGACAGTAGGACTCTTACCCGCCATCCTATAAGGGCAACAATCGCGATGATCAGCGCCATTGTGATCAGCGAGATGCCTAGATTTTCGTTCAGAAGCGAGGCTCGGCCGGTCGCGCCCAGAAACGAATACAGGAACACTTGCGGCGCAGTGAAAATAAAAGTCGAGATCGAGTACGTTGAGATGTCAATCCTCGTCAGACCGAACAGGTAGTTTTGAACTGCTCCGGGAAGGGGCACGCCCAGACGCATCAGCGCGATGATGCGCCAGCCTTCCTCGTCTACTGCTTGTGCAATGACGCCGAAGTTAGGCTTGTTTTCGAGCCTTTTTCGAAACCAGCTCGACGCGACGTAGCGGGAAGTGAGGAAAGCGAGGATAGCTCCGACGGTACCGCTCAACAAGATGATTGCCGCGACTTTCCAGCCAAAGGCGGCACCGGCGGCGCAAATGAAAGGCGTGCGGGGAACCACGATAAAAGCCATTATCAAAAATACGAAGCAGACCGCCATTACCGAACTCGGTGTGAGATCGCCGAGATTTTGAAACCAAGCACTGATCGTGTCTAAAAGGGGCGAGTTCATTCTTTTAAAACTGCGTGCTTAGGGTCAGAGGCCCGCCGGTTCTCCTTAACACGTGCGGCCACCCCGAAAAAGGCTTGTGCGGCATCGGAATTGGGCTGGAAGCTGGACAGAGCCAGCTGGTGCGACGGAGCGTCCATGCCGCTTTAGGTATTTGAACGTGATCGGTCGATGGGTCAATGCGCATCTTCGGATCCTGTGCGGCCCTCCATATGCAAGAAAAGGATGGCGGTGACTGTATTGGTTACCGCTTGTACTCGTAGCAGCGATCCTGAGCGGAAGGGAGATGCAGGACCGCAGGGCCCCCGCCGACCCCCAAAGCGCCCCGGTTGGAAATGTCCCGGGGCGCCGGACCAACTGGCCGCAGGGACCCGAGAACCGAAAGATGCCATAGGACGCAAGGCGCGCGTCGATGGCGGTCGCAACAATGGGATCAATCCGCCAGCTCAACGCGTTCTGCAGCATGTACGTGAAGTCAAACGATGCATGTGGAGCACAGAGAAAGACGCAAGGCACGCTGACAGAGCACGATCCTGCCTAATCGTGCGACATTTGAGCAGAGATTGTCGGAAGATTGGCTGTTCTCGATGCAACTTGGGCCCGTAAGATTCGACGCGTCCGGCAGTTTTCTTTGATCGTGATGGCGTCCCTAATGAGGATGATGGCTATGCTTTTGATCCCGATAAGATCCGATGGGTGAAAGGAGCCCAATAGGCCGTAAAAGCGGTCAATGACGCCGGGTATTTGGCGTTTGTCGTGACAAACCAATCAGGAGTTGCGAGGGGCTTTTATGAGGAGCGGCAGTTCGCCATTTGCACGAGTGGATGTCGCGTGAACTTGCGATCTTAGGTGCGCATATCGACGCGTTTGAGTTCTGCCCTCATCATCCCGAGGGCTCAATTGAGCGGTACCGGATCCTGTGCAACTGTCGTAAGCCGCAGCCGGGAATGATCACAGCCCTGCTCAAGCGGTACCCAGTGGATCTCGATTCAAGCTTCATGGTCGGGGACAAGCAGAGCGACCTTGCTGCGGCGCGGGCGGCCGGCATCGCCGCCTATATGTTCAATGGGTCTAATCTACATACCTTTATTGCGCTGATGTTAACAGCTTCGCCCGATGATCCTCAGCGTCAACCAATGTCGCATCCCGGAAACGGGGGAACGGAGGATGATTGTGATCGACACTAGCTGTGCAAAGTAAGGAGAAGGGAAAACGGCGTCAAAGTGAACCGCCCCGGGATTGCCGGAGGCTCCAACTATTGAGAAGGTGGAGCCATGATGAGCAAGACGACGAACTAGTTTTCACCCGAGGTCCGGGCCCGAGCGGTTCGGATGGTTCTGGATCACGCCAGCGAGCATCCCTCGCGCTGGGCGACAGTGACCTCGATCGCGGCCAAGATCGGCTGCACGCCGCAGACGTTGCATGACTGGGTCAAGAAGGCCAGATCGACAGCGGGCAGCGGGCTGGTGTTCCGACCGACATGGCGGAGAAGCTGAAGGCGCTCGAGCGGGAGAACCGGGAGCTTCGGCAAGCCAACGAGATCCTGCGCAAGGCAAGCGCCTATTTTGCGACGGCGGAACTCGACCGCCGGTCCAAGCCATGATCGCCTTCATCGACGATCATCGTGGGGCGCATGGGGTCGAGCCGATCTGCAAGGTCTTGCCGATCGCCCCCTCGACCTACCACGCCCATGTCGCCAAGCGGCGCGATCCGGCCAAGCTGTCGGCGCGCGCCAGGCAGGATGCTGCCTTGAAGATCGAGGTTCGGCGCGTGTTCGACGAGAACCTCGGCCTACGGCGTACGGAAGGTCTGACGACAGTTTAAGCGCGAAGGCTTCGATGTTGCCCGCTGCACGGTATCGCGATTGATGCTGGAGATGGGTTTGAAAGGGTTATCCGCGGTAAGCCCGTCAAATACCACGATCAGCGACAAGGCTGCGCCAAGTCGGTAGCGGCTCCACGGCCGATTTGTCGGGCACAGGGCGACCTGTTCCAATTGAAGTCGCGGACTTTTGTCCTCCCAGCGCCTATTGAAAATCCGAAATAGAGCTTGCGTCGTCGGGCAAAACAGTGGTTCATAAAGTGCTGGTCCAGCCCAGACATGGAGCCCCAGCCCTATGGCCAACGAATGCAAAGTTCGATCCGATCTGCCGGAAGTAGCCAAACTTAATGGAGAATTCCGAGAAAATTATGGAAAGGTCCTCGGAGCCTTTCTGTACCTGCGCTCAGTCAGCGCTGCCCGTGGGCGTTCCTGGTTTTGGACCGCGTTGCTTTCGGCCGCTTGCTCGACGGCTCTGGCGTGGCTCGGGAAGAGGGGATTGCTGCTGTAAGCTAACATGCTTCCTACACAAGCCTGGTGCCCGCCGGAAGCGAGGGGCTCTCACTGCTCCGGGCTGCGGATAGCGAATGGATGCTGATGCGACATTTCTTCGCGCGTTGTGGCGGTATCTCGCTGCGATAGCAGAGGCTTAAACCTTCAAGGAGTGCCTAAACCATACCGCCAAAGTCGATGCCCTCCTTGGCAAGTTCCTCGGCTTCCTCGGCGGAGGCGGTCGGCTTCGTATCAAGGTACGGGTGCTCAGCGGCCGGTAAGATGGTGCGGATGTTCTGACCATCTGCCCGGCTAACGCGGGCAATCCAACGCGCGTTGCCGTGCTCAAATCGCTGGATGTGGTACTGCTTGTACGTAATCATGACTCTCAAACGCAACTGACGCGGACACAGGCCGTGTCTACATGACCCGGCGCCCCTGTACAACGGGTATTAAAACCAGGTTAATGTCGCAATCTGAACTGGCGTCTCTCGTCGCCCTTAAGGCCCATAGAAAAACCCCCGCCGGCTAGGGAGCCGACGGGAGTTAACTGAGATTGCGACCACATTCGTAGTCGCCCCTCAGCATAGCACAGCGATAGCCGACGTTAACGGGAGTACTTGCCCGTTTTTTAGCTTGCCCGTGCCCCGTCTACGGCTCGAGACCAGCAGCAGCCAGCCCCTGCAACGCCGTTCTTTGGTCTCTGGCGTGATCTCCATGCCGACTGACCAACGAGGGGTCGGGCCGGCTCAAGTCGCCTCAATTCTTGCCAGGCTGCTCGTGGCTCTTGCCAGGCTGGCAGTAGCACCTCGCGAAAGCACGAGAAGGCTAGTCGCGATCGCGGCTCATGGAGGCGAAGTCACGAGCTTCAAGCTCCAATTCAAGGTCAATGATCCGCTCGAAGATGTGAGCCGCGATCCTCTCAGACTCCTGGACCGTCAGAGACCGGATGCCCAGGGACGTGAGTTCGTCTCTTAGGATTTTCGCGACAATCGCCTTAACGCTCATAATAGCACATCCTAAATGCGCGCATCAAAGCTCACGCCGGGGGTGAGCACAAGGTCTCAAAATAACGGTCTGTCGGGTATCAGCGTCGTCGGTGAATCTTTCTAGTTCTAGATTGCATCGCTTTCGGTCGCCGGCGCCCCCGCGTTCGGAGCGTGTGGGTAGTAGGATCAGCTTTTGTCAATCGCCTCGTGATGGCTTGAACGAGGCCATTGGCCGTCTTGAAGCGCGCAATTCCTCGGCGCGCTCGCGCTGCCTCCGAAAAGCGGATCGTGCGTTTCACTTTGCCATCGGTCGGCAACAATACGTAGTCGAGCACCGTCTGATTGTGCTCGGCGAGGCGGATAGCTGCGATCCAGCCATCGGGGAGGCACGCCTCGCGCTCGATGCTCCAGTACGGTGCATGGGTCGGCTTTTGGCCAGGGGACCAACGAGCAGCCCTAACGGAAACACAGACCGACCCGCTCACGCGCAGGCAATGACTCCAGCCGCCTGAACTGACGCGTCCGCCGGCCGCCTTGATCGCAGCCGCGGCCTGTTCGATGAGCTTTGCCCTGAGCTCGGACCAGAAAGGACGGGCGTCGAGAAATTCGTAATTCCGCTTTGGGGTGTAGCCGAGCAGCCGATACAGATTCCGAAAATTGCCAAAATGAGTCTGGCAGGTCGCAGCGCAGGGCAATCCCGGCGTTCGATCGATAATGGTCGGTGTCAAGCGGCCTTCCTCGAGAAGAGTTTTGCGCAACCGCCCGGTTACAGGCAATAGCCGACAAGCATCGGAATTGCCGTTCTACGGCGAGGGCGGGCCGCAGGCAGGAAGCCCAGCCGTAAATTTCCCAAGTGTCGGCATTTTCGCTCGCTGGTTAACTGGTGCGGATCGAGCGCCGCATTATGAAAACACCGAAGCCGAAGCAGTGGGCCGCGCAGGAGGTCCGACGATTGATCACGCTGGCTCGGCAGGGAGTTGGCGCATCGAGGATAGCCGCCGAACTCGGTCGCCACGCCGGATCGGTGAGGCGCATGGCGCGAACGTTGGGACTGCTGTTGAAGAAGTAGCCCCCGAGCAATCTTAAGCGCAGCGCGGCAGACCTGCAGCCCAAAGCCCCCGGCCTCCCGCCGCGAGCGGGCCTGCAATTCGCGCAGAGCTGGAACTTAGATCGTTTGCAACAATATCATTCCGACGACGGTCACAAAAAAACCGATTGCCGTCACTGCGGCGAAGCACCGCTCTACGCTATCCATGAACGCAACCCCTGCTAAGAAACTTTAGTTCAGCTTTTTCGTGATGTACCGCTATTCCAGCCCCTGACTCGCTCGTACCCCGTGAGGAAATTCGAGACGTCCTTCGCCCAGAACAGAACGCTCCGCAAAGAATGAGAGCTGCCTCTGGCCGTCGAGGGGACTTTGGTACCGAAAGCTCTCATGCCGCCATACTGTCGGCCGATTGCGTGGTATCCGCATCATCCCCGATTGCTGGGAGAGAGAAGCCAGATGTGCACGGTTTGAAATGATCGCGCAGCGCATCGTTGGCTAGATGATCCCAATACTCAGCTTCGGCGAGCAGTTTCCAACTTCTATCGGGATGATGCGCGGCAGTCTGGCGGCACAGCGATGCCACCGCGCGCAAGCGACTCACAGTATCCATCTACTCCTCCCATTATTTTTGTTTTTCACACCCTATTTTCTATTTTTGCGTCGGAGTCATTATAGTTATAACGCAGAACCAAATTTTACTTCCAAGGCGCGATTCGGCTTTCGTTGTGGCTTCAGTCGCGCTTCAATCATAGTAGGCGCCACCCGATGCCTTTCATTCGCCCTCAATGATCGGGCTAGTGCCCGTAATTCTACGGTCATTGTACATACGAGTGTTTGGCATCTCCTCCAGATTGTTTTTTATGACGATTAGCTTTTCAGACGAGGGTTCATGAGCGTTAAAGCCATGATGGCCACGATCCTTCAGAAACAGCTGGCGTTGCGCGGCGTGCATTCACTGACACCATCTGACTACGACGAGATCGTAGAACAATTGGTCGGACAGCTCAGAGAGTTGGAGCTTAGCTTGGCCGCTCGCGAATTGGATGGCAGGCAAGAGCCGAAGTAGCCTCATAATGAAGCCAAGGCACCCATTCGTTGGTCACCTACGGCGACTCAATGTATCTCTCGCCACTATGAAATACACATCTGCTCGCCCCTAGTCGACCCTGAGACCGCCGCCCGCAAGCTGGTCGAGATCGCCAGCGGCATTCAACCCGTGCAGGACGGACGCGTCTTCATCGAGCTGATCAATGTGCCTTTCCTGAAACAGGGCGGCACGGGCGAACAATTCAGCGTCGCAGTTGCGTTGGCGCAGGAGCGCGGCTGGCTGGAGCTGCATGAGAGCGGCACGTATTTGCGGCTACCGGGGCAAACAAACGCATTGGCTAAGTGAAGAGCCGTCTGAATTCAGCAATTGAGCTGGGAAAGCGGGGTTGGGCGCCGCCCCACTTGTCCTGCTAGGCCGGACTGTTATCGTGGCACGAGATGCTGCAAAAGGGGGGAGCTGGTGGCCCTGTACTTCCAAGGCTGTTGCCGAGTTGCGTCGCGTTGCTCGTCCTGGTGCGACCGTCGGGGCTGCCGTTTGGGATGCTCGCGGTGGCTTTGTAGCCGCTCGCATCTTCATGGATTCGGCTGCGGCACTTTATCCGAGCGGCAATCACATGCGAGCGCGCAGCAATACGAGGCCGATGACACGGCCCGGCGAATTGGCGGAAGCATGGCGAGCGGCCGGCCTCCTGGACGTGCGTGACACGATGCTGACGATTAGAATGGATTTCGCATCGTTTGACGATTATCGGACACCCTATGAGGGCAAAGACGGTCCTGGTGCTCAGTACATGGCAAGTCTCGATACCGGGCAAAAGGAACGTCTACGGGACGTAGTTCGCGCGGCCTATCTTGATGGCGAACGTGATGGACCTCGATCATACGCGGCGACTGCGTGGGGAGTAAAAGGAACCGTACCCGCATAACGTCCGCTGGGGGTCAACAGCGCCGATTTGACCAGCGGTGGGGAGCTTCCGCTTTACGCCCACCCCGGACATCTCGCCGCAACGACCTAACGGAAGCGAAGGGCCAAAAGCGGTCATCGGTGCGTTGACCGCATGGCGGGTGAAGACGTGCTAGGTCGTTACCGCACGGAACAGACGCCATTTGTCGGGCACGCCTTTGAGAATGTGGCGGCCGCGCTCCTCAAACG
>NZ_JADYVQ010000028.1:0-53663 GCF_020193895.1 Bradyrhizobium sp. NBAIM14 | reverse complement strand
TCCCGGAACTGCACCCCCGCCCCCGCCGTTATGGCTCGGGCGGCCGCCCGGCCGCGTCAATGTTGCAGGCGAGATGCTCGCCTCCGCCAGCCACTTTCCGCTAAAATGCCCGAAAACCGCGCCGATGCATGAGGTCAGCCATGAGCTTCCGCCGCGACACCATCACAAAGCCGATCTTCTCATGGGCGCGCGGCGTGCTGCCGGCGATGTCCGACACCGAGCGCGAGGCGCTGGAGGCGGGGGACGTCTGGTGGGATGCCGATCTCTTCACCGGCAACCCCGACTGGTCGAAGCTGCTGAAGGTCCCGCAGGCGACGCTGACGGACGAGGAGCGGGCCTTCCTCAATGGCCCCGTCGACGAGCTCTGCGCCATGCTCGATGAGTGGAAGATCTTTTGGGAGTCGCGCGACCTGCCGCCGGACGTCTGGCACTTCGTCAAGCGCGAGAAATTCTTCGGCATGATCATTCCGAAGGAGTACGGCGGCCTCGGCTTCTCGCCCTACGCGCATTCGGAAGTGGTGCGCAAGATCTCGACCCGCTCGATCGCGGCCGCGGTCACCGTGATGGTGCCGAACTCGCTCGGCCCGGGCGAGCTCCTGATGCGCTTCGGCACCACAGAGCAGCAGCAGCGCTGGCTGCCGCGCCTCGCCGACGGCCGCGAGATTCCCTGCTTCGGCCTCACCAGCCCGGAAGCCGGCTCCGACGCCGCCTCGATGGTCGACACCGGCATCATCTGCAGGGGCGAATTCGAGGGTCGCGAGGTGGTCGGCCTCCGCCTCAACTGGCACAAGCGCTACATTACGCTCGGTCCCGTCGCGACGTTGCTCGGTCTCGCCTTCAAGGCCTATGATCCCGATCATCTCGTGGGCAGCCGGGAAGAGCTCGGCATCACCGTGGCGCTGATCCCGACGAACCTGCCCGGCGTCGAGATCGGGCAGCGTCATCTGCCCTCCATGCAGGTCTTTCAGAACGGCCCGAATTGGGGCCGGGACGTCTTCATCCCGCTCGACTACGTCATCGGCGGCAAGGAGCGGCTGGGGCAGGGCTGGAAGATGCTGATGACGGCGCTCGCCGCCGGCCGCGGCATCTCGCTGCCGTCGCTGTCGGCGGCCGGGGCCGCCTATGCCGCGCGCACCACCGGCGCCTATGCGCGCATCCGCGAGCAGTTCGGCATCTCGATCTCCAAGTTCGAAGGCGTCGAGGAGCCGCTCGCCCGCATCGTCGCGACCGCCTACCAGCTCGACGCCGCGCGCCGGCTCACCTGCGCGGCACTGAACGCCGGCATCCATCCCGCCGTCATCTCCGGCATCATGAAGCTGCACGCGACTGAGCGGATGCGCACCGCGGTCGACGACGCCATGGACATCCATGGCGGCAAGGCCGTGATCGACGGTCCGCAAAACTATCTCGGCAATCTCCACCGCGCCGTGCCGGTCGGCATCACCGTCGAAGGCGCCAACATCCTGACCCGCAATCTCATCGTGTTCGGACAAGGAGCCATCCGCGCCCATCCTTACCTGCTCGACGAGATGAACGCGCTCGCAGATACCGATCGCGAGCGCGGCCTCGGCGCGTTCGACAAGGCGTTCTGGAAGCATGTCGGCCACAGCTTCAGGACACTCTTCCGCGCCATGGGTCGCAGCTGGACCTTTGGCGCATTCGCCCCAGTGCCCGATGCGGGCGATGCCACGCCCTTCTATCGCCAGCTCTCGCGCTACTCGGCGGCTTTTGCGCTCTGCGCCGACATGGCGCTGCTGACGCTCGGCGGCGCGCTCAAGCGCAAGGAAATGCTGTCGGCCCGCTTCGGCGACATCCTGTCCGAGCTCTATCTGCTCTCGGCCGCGCTGAAGCGCTGGCAGGACGAGGGGCGGCAGAAGGAGGATTTTGCCGCGCTGGAATGGTGCATGGCGACCGGGTTCAAAACCATCGAGAACCGGCTCGCCGAAATCCTGGCCAATCTGCCGAACCGCTTCGTCGCCGGCTTCCTCAGGCTCGTGGTGCAGCCGTTCGGCGCCCGCGTGCTCGGCCCGTCCGACCGCATCGTGCACCAATGCGCTGCCATCGTGCTGGAGCCGTCGGCGGCACGCGCGCGCCTCACGCCGGATCTGGCCCATGTCGACGACGACGGCGGCTTTGCCCGGCTGGAGCGCGCGTTCAAGCTGGTCGCGGCGACGGATGCGATCGCCAGGCGCATGCGTGCTGCGCATATCCGCGACTGGAAGGAGGCGGTGACCAAGGGCGTAATCACGCAAGCCGAGGGCGAGCAACTCGCCGCTGCCCGCGAAGCCGTCACAAAAGTGATAGAGGTCGACGATTTTGCGCCGGAGGCGCTGTCGCCGATTTACAAGAAAACCGTCAATGTGCATCAGTTCTTCCAGGAACTCGGTGAGCAGAGGGCGGCGAGCTGATGGCACGACCGGTATTCATCGTCGACGGCAGCCGGACGCCGTTCCTGAAGGCGCGTTCGGGGCCAGGGCCGTTCACGCCGGTCGATCTCGCCGTGCAATGCGGCCGACCGCTGCTGGCGCGCCAGCCGTTCTCGCCCGATAGCTTCGACCAGGTCATCCTCGGCTGCGTCAACGTGATCGCGGACGAGATGAACCCGGCCCGCGTCGCCGCGCTCCGGCTCGGCATGGGCGAGGACATGGTCGCCTTCACCGTGCAGATCAATTGCGGCTCGGGCATGCAGTCGATCGACACCGCCTACCGCTATATCCGCGAAGGCCATGCCGGCATGGTTTTGGCCGGCGGCACCGAGGCGCTCAGCCACGCGCCGCTGGTCTGGCCGAATTCCGGCGTGCGCTGGTTCGCCGGCCTTGCCACCGCAAAGGGCATGGCCGCGAAGCTCGCCTCGGCGTTCAAGCTGAGGCCGCGCGATCTCAAGCCGATCATCGGCCTCGAGCGCGGCCTGACCGATCCCGTCACCGAGCTGAACATGGGCCAGACAGCCGAGGTCGTCGGCCATCTCTTCGGCATCACGCGCGCGCAGTCGGATGCCTACGCGGCCGACAGCCATCGCCGGCTCGCGCATGCGCAAAGCGCGGGTTATCTGAAGGGCGAGGTCGAAACCGCGTTTTCCCGCGACGGCAAGTTCTTCGACCACGACGATGGCGTGCGTCCGGACTCCACGGCGGAGACGCTCGCCAAGCTTCGGCCGGTGTTCGAGCGCCCGTGGGGCCAGGTTACCGCCGGCAATTCCTCCCAGATCACCGACGGTGCCTCCTGGGTGATCCTCGCCTCTGACGCTGCCGTTGCAAAGCACAAGCTGACGCCGAAAGCTGCGATCGTCGACAGCCATTGGGCCGCGCTCGACCCCAGCATCATGGGGCTCGGTCCGGTGATGTCGGTGACGCCGCTGCTGAAGCGCAACGACCTCACCCTCAAGGACGTCGAGACCTGGGAGCTGAACGAGGCCTTCGCAACGCAGGTGCTCGGCTGTCTCGCCGCCTGGAATGACGACAAGTTCTGCCGCGAAATATTGCGGCTCGACGGCGCGGCCGGCGAGATCGACCGCGAGCGGCTGAACGTCGACGGCGGCGCGATCTCGCTCGGCCATCCCGTCGGCACCTCCGGCAATCGCATCGTGCTGCATCTCGTCAACGCGATGAAGCGGCTCGGCACGCGGCGCGGAATTGCCACCGAATGCATCGGCGGCGGGCTCGGCGGCGCCATGCTGATCGAGGCGGTATGACCATGGATTCCAAGATCATGACCGTGCTCGCCGACCGCGTGCTGGAGCTCGGGCCGCGCCCTGCGCCGGATGGTCCCTACAAGCACTTCAAGCTGACGCGAGATGAAGACGGCGTCGCCTGGCTGCTGCTCGACCGCGCTGATGCCAGCGCCAACACCCTGTCCTCCGACGTGATGGAGGAGTTCGACGCCGTGCTCGCGGCGATCGAGACCGAGCGCCCCGCCGGTCTCGTCATCCGCTCGGCAAAGCCGTCCGGCTTCATTGCCGGCGCCGACGTCAATGAATTCCGCGGTGCCAACGATCCCGGCATGGTGGAGACGCGCATCCGCGCCGCGCATGCGGTGGTCGACCATCTGGAAGCCTTGAGGCTGCCGACGGTCGCGGTCATCCACGGTTTCTGTCTCGGCGGCGGGCTCGAGGTGGCGCTGGCCTGCCAGGCGCGCATCGCCATCGATGGGGCGCGTTTCGGCTTCCCGGAGGTGATGCTCGGCCTGCATCCCGGCCTTGGCGGCACCGCGCGTTTCACTGCGCTCGTCAATCCGACGCAGTCGATGGCGCTGATGCTGACCGGGCGCACCATCGATGCGCGCCGAGCCAGATCGCTCGGCCTCGTCGACACCGTGACGCAGGAGCGGCATGTCCAGGGCGCGGTGAAGGATGCGCTGTTCGGCCGTCTGAAGCGGGCCAAGCCTGGTCTGCTGATGCGTGCCGCCAATCTCGGGCCGGTGCGCGGCCTGCTGGCCAAGCGCATGCGAGCGGAGGCCGCGAAGGCCGCATCGCGCGAGCATTATCCAGCGCCCTATGCGCTGATCGATCTCTGGGAAGCACATGGCGGCAGCAAGGCCGCGATGCTGAAGGCCGAACAGGCCTCGTTTGCCAAGCTGATGGTGACGCCGACCGCGCAGAATCTGATCCGGGTCTTCTTCCTGCGCGAGCAGATGAAGAAGGCGGCAGGCGCCGGCAGCACGGTGAAGCATATCCACGTCATCGGCGCCGGCGCGATGGGCGGCGACATCGCGGCCTGGTGTGCGGGGCAGGGCGTTCGCGTGTCGCTCGCCGACATGAAGCCGGAGCCGATCGCAGGCGCGGTCAAGCGCGCGGCCGACCTCTACGGCAAGATCATCCGCAAGCCCACCGACGTGCGCGACGCGCTCGATCGCCTGATCCCCGACATGGACGGCGAGGGCGTCCGCAACGCCGACCTCATTATCGAGGCGGTGCCGGAAAAGCTGGAGCTGAAACAGAAGGTCTATGCCGGACTCGAGCCGCGGATGAAGCCCGGAGCCATCCTTGCGACGAACACGTCCAGCATTCCGCTGCAGGATCTGCGCACCACGCTGGCGCGGCCGGAGCGGCTGGTCGGCCTGCATTTCTTCAACCCGGTGTCGCGGCTGCAATTGGTCGAGGTTGTCAGCCATGACGGCAACGATGCACACGTGCTGAAAGAGGCGCTCGCCTTCGTCGGCGCGATCGACCGTCTGCCGCTTCCTGTAAAGAGCTCGCCGGGTTTCCTCGTCAACCGCGCGCTGACGCCTTACATGCTGGAAGCGATGGTGATGCTGGACGAGAAGATCGACCAGCGCCTGATCGATGAAGCGGCCGTGCAGTTCGGCATGCCGATGGGTCCGATCGAGCTGGCCGATCAGGTCGGGCTCGACATCTGCCTCGACGTCGGCGACATGCTGCGCACCAAGTTCGGCGATCTCCTGCCGCCGACGCCGGCCTGGCTGCGCGAGAAGGTCGCCAAGAGCGAGCTCGGCCGCAAGACCGGCAAGGGCTTTTACACCTGGAAGGACGGCAAGGCGGAGAAAGTAGCGTTGCCGGAGACCGGACCGCGGGTCACCGACCAGATGATCGACCGCCTGGTGTTGCCGATGTCCAATGTCTGCGTCGCGGCGCTTCGCGAGGGCATTGTCGACGATGCCGATGCCGTCGACGGCGCCATGATCTTCGGCACCGGTTATGCACCCTTCCGCGGTGGCCCGCTGAATTATGCGCGCACGCGCGGCGTGGAGAACATCGTATCCACTCTGCGCGCGCTGGCGGAACGATTCGGCGCGCGCTTCGCGCCCGATCGGGGCTGGGACAATTTCAAGTGAGAGCCATATGAGCGAACAAGCGGCCGGACCGAGCGGGGATCTCTGCATCCGCACGCTGGCGATGCCGGCCGACACCAATGCCAATGGCGACATCTTCGGCGGCTGGCTGCTCAGCCAGATGGACGTCGGCGGCGGCGTGTTCGCCTCGAAGGTCGCGCGGTCGCGCACCGTGACGGTCGCGATCGAGGCGATGAATTTTCGCAAAGCGGTCTATGTCGGCGATCTCGTCTCGGTCTACGCCAATCTCGTGCGCGTCGGGCGCACCTCGCTGACCGTGCATCTCGAGGCCTGGGCATTGCGGCGCAAGGAGTTGCATCCGTTCCTCGTCACCGACGGTCATTTCACCTACGTCTCGATCGACGACCACGGCCGTCCCCAGGCGATCCAGCGAAACGATCCGCCGATCGCGACGTAATCGCGCGCGACGCACTGTCCCATATTGCGAGGCCTTGCAGCGCCGCAGAACGCGGCACGAGCAAGTCACATCGTCGCGGCTTCGCCAAGAACCAGTCAAGAACCAGTCATAAAACGGATGAGGTCCCGGCGTACTCAATTGCGTGTCGATTCGGGGTGGAAACGCCGCAATGCCCTTGGGAACCTTTGGGCAGGAGCGCCGTTGTTTGCCCGCACTGAGGAAGCCACGGACTATGCCGGACAGCTACATCATCGAAGTCGATTCGCAGACCGCAGGTATCGTCGTTCGTTCTTCTGGAGGCTACTGCTTCTTCGCCTCATCGCACCGCTTCAACCGTCTCGAAGGCCAGCTATTCCGCAACGCCCGCGAAGCCGAGCGCGCCGCGCGCAGGCTGGTGAATGGCGAGGTGAAGGAGGCGGCGTAACTGTCATTCCGGCCCGCGAGGCGTGGTCGGAATTTTTTGCCGCCCTTGATGTTGCTGCCTTCTTCCTTCTCCCCTCATGTCCGCCGAAGCCTTGGCGAAGGCGGATGCGGGAGAAGGTGGCGCGAAGCGCCGGATAAGGGGTTGGCTCCGCGAATTCAATAGAGAGTTAGATCCGCGGATAGATACCCCTCACCCGGCTTCGCTTTGCGAAGCCACCCTCTCCCGCAAGGGGAGAGGGGAAAGACGTGATCACAACTTCGTCGCCGCCCGCGACAACAGCTTCCACTCGTCGCCTTGCTTCTGCCAGTTCATCAGGATGTGAAGGTTGGTCGATACTTTTTTCCCATCGGCCGCCATCTCCTGCTCGCCCAGCCAGTGGAAACGCACGATCGCTGCGGGGCCGACGACCTTGATGGTGGGATCCTTGTATTCGATGGACAGAAACTTCGATTTGCCGTCGGTGGCGTTGGCGATGAACGCCGCCTTGTCTTCGACCTTGCCGCTGGAATGGCTGTAGCTCAGTTCCTCCGCGCAGAGCGCGCCGAGCGCCTTGGGATCGGCCGCGATCTGGGCGAGGCGGAAGGCCTCGACCCTCTTCGCCACGGCGTCCTCGTCTGCCGAAGCGGCGAGCGCCGGCGTGGCGAACGCAAGCGCGGACACGGCGAGCGTCGAGAGAGCCAGATCCCGTCGGTTGATCGTCATCGTTTCCTCCTTTTTGATCTTGCAATCAGTGTTGCAGTCGCACGCGACTTTGTCGAGTGTCACCTGCCTCATGTGGATGCGTCATTGCGCGATCGAGGCCGTATTGATACGCCTTCCGCATCGATGCGCCGCGCATTTGGGAAAGTACGGAAATGATCGAGACCAAACACGATGGAATGGGCCGGGCGCTGTTGTTCGACATCGACGGCACGCTCGCCGACACCGATCCGTTGCACTTGAAGGCTTTCAACCAGGTGCTCGGCCCGCATGGACACGTCTTCGATCACGCACGTTTCTCCCTCGAGCTGCAGGGCTTCGCCAATGTCGCCATCGGCGATCGCTTTCTGCCCCACGAGGCGCCGGAGCGGCGCGCCCTCATCCTCGAAGAGAAGGAGGAGGTCTTCCGCACGCTGGTGGCCGGGCAGATCGCGCCGCTGCCGGGCCTGATGGCGCTGCTCGACCGCGCCGATGGCGCCGGCATTCCCATGGTTGCGGTGACCAACGCGCCGCGTCTCAACGCCGAGCTGCTGCTCTCAGGACTCGGCATCACGCATCGTTTCAAGGCGCTGGTGATCGGCGCCGAGCTGCCGCACGGCAAGCCGCATCCGCTGCCCTATCAGGAGGGGCTGCGTTTCGTCGGCGCGAGCCCGCGAGCCTCGATCGCATTCGAGGACTCCCGCACCGGCGTGCAGTCCGCAACGGCCGCCGGCATTCCGACTGTCGGCATCCGCACCAGCCTCAGCCATGCTGACCTGGTTGGAGCAGGCGCGGTCGCCTCCGCCAGCGCGTTCGACGACCCGACGCTGCTCGCACGTCTTGCAAGTGCCATGGCATGGTGAGAAATGGCGGGGTGAGGACCTTCATCCGTCAACCGTGATCGGCGTCCGCATTGACCGCAGGCGCGAACCGCCGCACCATGCATCATTCTGATTTGAGGCCTTTGCCGTGACCGGATTGACCCATCGCCAAGCCGAAATCCTCAACATCGCGCGCGCCTCCGGCCGCGTCATGGTCGAGGAGCTGGCGCGCCGCTTCGAGGTGTCGGCGCAGACCATCCGCAAGGATCTCAACGATCTCTGTGAGCGGCGTTCGCTGACCCGCATCCATGGCGGCGCCATCATCGCCTCGGGCGTGGAAAACCTCGCCTATGAGGCGCGCCGCTTCGTCGCCGCCGACGAGAAGAAGGCGATTGGCGCTGCCGCCGCCTCGCTGATCCCGAACGGCTGCTCGCTCTTCATCAACATCGGCACCACGACGGAGGAGGTGGCGAGCGCGCTGACCTCGCATGAGGATCTGCTCGTCATCACCAACAACCTCAATGTCGCCATGCTGCTCTACCGCCATCCGCGCATCGAGGTGGTGGTCGCCGGCGGCACGGTGCGGCGCGCCGATGGCGCCGTGGTCGGCTCGACCGCGACGCAGCTGATCGGACAGTTCAAGGTCGACTATGCCATCATCGGCGCCTCGGCGATCGACGAGGAGGGCGCGCTGCTCGACTTCGACTACCGCGAGGTGCAGGTGGCGCAGGCCATCATCGCCAATGCCCGCAGCGTCATGCTGGTCGCCGATTCCACAAAACTTCGCCGCAGCGCGCCGGTGCGCATCGCCCACATCACCCAGATCCAGACCTTCGTCACCGACCAGGAGCTGCCCGAGCGCCTCGCCACCATCTGCCACAGCAAGGGCATCGAGGTGGTCGAGGCGATGCCGAAGGGCGCGGAGGTCGACGATGCGTCGGCCGAGGTGCAGGATGCCGCACCGGAAGCCGCACCAGTGGTGCGGCTGAGATAGAGGCTAAGCGTCGTCCCAGGGGTTGAGCAGCGGAACGCCGAAGGCCGCAAAATCCTTCACGTTGCGTGTGACGAGTGTGAGATCGTTGACCAGCGCAGTCGCCGCAAAGAAGCCGTCCATGACGGACAATGCGACGCCGCTCTTGCGGCTCTGCGCCATGAGGTCACCCGAACGCTCGGCCACTGTTTGGTCGATCGGCAGGACGCGCTCGGCAAACCGCGCAGGCAAATCGTGGGCAAGCCAGACGGCCAGCGCGGTGCGTCGGCGACCATCCTCAAGCAATGCGATGCCACGGCGAAGCTCGGCGATCGAGGCGACGCTGATGAACGCACGGTCCTCATCGATCCTATCCAGCCATGCCACAACTTTTGGCGAAGGCGCGGGCCGCTGAACTTCCGAAAGCACGTTGGTATCCAGCAAAAGGTTCATGGCACTTCGTCGCGTGGCGTGTCGTGCAGCCGGTCGAGTTCAAGGTCAACGCCGCGTAATGGCGAGGCCAGCAGGAATTCGGCCAGGGTGCCCTTGCGCGCTGTCTTGCGCGCCCATTCCTCGACGGAAACGATGACGGCATTCGGCTTGCCGTGACGGGTGATGACCTGCGGGCCAGCCTGGGCGCGATCGATCACCTCGGACAGTCGCGCCTTGGCATTGGCCAACGTCCAGCTGTCATTCGTTGGAAGCGGGTCGGGTTCAACGTTACGATTGACCATAGGGATAAACCATTTTGACTAGTATGACTATAATCGCTCGACGCTGACCAATCAAGGTGCTGGTGCCTCCCAAATCGCCGTGGCGCTGCCCAACATGAACTCCTCTTGCTCACCAAGAAACTTCCGCTTTCGCTTCCTTTCGCCTCTCTTTCATCTTGCTTTCGTTTTTCGGTATGATCTAATCAAAAGCGAAAGTAGCCGCTCGATGGAACGGGCGGTCGCCGGGGGATGCGTCTGTTGGAGCGTATTTTCGATCTCGCCATCATCGGAGGCGGTGTTAACGGCTGCGGCATCGCGCGCGACGCGGTGGGCCGCGGCAATACCGTTTTCCTGTGCGAAATGAACGATCTGGCGAGCGGGACATCGTCGTGGTCGACCAAGCTCGTGCATGGCGGCCTGCGCTATCTCGAATATTACGAGTTTCGGCTGGTCCGCGAGGCCCTGATCGAGCGCGAGATCCTCTGGGGCATAGCGCCCCACATCATCCGGCCCCTGCGATTCGTTCTGCCGCATCACGCCGGCCTGCGCCCGGCCTGGCTGCTGCGCCTCGGCCTCTTCCTCTATGATCACATCGGCGGCCGTCACCTGTTGCCGGCGACCCGCTCGGTCGATCTCAAGCGCGATGAGGTCGGCAAGCCGCTGATCCCGAACCGCTACAGCCGCGCCTTCGAATATTCGGACTGTTTCGTCGACGACGCCCGCCTCGTCGTGCTCAATGCGCGCGATGCCGCCGACAAGGGCGCCGAGATCCGCACCCGAACCCGCGCCACCGAGATTCGCCAGTCGGACGGCGTCTGGACCGTCAGCATGGTCGATACGCTGACCGGCGCGCGCTCGCAGATCCAGGCCAAGGCGCTGATCAATGCTGGCGGACCCTGGGTCGAGGACGTGCTCGGCCGCGGCGCCGGCGTGAATGCGAAAGCCAAGGTGCGCCTGGTGCAGGGCTCGCACATCGTCGTGAAGAAGCTCTACGACCACGACCGCGCCTACATGTTCCAGAATGCCGATGGCCGCATCATCTTCGTGATCCCGTACCAGGATGACTTCACCCTGATCGGCACCACCGACCGCGACTATGACGGCGATCCTGCCAAGGTGAAGGCGACGACTGAAGAGATCGAGTATCTCTGCAAGGCGGCCAGCGAATATCTGGCCAAGCCCGTCGCGCCCGCCGACGTGGTCTGGACCTATTCCGGCGTGCGTCCGCTCTATGACGACGGCGCCAGCGAGGCCAAGGCCGCGACGCGCGACTACGTGTTCGAGCTCGACACGCCCGGCGGCGTGCCGCTGCTGTCGATCTATGGCGGCAAGATCACGACCTATCGCAGGCTCGCCGAAGAGGCCCTGGAGCGCCTTGCGCCTTACTTGCGCAGTGCGAAAGCGCGCGAGGGCTGGACCGGCAAATGGCCGCTGCCGGGCGGTGACATGAACGTATCCGACATCGACGGCCTGATCGCCGAGCTGCAGCGCGGCTATCCCTTCCTCAGCCATGAGCATGCGCGGCGCCTGGCGCGCGCCTATGGCACCCGTGCCATCAAGCTGCTCGGCGATGCAAAATCGGCTGCGGATCTCGGCCAGGCCTTTGGCGCCACGCTGACCGAGCGCGAGGTCCGCTATCTCATGGCCAACGAATGGGCCGTCACCGCCGACGACGTGGTCTGGCGCCGTTCCAAGCTCGGCCTGCGACTATCTGCCGACGAGATCGCGACCCTCGACGACTGGATCAGGAGCCATGCCGTGGCGCAAAGTCCCCTGCTGGAAACGGGAGGACGCTCATGACCGTGACACTCGATCACGTGACCCGGACCGTGGAAGGCGTGCCGCACATCCGTGACGTCTCGCTGACGCTCGAGAGCGGTACGCTCAACGTGCTGCTCGGGCCGACGCTGTCAGGCAAGACCTCGATCATGCGGTTGCTCGCCGGCCTCGACAAGCCGACCACGGGCAAGGTGTTCGTCAACGGCAAGGACGTCACCGGCGCCGACGTGCGCCAGCGCTCGGTCGCGATGGTGTACCAGCAGTTCATCAACTACCCCTCGCTCACGGTCTACGAGAACATCGCCTCGCCCCTGCGCGTGCAGGGCAAGCCGCGCGACGAGATCGAGGCGCGCGTCGCCGAGGCCGCAAAGCTGCTGCGGCTCGAGCCGTTCCTGAAGCGCACGCCGCTCCAGCTCTCCGGCGGCCAGCAGCAGCGCACCGCGATCGCACGCGCGCTGGTCAAGGGCGCCGACCTCGTGCTGCTCGACGAGCCGCTCGCCAATCTCGACTACAAGCTGCGCGAGGAGCTGCGGGCGGAGCTGCCGCGCATCTTCGAGGCCTCCGGCGCGATCTTCGTCTATGCCACAACCGAGCCGACCGAGGCGCTGCTGCTCGGCGGCAACACGGTGTGCATGTGGGAGGGCCAGGCGCTGCAGATGGGTGAGACCACCAATGTCTATCGCCGGCCGCAGACCTTGCGCGTTGCGCAGGTGTTTTCGGATCCGCCGCTGAATCTCGTGGGCCTCGAGAAGGGGAACGGCATGGTCCAATATGCGGGCGGGAGTGCAGCGCCCGCGTCCGGGCTTTATGCCGGTCTGCCCGACGGCTTCTATCGCGTCGGCTTTCGTGCCCATCAGCTCGGGCTTGCCAATGGCGAGGCCGACCGTCACGCCTTCCACGCCACTGTCACGGTGACCGAGATCACGGGTTCGGAGAGCTTCGTGCATCTGACCCGCGACGGATCGAACTGGGTGGCGGTGCTGCACGGCGTGCACGAGTTCGAGCCGGGCCAGATGCTCGATGCCGTGCTCGATCCCAATGATGTCTTCGTCTTCGATGCTGCCGACCGTCTGGTCGCGGCACCGGGCTCCATAGCGTTTTCAAGCGAAGTGCCTAGCGGCTCGCGTGAAGAAAACGCGTCAAAGAAAAAAGCTTGAGGGAGATGCGCCATGGCCCGCATTGACCTCGTCGATCTCGCCCATTCCTACGGCGGCAACGATGCGCCGCAGGAGAGCTTTGCGCTCAAGCCTGTCACCATGACCTGGCGGCAGGGCGGCGCCTATGCGCTGCTCGGCCCCTCCGGCTGCGGCAAGACCACGCTTCTGAACGTCATCTCCGGCATCATCACGCCGTCGCGGGGGAAGATCCTGTTCGACGGCAAGGACATCACACCGCTGTCAACCCAGAAGCGCAACATCGCGCAGGTGTTCCAGTTTCCGGTGATCTACGACACCATGACGGTGGGGGAGAATCTGGCGTTTCCGCTGAAGAATCGCGGCGTACCGAAGGCCGACATTGACAGGCGCGTCGCCGAGATCGGTCGCCTGCTCGATCTCGAGCCCTATCTGAACCGCAAGGCCACGCGCCTGACCGCCGACGCCAAGCAGAAGATCTCGCTCGGCCGCGGTCTCGTGCGCAACGACGTTGCCGCCGTGCTGTTCGACGAGCCGCTGACGGTGATCGATCCCGAGCTGAAATGGCAGCTCCGCTCCAAGCTGAAGGCGCTGCATCGCGAGCTCGACCTCACGATGATCTATGTCACCCATGACCAGACCGAGGCGCTGACCTTCGCCGACACCGTCGTGGTCATGCATGACGGTCGCGTCGTGCAGAGCGGCACGCCGGCCGAGCTGTTCGACAAGCCGGCGCATACTTTCGTCGGTTATTTCATCGGTTCGCCCGGCATGAACATCCTGCCGGCCGAGGTGAGGGGGCGCGAGGCCAGGATCGACGGCCACGTCATCGCGCTGAACCGCAGCTACGACAATCTGCCTGCCGGGGCGAAGATCGAGATCGGCGTTCGTCCCGAATTCGTCGAGGTGGTCGCGCCCGCACCTGGCCTGCTCACCGCCAGGATCGATCGCATCGACGACCTCGGCCGCATCCGCTTCGCGCGCGTGCGCGTCGGCGATGCCAAGCTCGCGGCGCGCGCTCCTGGCGGCTTCACCAGCGCGGACGGTACCGCCGGGCTGAAATTCGATCCGTCGCACGTCCACGTCTATGCCGACAGCCTTCTGGTGGAGGGAGCCGCCTGATGGACAAGACCGTCAACCAAAAAGCCTGGTTCCTGGTGCTGCCGGTGTTCCTGGTCGTCGCCTTCTCGGCGGTGCTGCCGCTGATGACGGTGGTGAACTATTCGATGCAGGACACCTTCGGCAACAACCAGTTCTTCTGGAACGGCGTGGGCTGGTTCAAGGAGCTGCTCGATCCCTCCACCGACCTCGGCGGCCGCTTCCTCGCCTCGCTCGGCCGCAACCTGTTCTTCTCGCTCGTCATCCTGGCCATCGAGGTGCCGCTCGGCATCGTCGTCGCGTTGTCGATGCCGCGCGAGGGCTGGACCGTCGCAGCCTGCCTCGTCATTCTCGCGCTGCCGCTGCTGATCCCCTGGAACGTGGTCGGCACCATCTGGCAGATCTTCGGGCGTCCCGACATCGGCCTGCTCGGCTACGTCCTCAATGCCATGGGCTTCGATTACAATTACGTCTCCAACGACGTCGATGCCTGGTTCACGGTCATCGTGATGGACGTCTGGCACTGGACCAGCCTCGTCGCGCTGCTGTGCTATGCCGGCCTGAAGTCGATTCCCGAAGCCTATTACCAGGCCGCGCAGATCGACGGCGCCTCGCGCTGGGCCGTGTTCAAGGCGATCCAGCTGCCGAAGATGAACCGCGTGCTCTTGATCGCGGTGCTGCTGCGCTTCATGGACAGCTTCATGATCTACACCGAGCCGTTCGTCGTCACCGGTGGCGGGCCCGGCAATTCCACCACCTTCGTGTCGATCGAGCTGGTCAAGATTGCGCTCGGCCAGTTCGACCTCGGCAAGGCCGCGGCGCTGTCGCTGGTCTACAACCTCATCATCCTGATCGTCTGCTGGATCTTCTACACCGTCATGACCAATGCCGGTGTCGAACGCAAAGTCCAGGCTTCGAGCGAGCCGGCGGCGGAGCCCAAGCCCGCGGCCGCGCTCAAGCCCGTGCCCGCACTCGAGCCAAGGGAAGGAGTGGCCTGATGCATTCGATCCCCGGCCGTCGCCTCATCATGGGGCTGTTCCTGATCTTCCTGCTGCTGCCGATCTACTGGCTCGTCAACATGAGCTTCAAGACCAACAGCGAGATCGTCTCGACGATGACGCTGTGGCCGCACACTCCGACGCTGCAGCACTACAAGCGCATCTTCACCGACGAGAGCTGGTATTCGGGCTACATCAATTCGCTCGAATACGTCGTCCTCAACACCATCATCTCGATCGCCGTGGCGCTGCCGGCGGCTTACGCCTTCTCCCGCTACCGTTTCCTCGGTGACAAGCATTTATTCTTCTGGCTGTTGTCGAACCGCATGGCGCCGGCGGCGGTCTATGCGCTGCCGTTCTTCAATCTCTATTCGGCGATCGGCCTGTTCGACACCCCCTGGGCCGTCGCGCTCGCGCACTGCATCTTCAACGTGCCGCTCGCGGTGTGGATCCTCGAAGGCTTCGTCTCCGGCGTGCCGCGCGAGATCGACGAGACCGCGTTCCTCGACGGCTATTCCTTCCCGCGCTTCTTCATCAAGATCCTGGTGCCGCTGATCGCGAGCGGCATCGGCGTCGCCGCCTTCTTCTGCTTCATGTTCTCCTGGGTCGAGCTCTTGCTCGCGCGCACGCTGACGTCGGTGCATGCCAAGCCGATCGCAGCGATCATGACGCGTACGGTGTCGGCGGCCGGCATGGATTGGGGCCTGCTCGCCGCCGCCGGGGTGCTCACCATTATTCCGGGCGCGCTGGTGATCTGGTTCGTCCGCAACTACATCGCGCGCGGTTTCGCGCTCGGCCGCGTCTGAGGAGGCATCAATGGAATCCATCGCATGGATGGCCTGGACGCTGCCGACCGCGATCTTCTTCGCCGCGCTCGCCTGCACGCTTCTCGTGATGACCTGGCTCGCCGCGGTCTATCCCGAGGCCGAGCGTGTCGGCGTGCTGCGCATCCCGACCACGCGCGGCGATCGACTGTTCATCTCGCTGATCGCGGCCGCCGTCATCCACCTCGCCTGGATCGGCCTCGTCGGCACCGACGCGATCGCTACGCTGCCTATCGGCGAGGAGGGGTTTGAAATCTCGAGCCTGTGGCTCGCATCAGGAATTTCGCTGGTCACGGCCGCGCTCATTTTCCGCACGGTCTGAAGCTTGCGAAGGGACGGCCAGATCCGGGACCAACCCGGGCCTGTATAAAAGTTTGTCGCTGCAACGGAGGAACAACATGCGACAGTTTAGGAGAAGGAAAGGTCCATTGACCAAGAATAGTTTTCTGACCATGTCCAGCGCCGCTGCGATCATCGCGGTGTCGTTCGCCGTCTCGGCGCCGGTTCGCGCCGCCGACGAGGCCGTGATCCAGAAATGGATCGCGGAATTCACGCCTTCGACGTTGTCGAAGGAGGACCAGAAGAAGGAGCTGGAGTGGTTCGCCAAGGCCGCCGAGCCGTTCAAGGGCATGGAGATCAACGTCGTCTCCGAGACGATCACGACTCATGAATACGAGGCGCAGACGCTCGCCAAGGCATTCTCCGAGCTCACCGGCATCAAGCTCAAGCACGATCTCATCCAGGAAGGTGACGTCGTCGAGAAGTTGCAGACCCAGATGCAGTCGGGCAAGAACGTCTATGACGGCTGGATCAACGACTCCGACCTGATCGGCACGCATTTCCGCTACGGCCAGACCATTGCGCTGTCGGACTACATGACCGGCGAGGGCAAGGACGTCACCAACCCCATGCTCGACGTCAACGACTTCATCGGCAAGTCGTTCGGCACCGGGCCGGACGGCAAGCTCTATCAGCTGCCCGACCAGCAGTTCGCGAACCTCTACTGGTTCCGCTACGACTGGTTCACCAATGCCGACTACAAGGCCAAGTTCAAGGCCAAGTATGGCTACGAGCTCGGCGTGCCCGTGAACTGGTCGGCTTATGAAGACATCGCCGAGTTCTTCACCAACGACATCAAGGAGATCAACGGCGTCAAGGTCTACGGCCATATGGACTATGGCAAGAAGGACCCCTCGCTCGGATGGCGCTTCACCGACGCTTGGCTGTCGATGGCCGGCAACGGTGACAAGGGCATTCCGAACGGTCTGCCGGTCGACGAATGGGGCATCCGGATGGAGGGCTGCCGCCCGGTCGGCTCTTCGGTGGAGCGTGGCGGCGACACCAATGGTCCGGCCGCAGTCTACTCGATCACGAAGTATCTCGACTGGATGAAGAAGTACGCCCCGCCGCAGGCGCAGGGCATGACCTTCTCCGAGTCCGGCCCCGTGCCGTCGCAGGGCAACATCGCCCAGCAGATGTTCTGGTACACCGCCTTCACTGCCGACATGGTGAAGCCGGGTCTGCCGGTGGTGAATGCGGACGGTACGCCGAAGTGGCGTATGGCTCCGTCGCCGCACGGCTCCTATTGGAAGGAAGGCATGAAGCTCGGCTACCAGGACGCTGGCTCCGCCACGCTGCTGAAGTCGACTCCGCCGGATCGCCGCAAGGCAGCCTGGCTCTATCTCCAGTTCATCGTCTCCAAGTCGGTGAGCCTGAAGAAGAGCCATGTCGGTCTCACCTTCATCCGTGAATCCGACATCTGGGACAAGTCGTTCACCGAGCGTGCGCCGAAGCTCGGCGGCCTGATCGAGTTCTACCGCTCGCCCGCGCGCGTGCAGTGGACCCCGACCGGCAACAACGTGCCCGACTATCCGAAGCTCGCGCAGCTGTGGTGGCAGAACATCGGCGATGCGTCGTCCGGTGCGAAGACGCCGCAGCAGGCGATGGATGCTCTCGCGGCGGCCCAGGACTCCGTGCTGGAGCGTCTGGAGAAGTCCGGCGTGCAGGGCGCCTGCGGTCCGAAGCTGCACAAGAAGGAGTCGGCCGAGTACTGGTTCGCCAAGGCTCAGAAGGACGGCACCATCGCGCCGCAGCGCAAGCTCGCCAACGAGAAGCCGAAGGGCGAGACAGTGGACTACGACACCCTGATCAAGTCGTGGCCCGCCACTCCGCCCAAGCGCGCGGAAGTGAAGTAAGCGGCGCTTAGAGCGATATCAAACACGAAAGGCCGGGAGCGATCCCGGCCTTTTTGTTTTGTCGTTGTGGTGCGAGGGTTTTTCACACCCTCGGTGTCATTGCCCGCCTAGTGCGCAATTGCGCACAGGGGCGGGCAATCCATTATTCCAGAGACGGTCGTGGTTGAACCGAGAAGCCGCGGCGTACTGGATGCCCCGCCTTCGCGGGGCATGACCAGCGTCATGTGTGGAGAAGAACCTACTCCGCCGGCTCGGCCGCCAGCGTCGGGTAATCCGTGTAGCCCTTCGCACCACCGCCGTAGAAGGTGTTCTTGTCCCAGTCGTTCAGCGCCGCACCCGCCTTCAAGCGTTCGACCAGGTCGGGGTTGGAGATGAACGGCTTGCCGAAGGCGATGAGGTCGGCGGCGTTCGCCTCCAGCACTTTGCTGGCGAGGTCGAAATCGTAGCCATTGTTGGCGACGTAGGCGCCCGAGAAGCGGTTGCGCAACGATGCATAGTCGAACGGCGCGATGTCGCGCGGCCCGCCGGTGGCGCCCTCGACCACGTGGAGATAGACCAGCTTCAACGCGCTGAGGCCGTCGACGATGTGATCGTACAGGGCCTGCGGGTTGGAATCCGAGATGTCGTTGGCCGGCGTCACCGGCGAGATGCGGATGCCGGTGCGCCCGGCGCCGGCCTCGGCGACGACGGCCTTGGAGACCTCCAGCATCAGCTTCGCGCGGTTCTCGATCGAGCCGCCATAGGCATCAGTGCGCTTGTTGGCGCCGTCCTTGGCGAACTGCTCGAGCAGATAGCCGTTGGCGCCGTGGATCTCGACGCCGTCGAAGCCGGCTTCCAGCGCGTTCTTCGTGGCGCGCTTGAAGTCGTCGATGATCCCGGGAATCTCGGAGAGCTCGAGGGCGCGCGGCTCGGAGACGTCGGCGAAGCCGCCGTTGACGAAGGTCTTGCCCTTGGCTCGGATCGCGCTCGGTGCCACCGGGGCTGCGCCATTCGCCTGCAGATCGACATGCGAGATGCGGCCGACATGCCAGAGCTGGATGAAGATCTTGCCGCCGCGTTCATGCACCTTGTCGGTGACCTTGCGCCAGCCGGCGACCTGCTCCTTGCTATAGATGCCGGGCGTGTCCTGGTAGCCCTGACCTTGTTGCGAGACCTGGCTCGCCTCGGTGATCAGCAGGCCCGCGGATGCACGCTGGGCGTAATATTCGGCGGCGAGCGGACCGGGCACGAAGGTGCCGGGTACGGCACGGTTGCGCGTCAGCGGCGCCATGACCAGACGGTTGGCCAGCGTGATCGGGCCGAGCTTGTAGGTCTCAAACAATTTGGTCGAACGGCTCATGGGAATGCTTCCGGGCGGTGAGAGGTCTCGAACAATTGTGCATCGCGACATCGGGCGCAAGGGATGAGCCATACGCAAAGTGCAGGCGAGCTACGCGGCAGGGCGCGCGTAGCATAATTCGTGTGCAATGTCGGCTGCGACAGCGAAATCCCACTGTCGCGGCCGTGCGATTTCACAAATCAGTTCGCGCCGAGGAAATCGCGCTTGCCGATCTCAACGCCGTTGTGACGCAAGATGCCGTGGGCGATCGCGGCGTGGAAATAGAGGTTCGGCAGCGAGAACGAGCTCAGGAATTGCTGTCCCGTCATGGTGATGGTCTTGCCGGGGCCGATCGGAAAGGTGACGTCCTTGGCGTCGGCGCCCTCAAACTGCTCGGGCTTGAAGGATTTGACATAGTCGATCGTTTTCGCCAGCCGCTGCTTCAACTCCGCAAAGCTGGTTTCGGTGTCGGGCGTCGAGGGGACCTCGCTATGCGTCAGCCGCGCACAGCCTCTGGTCGGATAGTCGCTGACCAGCTGGATCTGCCGCGACAGCGGCAGCATGTCCGGGAAGAGGCGCGAGCCGAGCAGGACGCTGGGATCGATCTTCCTGGCCGCGCAATGCGCCTCAGCTTTGGTGAGCAGCCCGGTCACGCTGTTCAGCATCTGCAAATAAGCGGGGACGACGGCGTCGTAGAAGGACATGTGATGCTCGCTTCAAATGGTGGGAAATCTCAGGAGGAAACCTGAGCCACTCACATGGGAGCCTCATGGAAAATTGCAATCGCGGAAAGCCGCTTGTGCGATGCGAAAGTTCTACCGCACCGTCGTCTGGGGCAGGACCTGCGCCGTGCCGCCGCGCATGCGCGCAAGCAGCTCGGCGGTCGGCCAGGAATCCGCCGGCAGGCCGTACTTGATCTGCGTCGCCTTCACCGCGGCGCGGCTCTGCTGCCCCAGCACACCGTCGACCTTGCCGACGTTGAAGCCGGCGCGCACCAGCAGCTGCTGCAATTCCTTGAGCTCGTTGAACGGCAACTGCGCGACCGGCGCAGCCGGCTTGCGCATCGGCGCCGCCCCGGCGATGCGCGAGGCGAGATAGCCCGCGGTGGTCGCGTAGATCAGCGAGTTGTTCCACTCGGTGTAAGCCGCGAAATTCGGATAGGCCATGAAGGCCGGCCCGAAGCGCCCCATCGGCAGCAGCACGGAGGCTGCGAGATTGTCGTTCGGCAAGGGCCGGCCGTCGGGATAGGTGACGCCGAGTTGCGCCCATGTCGAGCGCGGCTCGCGTACCGTGAGATCGGTCTTTTCCCACGGCAGGTTCGGCGGCACCTTGATCTCCTCCAGCCACGGCTCGCCGCGCCGCCACTTCAATCCGTTTGCGATGTAGTTCGCGGTCGAGCCGATCACGTCGGCCGGCGAGCGCAACAGATCGCGCCGTCCGTCGCCGTCAAAGTCGACCGCGTAGTTGACGTAGTGCACGGGCAGGAATTGGGTCTGGCCGAGCTCGCCGGCCCAGGAGCCGATCATCTCGTCGGGATGCAGATCGCCGCGGTCGATGATCTTCAGCGCCGCGATGGTCTCGTTCACGAACATCTCCGAACGGCGGCAATCATAGGCGAGCGACACCAGCGATTTCAGCGTCGGCAAATTGCCCATGTTGGCGCCGAAATCGCTCTCGAGGCCCCAGAACGCGGCGATCACCGCGGGCGGCACGCCGTATTCCTTTTCCGCGCGCGCAAACGCCGCGGCGTATTGCTTGATGTGCTGCTGCCCGTTCTGCATGCGATAGGCCGCGGCCATGCGGCCGGCGAATTCGGTGAAGAGCTGTCCGAACACGCGCTGGCCGCGGTCGCGGTTGACGATGCCCTGGTCGTAGACGAGATAGGGCGATGCCTCCGCGATCGTGCGCTGCGACACGCCGGCGGCCACCGCCTGTTGCTTCACCTCGGTCAGGAAGCGATCGAAGCTCGCGCCATTGTGGCACGAGGCGGCGCGCGGCGAGGGGGCCTTCGGCACTGCGGGCTTGGCAGGAGGCGGAAGCATTTGGGCGGATGCCGTGGCCGTGCATGCGATAAGCGCGAGGGCCGCGATCGGAAATCGGGTCTGGACCATGGGGGTTCCGGCGGGGAAGGGCAGGCGTGGATTCGGCCGAAGTTTAGGGGAAGCGGCCGCCCCAGGCCATCCCCACCCTGCACCTGATCTGGAGGACGATAGGTCGCCCGCCTTGGTGCGCAGGGGCATGTATTCAGAAATCAAGCGATCGGCTCGGTTGGATCAATCCCGCCGAATCGGGGTTGACCTGTCGAAACCGTTACGGAAAGGCTCGTTCTGTGGCCGAGTTGCCTCCGGCGTCGACGCAACGAACACCGGCCGTGCGAGCCGCAACCTCGCCCATGCTCACGGCCGGCGGCATCGTCCTAGCCATCGGAGCCCTCTATCTCGGCCGGGAAATCTTCGTTCCTTTTGCCCTTGCGATCCTGCTGAGCTTCGTTCTCACGCCCTTGGTCAATTGGCTGAGACGTTGGAAAGTGCCCCGCATTGCAGCGGTGCTAATTGCCGTTTCCATTGCCTTCATCGTCGTCGCAGGGGTCGCCTTGGTCGTTGGGCGCCAACTGGTCCAACTCGCCAGCAACCTTCCCAATTATCAGACCACCATCACCGAGAAGATCCGCTCGTTGCAAAGCTCCGCGCCGGGCGGTGGGGTCGTCGACGCCGTTACCACGACGATGCAGGATCTCGGCAGAGAGATCTCGGGAGATGAGAAAAAGTCGGCGGCTGCATCCTCCCGGCTTGGCACCGGCAGTGAGAGTCGGGAGCCTGTCACCGTGCGGGTGGAGCCGCCACAGCCGAGACCGCTGGAGCTCATTCGATCGGTCATAGGTCCATTGCTGGCGCCGCTTGCGACTTCCGGGCTGGTCGTCATTTTCGTGATCTTCGTGCTGCTCGAGCGCGAAGACCTGCGCGACCGATTCATCAAGTTAGCCGGAGCCGGTGACCTTCAGAAGAGTACTCAGGCCATCAACGATGCTGCCTCGCGGGTCAGCCGCTATCTGCTGATGCAGCTTGTTGTCAATCTGACTTACGGCGTGCCGATCGGTGTTGCACTCTACTTTGTTGGCGTGCCGAACGCGATTCTTTGGGGCTTGCTCGCAGCGGTACTTCGATTCATTCCCTACCTCGGTCCTTTCCTGGCTGCTATATTTCCCGTTGCCCTGGCCATCGCCGTCGATCCAGGCTGGACGATGCTGTTCTGGGTCGTCGGTTTGTTCGTTACGGCTGAACTCGTCAGCAACAATGTTGTCGAGCCTTGGCTTTACGGATCCAGCACCGGGCTGTCGTCCCTCGCAATTATCATCGCCGCGATCTTTTGGACGATGCTGTGGGGACCCGTCGGGCTGTTTCTGGCGACACCTTTGACCGTCTGCCTCGTCGTCATGGGGCGCTACGTCCCGCAGTTGGAGTTCTTGGGCGTTCTGCTCGGCAGCGACCCTGTGCTCGCGCCGGAGGAGCAACTCTACCAGCGCCTATTGGCCGGCAACCTGGAGGAGGCGGTTGAGTTCGCCGAGAACTATGTCGACGAGTGTTCCTCGCGCGAGCTGTACGACAACGTCGGAATTCCGGCGCTGCGCCTGGCGGAGAATGATCGTCAGCGCAGCGGCATCGACACCAATTACCGGCGTCTTGTTGCGGATACGGCTATTTCGGTTGTCCGGGAGGTTGATGACCATATCCGCGAAAAAGCGAATGCAGTGGACGAGGGAAATCACACTGCGCAGCGACCATGCGTCCTCTGTCTCGCTGGACGCACGGAGCTCGATCATGCAGCGGCGGAGATGCTCGCGCAGGTGCTCGAGGAACGCACCATCGGCGCCAAGGTCTTGCCGCCGATCGCGGTCAGTCGGGGAGCATTGGAGCAACTCGATCTCCAGGGGGTCGACGTGGTGTGCCTGTCCTACTTTCACCCGCAGCCGCAGGTCTACGCCCGCTATGTCTTTCGTCGCCTGCGCCGTCGGGCTCCACAGGTGAAGCTTGCCGCCTGCTGCTGGAATTTGATCGCCGGAACGGAACAGACGGGAGAGCTCAACACCCAGATGGGGGCCGACGCGGCATTCGCCTCTCTTCAAGCATGCGTTGAGCAGGTTGAAGCATGGGTCGGTCGCGCGGCAGCTCTCGGCGATCCGCCCCAGCTCACGGCCGACGCCGAACGTGCGCAGCTCGCCGCGCTGCGCGGACTTGGCTTGAACGCCTCGAAACGCCAGGACCTGGATGAGGCGTCCAGAAAGGTCGCGCAAGCGTTCAACGTTCCGATCGCGCTGGTGACATTGGTCGATCATATTCAGCTAACCGCCGCTGAAGCCCGCGCCCAAGAAGTTCAAGCAGGTCTGCCGAGCAATCACGAGGGCTCCCTCGACGCGCATGTGATCGCTGCAGGCGATATGCTGGTTTCGGAGGATGTGACCGAAGACCCGCGCTTCGCCGACGATCCGCATGTGCTGGAGCGAGGCATTCGCTTCTACGCGGGGGTCCCGCTCCGGACTTCATCCGGTCATGTTGTAGGCTGCCTTTGTGTCATCGATACTCAGCCGCGGGAGTTCACCGACCGGGATCGTGACCGCCTGCAGGAGATGGCGAAGCAATTGATGATCGATATCCAGAGCGCTCGAGTGGCCACAGGCGTCGAGTCGGATAGCTCGAGAGAGGTGCATCCCGCCCCCTAGCGGCGAGTAAGCGGACCTTGCCGCTACCAGTGGGTGGCGCTAGCCGAACAGCCGCATCAGCAGCGCCTTACCGACCGGGAGCGCCCTGACGCCCCGATAGGCCCGAACATACTCGCCGGCATAGAACGCCCTGATTGCATGCACGCGCGTGTCCATGCCTTCCGCGAACCGCACGGCAAATCCATCAATGGTCCGCCGCACCACGATGGCCGCGATCGAGCGGCCGTAGATCTGGCACTCGATCGTGCTCCCAGGCGCCGGCGGATCGGGATCGATTAGCCGCGCACCGGTGATGGAGATATCGGCGAGCCGCGCCAGATGCGACCTGCCGTCCTGGCGCAGCAGCACCGGCTCGTTGCGATTGAAGCGCTCCGCCTTGCGCTTGCGCGGCTGCTCGATGCAGACGAAGCAGACCACGGTGAGGATGAACGCGTTGTAGAAGCTCCAGGCCAGCGCCAGTCCGCCATAGGCGATGTTCTCGCCGCGCTGCTGCAGGATGAAGGCATAAGCGATGGATGCGAGCGTGATGAAAAGTGCGCAGCCGTAGATGCGCAGCAGCGGCCATTCGACGAAGCGTCGGTCGCGGTCGCCGCCTTTCGCGGTGACCTTGAACTTGTGTCCCTTCGGCTTCAACAGGCCGGTCGCCACCGCCTTGAGCACGGCAGGCGCGGCAATCAGTTGGGAGACATCCGTCATCATTGCGAGCGAGCGGCCGCGCGAAAGCCAGGCCATGCTGAGGCCGTTCCAGACATAGAAGGGCAGAAAGACCCGCAACAGCTCGCTCAGATCAGCCCGCACCGCCTGGATGCCGAACAGCAGGAACAGCCAGGGCACCACAAGGCCCGCCACTTTCGAGGTGTAGACCGCGGACCAGCTCATGAAGGCGTCGGCCAGCGAGAGGCGGTCGATGAAGGGCAGCTTCGAGTCCCGCGAGAGCGGTCCGCTGCGGCCGCGCACGATCTGCATCAAGCCGAGGCACCAGCGGGCGCGCTGGGTGATGTATTCCTTCAGCCCTTCCGGCGCGAGCCCGATCGTCAGGCGCTCGTTGAGATAGATCGTATTGAGTCCGCGTTCCTTGAGGCGCAGCGTGACGAGATAGTCCTCCGTCACCGAATCGGTCGGAAAGCCGCCGATCCGCATCAGTCCGGAATAGCGGATGAGGGAGGAGGTGCCGCAGCAGAACGCGACGCCCCAGGCGTCCTTGGCCGGCAGCAGGATGTCGAAGAAGAAGCGCTGCTCGTCGGGCCAGACGTCGGTCGCGGCGAGGTTGGTCTGGATCGGGTCGGGATTGATGAAGTGCTGCGGGGTCTGGACCACGCCGACCGACGCATCGTCCATGAGCGAGACGGTGCGCGCAAGGAAATCGGGCCGCGGCACGAAGTCCGCATCGAGAATGGCGACGAACTGCGGCCGCTCCGGCAGCGCCCCGACATGCCTCAGTGCGTGATTGATGTTGCCTGCTTTGGCGTGCTGGTTGTCGGGCCGCGTCAGATAGTGGCAGCCGAGCTCGCCGGACAGCCGCCGCAGCCAGGGCCGTCTTCCGTCGTCGAGCACCCAGACGCGGTAATTGCCGTAGTCCATGCCCGTCGCGCCGATGATCGTACGCTCGAGGATCCCTCGTTCCTCGTTGTAGGTGCAGATGAAGACGTCGATCAGCGGTGCGCCCGGATCGGTGGTGCGGCCGTCGACCTTCGCTGCGCCGGTGCGGTCGCGCGTCCGGCTCAGGAACAGCAGCGACAACGCGACCGCGACGAGCGAGGCGGCCTCCAGCAGCATGAAGGGGTAGCCGATCACGGCATCGACGGTCAGGCGCGGCGGCGGAAGCGTCGACATGATCCGCCAATAGAGATAGCGCAGCAGCAAGGTCACCGAGACAATGGCCAGGAACGAGCGTGCCATCGTGCTGTCGCGCCTCAGCAGCGGTACGATCGCCATGAAGGCGCCGAGCGCGATCAGGCCGGGCGTCAGCGCCGCCGTCACGGTGCGGTCTCGTGCCGCGCAAACACCACGCGGCCGGTGCGGCCGACCGTGCAGGCGCGAGCTGCGGCATCGCGCGAGGCCACGGTCACACGATAGGGCTCCTTGCTCAGCGCATCCGGATTGATGGCGAGATTGGCCGGCGCGCCGGCAGCGCCGGTCAGGTTGACCACGGTGCCGGAGATCGGCTCGCCGCCGTCATTGGGCTCGAACGTCGCGTGGTCGCCGAGCTGCAGGCGGTTGTAGACGTTCTCGGTGACATTGGCGGTGATCACGGCGCCGCTGCAATCGAGCACTTTGAGCAACGGCTGGCCTGCCTGCACGTCCTCGCCCGGCGATGTCATCATTTCCCAGACGCGGCCTGCGACGGGTGTCGTAATGTTGGCTTCGGTGAGATCCGCGAACCGAACCTCCTCGACGATGATCTCGTTGGCGAGCCAGGCGATCTCCGTGTCGGTGCGCGCGAGATCGGCCTCGAGGTCGCCGGCACGCTGGCGCATCTCTTCCTCGCGCTGAACCGAGCTCGGCCGGTCGTTGTAGCTGTCGCCGAGGAAGGATCCGTTCCGTGCCGCGGCGAGCTCGACCTTGGCCGCGTCCAGCCGCTTGCGCGCACCGAGCTCGGTCTGTTGCGACACCGAGAGCTCGCGCGTCAGACGTGCCAGTTCGACGGTCGAGACATTGCCCGATTTTGCCAGCGAGGAGGCGCGCTCGACGGCGGCACTGGCCTCGTCCCGCCGCGCCGCCGCAGCCTCGATCGAGGTCTGGATCTCCGCGATGCGGGCCTCGAGCTGGAGCACGCGTCCGTCGCGAAATAGCGCGGCCTGCCGCGCCAGATCCTTTTGTGCCGCCTGCGCCGAAGCGAGCTTCGCCGCAAGGCTCGGCCGTTCATTCTCCAGGCGCGATTTCTGCCGCCGGAGATCGTCGAGCCGGGTGCGATCGCCGCGCGAGTTGAAGACGCGCAGGACGACGGTCCCGGCTTCGAGCTTGGCCTGGTCAGTGACGCGCTGGGCGGCTGCGACGCGGCCACCGATCGGAGTCCGCAAGGTGACGAGGCGGGAATTCAGCACGGCTTCGACGCTCGAATTTTCCCAGATCGCCCGCAGCGGCAGCCAGCCGAACACGGCGACGATGGCGAGCCCGATCGCGACCTTGGCGCCGCGCCGCAGATACGGCCAGCGGCGCCCCGATTCTTGCCCGCTCTGCGTCGTGGAAGCATGGTCGGACTCGTCATTGGTGAAGAGGTGCTCGTGCAGGGAGTCTTGCAAACCCTTCGCATCAGTTCTGGCGTCGTGAGGAGAGGGGGCGGATGAGGGGGCGACGGAGGCGGCGCTCGAGCGGTCTACCATGGCGGTCACCTTGCTGACGGGAGGCCAACGGGAACCCGGTCAATGCACAAGGCCAATGCCGCGTGCCCGGTTACCGCGAGTTATGCGGAAATTGCGCTTTCCAGGTTGCTAAGCCTCTGCGTGTGTTTTTGCGCAAATCCCGGTCAAGCTTTAGTGGCGGCGGAAAGGCTGGCTGGCGCCGCTAGCGTCTGCGGCTCCACGACGCACGAACCTTGCAGCCGGCGGCCGCATTCATACTTCGAAGGTGCCGGCCAGAGGTTCGCCCGCGGCCGCCCCAGGAGACGGCCATGAACTATTTTCGTACCGCAATGCTGCTCGCTGGCCTGACCGCCCTGTTCATGGGCGTCGGCTATCTGATCGGAGGCGCCTCGGGCGCCATGATCGCGCTCGTCATTGCCGCCGCAACCAACCTCTTCACCTACTGGAACTCCGACCGCATGGTGCTGTCGATGTACGGCGCCCATGAGGTCGATCGTTCGACCGCGCCGGAGCTGGTCGGCCTCGTCGCCGAGCTTGCGGGCCGTGCCGGCCTGCCGATGCCGCGCGTGTTCGTGATGGATGAGATCCAGCCCAACGCGTTCGCCACCGGCCGCAATCCGGAAAACGCCGCGGTCGCCGTCACCACCGGTCTGATGAACCAGCTCAGCCGCGAGGAGCTCGCCGGTGTGATTGCGCACGAGCTCGCGCACATCAAGCATCACGACACGCTGCTGATGACGATCACCGCGACCATCGCCGGTGCGATCTCGATGCTGGCGCAGTTCGGCATGTTCTTTGGCGGCAATCGCGACAACAACAGCGGTCCGGGCATCATCGGCTCGATCCTGTTGATGATCCTCGCTCCGCTCGGTGCCATGCTGGTGCAGATGGCGATCAGCCGGACCCGCGAATATGCCGCCGACAATCTCGGTGCGCGCATCGTGGGACAGCCGATGTGGCTGGCCTCTGCGCTGGTGAAGATCGAGGGCGCTGCGCACCAGGTCCCGAACTACGAGGCCGAGCGAAACCCTGCGACCGCGCACATGTTCATCATCAATCCGCTGTCGGGCCATGGGGTGGACAACCTGTTCGCCACCCACCCGTCGACGCAGAACCGCGTCGCCGCGCTCCAGCAACTGGCGGCCGAGCTCGGCGCGCGCGCGGCGCCGTCGGTCGGCGCCAACGAGAACTATCCACCGCGCGGGCCGTGGGGCCGCTCCTCCTCACGTCGTAGTCCCTGGGGCTGACGGAGCCGGCAAGGATTGCGTCTGGCTTTGTGATCTGGCGCACACAGGGGGGTCCGCGACCAGTGTTAACTCCTCGGCGTGACCATTCCTTCGAAAGGGGATGGGTGGCTGACGCGCTGCCGGCCACCGTCGAAGATGACCAGAATTGCCGTACCATTGCTGATCGTCCTTTGCGTGCTCGTCGGCTTGTCCACGCACATGGTCGTCAATTGCGGCGACGAGGATGATCCCGACATCTGCTCGGCCGTGATCGGCTTCTCGCCGCTGCGCGGCTCGCTGATCGCCTTCGCCTATGCGGGACGTGGACGGATCGCGCTGCGTCACGGCGACTTCAAGCGGGCGATCGCCGATTTCGACGAGGCCATTCACCTCAATCCCAACCGCGCTTCGCTCTATCGCGACCGGGCGCTGGCGCGCCGGCAGAATGGCGACCTCGAGCTTGCCATTGCGGATTACGACGAGGCGATCGCGCACGATCCCAAGCGCGCGGCACCTTATCACCAGCGCGGTCTCGCGCTCGCCGCAATGGGCGATCTCGACCGCGCCATCCTGAGCTACAGCACGGCGGTCCGCCTCGACCCCACCGATGCGCAGGCCCGTCTCGACCGCGGCCTTGCGTTCCTCGCCCGCGGCCAGACGGACGACGCCCGCGCCGATTTCGAGGCCGCGCTGGCGCTGCCCGCCGGCAAGGACGGTCGCGCGCGAGAGGCCGCGCGCGCCAAGCTCGCGGAACTCGCCAGCGCCGAGCCGACACTGGTGGCCGCGCCGCGAAGATGAGGATCTGGCGCGGCATTTGCGGCGGCACCCTCTCACGTCTTTAGGACAGGTGGCTTGCCGCATAGCGGCGAGATCGGTGAGAGATGCGGAAAGCGAGACTGTCGCGGCTGTCTGCTGCGCGTATGAACCAATTCAACTAGTATTGAGTTGGATCAATACTGGCAGGGTCCAGAGTGCATCCATGTCGTGCGCCCCTGGAGGAGCTTCCAATGTGCAAATGGGCTTTGACGATTCTGACCCTGAGTATCGCTCTGACAGCGGGGCAGGCTCGGGCCCAAAAATATGACCCGGCTTATCCCGTTTGCTTGAACGTCATTTCTCGCGGAATGACGCCATACTACCGATGCAGCTTCACGACGATGGACCAATGCAGGGCGTCGGCAAACGGCCAGATGTGCGTCCTCAATCCCTACTACGCCGGTCCTCCGGCGAGAGGAAACGCTCGGCGGCATCATCGCCAGACCTACGCGCCACCGAGGGCGCCGGTCCAGTACCGGGCGGTACCCTATAATCACTTCAATGAACCCTATTATGGGGCGTCCCAAGGTTACGCGCCTGGCGAGAAAGAGCGCTTTCTCCAAAGTGTGAGGCAATACATGTGAGGGATGTCGCTCGACTGTTCGACCAGCCCATGCCTGGGGCGGAGGAATCGTTGACGTCGCGGCCGGCCCGATTGCGGCGGCCGCGAGGGAGCGCGTCGCAAACGCGCAACGCGGCGATCCGATCAAGCCGGAGATAATTGGGAGACAGGCCGGCGAGCCTCCAGATCGCCAATCCCGTAGCGGCGATCGGTTCAACGGCAGGGCTATCGCATTTGGGAGTTTTTCCTTGCGGCCATCCTTCGAGACGCCCGCTTTGGCGGGCTCCTCAGGATGAGGGCGGAATGCGCGGCAGCAGTTTCAACGCGCACCGATGCTGATTAGCCTCATCCTGAGGAGGCGCGTCAGCGCCGTCTCGAAGGACGAGGCGCGTGCGCAGGCCGCCGCCGCAAGTCATATGCGATAGCCCTGGGTGCAACGACTACGTCTTCTTTTTCGCTTTGGCTTTCTTTGCGGCCTTCTTCGCCGGCTTCTCGTCCTTTGCCTTCTTCTCCGCTTTCACCGTAACAGGCGTGCTGGCGGCGAGGCGCATCGACCGCGCGTAGCTGTCGGCGACGTTATCGGCGGACATCTGCAGGCGCTTGGCGGCTGCAGTCGCCTGCTCCATGGTGGCCTTGGCCATGATCTTGAAGCGCTCGCCAGTCTCCTTGCCCTTGGCCTTGGCCGCAAGGCTGTTGAAGCGATCCCGCCGCTCCTTGGCACGGGTCATCAGGCCCGTATGCAGCTGTCTGGCCAATTGCCGGATCACGACATCCAGGTCGGCTTCCGCCATGGTCTCTCATCCCCTTCGAAAACGGTATCGATGCGGGCGGGACTATGCAGATCGGACCCCGGCTTGGCAATTCCCGGCTGTGCGTCATCCGCAGCTTACCGAGCGCGCGAAACAAAAAAGCCGCGCTGTTCGCGCGGCTCTTTGGCTTGGCTTGGCGCCGTCCGCTCATTTCAGCGAGGCGACCGGGCCGTTCGAGGCCGCCGGCTCGGGGTCGAAGCCGAACACGCCGACGAGATATTTGTAATAGTCCGGCATCTTCTCCTTGAGCGCCTCGCGCGACTTCGGATCGTGGAATTCGCTCTTGCCGGCCAGGAAGATGCTGGCGGTCACCGCAAAGAACTCCATGGGATTCTTCATCGCATAGGATTCCTTGGGCAAGAGGTCCTTGGACTTGGCGAGGGCGTAGTAGGTGATCACGCCCTTGTTGGCGTAGCCGTCCGGCAGCAGCCGCGCGTGGAAGGCGTGCAGCATCTCGTGCAGCAGCACGGCCTCCTTCTCGTAGCGCATCATGTCCGGCCGCAGCATGATCACGCCGAGGCCCGAATCGACCGCGAGGTCGACGGCATTAGGATTGGTCCAGCGCTGCTTGGCGGGGTCCCAGACCGTCAGGGTCCGGGGCGCGGTGCGCTGCATGTCCGGCGTGACCCGGCCGTAGCAGGCGGTGGCGGCGCCTTCGTCGAGGCAGGCGAGTTCGCTCGCGACGATCGGAACGGTGTGGAAGAAGCGCAGCACGCGCGGGGAGAGGCCGACGCCTTCGACGACGTCGATCTGGCTCTTCAGGTTCTCGGTGAGCTTGTCGACATCCTTGCGGTCGCGGTTCTCGGAGATGTCGAACATGTAGCCGCGGTAGCTCTGGAAGCCCGGCGGCAGCGGCTGCGCCGCGCCGGCATCGAGCGACCCGGCGATGGTTGGACTGGCGAATAGCGCGCCGACGATGGTTGCGGTCAGCAGCAACGCAATGCGCATGATGAACCCCCTGATGTCACTTCGCCCGGCAGATTAGGCCGCCCTTGTTTGCGAAAAGTGAGTGCGGCGAGACTAAGGCACTGATGTTGAGGCGTGCTTAACCGTTGGTTGCAGATCGCGCGGGCGGATTAGGGGCGGGTTAACCAAGCGTGGATCGGCTGCGCGCTTCGGCGTAACATCCGCCCGGGCTCGAGGCCCTCACATCATAGCCGGAAGGGGAGGATGCCATGTATGCCGCCATCCGTCAGGCCAAGGCAAAAAGCGGGAGCGCGGAAGAGCTGACGCGCCGCATCAAGGACGGCGCCGTTCCCATCATCAGCGACGTCGACGGTTTCCGCGCCTATTACGTCGTCTATGGCGGCGACGACACGGTCACCGCGATCTCGATCTTCGACAAGTTCGAGCAGGCCGAGGAAGCGAACAAGCGCGCCATCGCCTGGATCGAGAAGGATCTCGGCCCGCTGCTCGCCGGCGACGCCCGCGCCGTGGCGGGACCGGTGATTGTGCATACGCTGGCGTGAGGGCGCACGCTATTGATGACCGGAGCGGCGACCACACACTTGGTCGGCATGCCCGGGCTTGACCCGGGCATCCACGTCTTTCTGCGTACGCGGAAGCGCGTGGATGGCCGGGTCAAGCCCGGCCATGACGGAAGAGAGAGTGTGTGCCTCACAACTCCCTTGCATTCGAGAACGCAAAGCTCGACACCCGCCGCGTCGTCTCGTCCAGGATCAACGTGCGTGTGATCGGCGGCTCGGCGCGCTGGGCGCAGTTCTCGCGCTCGCAGAGGCGGCAGTTGACGCCGATCGGGGTGCCCTCGGCCTTCTCCAGGTCCATGCCGGTGGCGTAGGTCAGGCGGGCGGCGTGGCGGATCTCGCAGCCGAGGCCGATGGCAAAGCGCGGCTGCGGCAGCGGATGCGGCGCCACGGGGCGGCGCACCATCTGCGCGATCGAGAAATAGCGCGTGCCGTCGGGCAGCTCGATCACCTGCTTGAGCAGGCGATCCGGCGTGTCGAAGGTCGAATGCACATTCCAGAGCGGACACGTGCCGCCGAATTTCGAGAACGGGAAGGTGCCGGAGGAGAAACGCTTGGAGACGTTGCCGGCATTGTCGACGCGCAAGAGGAAGAACGGAATGCCGCGTGCGTTCGGCCGCTGCAGCGTGGTGAGGCGGTGGCAGACCTGCTCGAAGCCGGAATTGAAGCGCTGTGCCAGCACGTGGATGTCGTAGTTCAGCGCTTCGGCGGCCGCGAGGAACGCCGGGTAGGGCATCATCACGGCGGCGGCGAAGTAGTTGCCGAGCGTGATCCGGAACAGCCGCCGCGGCGCATCGTCCAGCGGGCCGGCCCGGCCGATGATGGTCTCCAGCGCCTGCGCGCATTCCGCCAGGCCCAGCTGGAAGGCGAGCTGGAATGCGCGGCCGGGCGGATCGACCAGCTCCGAGATCAGCAGCTGCCGGCGGTGGCGGTCGAATCGGCGGAGCGTCTCGCGCATCACGTCGACCGGCATGATGCGGGTCTGGATCGAGTGCTTCTCGCGCAAGCGCGTTATCAGCGCGGCATACAGCCCTTCGGCGGGCTCGTTCAACTCGTCGCGCAGATTTTCCGCCGCCTGCTCCAGCTCCGGAAAATAGTTGCGGTTGGCCTCGATCAGCTCGCGCACGCGCTCGACCGGATTGGCTTCAAAGCGCGTGCCGACGTCGCGGTCGGCCATCTGCGCCGCGGCCAGCGTCTCGCCCTGACGCGCCTCGGTATAGGCCGCGTAGAGCCGCTGCAGCGCATGGGTGACGCCGGGGCAGAGCTCGGCGAGGTCGCGCAGCTCCTGCTTGGGCACGTCGATCTGCCGAAACAGGGGATCGGAGAAGATCTCGTTCAGCTCGGCGAAGAAGCGGTCCTCGTCCGCGGTGGCGAGATCGCGCAGGTCAAGGTCATAGGTCTCGGCCAGCCGCAGCAGGATCTGCGCCGTGACCGGGCGCTGGTTGCGCTCGATCAGGTTGACATAGCTGGGCGAGATCCCGAGCCCCTCGGCGATCTGGGTCTGCGACAGCCCCAATTGCTGCCGGATTCGCCGGAAGCGCGGGCCGACGAAGAGTTTCTTGCCGGAATCGGCGGGCATGTCTCAGATCTCCAGACTCAATCAAGGTCAGAACAGTTGACCTATTATTTACAAATTTTACAAAGTGACATGTATTACACGTTCAGATGTTACATGACATCACCAATAAAAAACAAGCCATCTGTACGAACTTTTCCTTTTCGCGTTTAGCTTCTGACACGCATCTCGCAATGCATTGTCAAGAATGTCGATGGCTGCTCGCCATCGTCAGCGAAAGGATCAGGCACATGAATTACCAGCCCCGCGGTATCAGCACCCTCCAGGGTCCGTCCTCGTATCAGGACGAGGTCAAGGCGGCTCAGGCGCTCCTCGAGACCCAGCCGACCTGGAACGGCGTGTCGGCCGAGGCCGTCGCGCGCATGCGCCTGCAGAACCGTTTCAAGACCGGCCTCGACATCGCCCGCTACACCGCGGCCGTGATGCGCGCCGACATGGCCGCCTATGACAAGGATCCCACCAAGTACACCCAGTCGCTGGGCTGCTGGCACGGCTTCATCGCCCAGCAGAAGCTGATCTCGGTCAAGAAGCACTTCGGCGGCAAGACCGACCGCACCTATCTCTATCTCTCCGGCTGGATGATCGCGGCGCTGCGCTCCGAATTCGGTCCGCTGCCCGATCAGTCCATGCACGAGAAGACCGCGGTGCCGGCGCTGATCGAGGAGCTCTACACCTTCCTGCGTCAGGCCGATTCGCGCGAGCTCAACGACATCTTCCGTCTGCTCGACAAGGCGCGCAAGGAAGGCGACAAGAACCGCGAGAAGGAGCTGATCGAGAAGATCGACAACTTCCAGACCCACGTCGTCCCCGTCATCGCCGACATCGACGCCGGCTTCGGCAACGCGGAGGCGACCTATCTGCTCGCCAAGAAGATGATCGAGGCGGGCGCCTGCGCGCTGCAGATCGAGAACCAAGTCTCGGACGAGAAGCAGTGCGGCCATCAGGACGGCAAGGTCACCGTGCCGCATGACGTCTTCCTGGCGAAGATCCGTGCCTGCCGCCACGCCTTCCTCGAGCTCGGCGTCGAAGACGGCATCGTCGTGACCCGCACCGACTCGCTCGGCGCCGGCCTGACGCAGCAGATCGCGGTTAGCCACAAGCCCGGCGACATCGGCGACCAGTACAACAGCTTCCTCGATTGCGAGGAAATCACCGCGGAGAACGCCAAGAACGGCGACGTCATCATCAACCGCAACGGCAAGCTGATGCGTCCGAAGCGGCTGCCCTCCAACCTCTACCAGTTCCGCCCCGGCACCGGTGCAGACCGCTGCGTGCTCGATTGCATCACCTCGCTGCAGAACGGCGCCGACCTGCTCTGGATCGAGACCGAGAAGCCGCATATCGAGCAGATCGCCAGCATGGTCGACCGCATCCGCAAGGTGGTGCCGAACGCCAAGCTCGCCTACAACAACTCGCCGTCGTTCAACTGGACCCTCAACTTCCGTTGGCAGGTCTACGACGCGATGAAGGAAGCGGGCCAGGACGTCAGCAAGTACAACCGTGCCGAGCTGATGAAGGCGGAGTACGACGACACGCCGCTGGCGAAGGAAGCCGACGAGCGCATCCGTACCTTCCAGGCGGATTCGGCCAAGCGCGCCGGCATCTTCCACCACCTGATCACGCTGCCGACCTATCACACGGCCGCGCTCTCGACCGACAATCTCGCCCGCGAGTATTTCGGCGAGCAGGGCATGCTGGGCTACGTCAAGAACGTCCAGCGCGCCGAGATCCGTCAGGGCATCGCCTGCGTGAAGCACCAGAACATGGCCGGCTCCGACATCGGCGACGACCACAAGGAGTACTTCGCGGGCGAAGCTGCGCTGAAGGCGGGCGGCGTCCACAACACGATGAACCAGTTCGGCTAACGGCGGATCGGACCGATCTGGAAGCCAGGTTGGAGTCCAGGCCGGTCACGCACCTCAACAGGAGACTGACAATGACCAAAGGCAGCAATTTCTGGGTGATCGGCGGCGAGTTCGGTTCGATGAACTTCCACAAGCTCGTGGAAGGCTCGGCCCAGGTCAAAGGTCCGTTCAAGACCCGCAAGGAAGCCGAAGAGTGCTGGAAGGAAGTCTCGGAAGAAAGCCGTCACAAGGCCGGCGTCCGCTTCTCGATCGTGGAAGAGCCCTCGCGGGTCTCGGCCTGATCGCCCCGACTTAAGAAGACGTCCAAGGACGGATGGTCCCATCCAGGCCCTGCCTGGGTGGGATCGTCTGTTTTTGGCACAGGTGAAACGGCTGTGGGCGCCGTAAGTCTCTGGAATTGTAGGCCTTTGCGGAGGGTTTGGTTGCTGATAGGTTAATGGGGATAAGTCGAGGACGAGGCCGACAATGTCAGAGCCCGAGACCAGCGGGACCGATCCCGGCCAGCCGCGCCCGGTGCGGCTGCGCGATGCGCTGCTGCGCGCGCGGATCGAGGCGGCCGACCGCACCGGCGTCGTCGTCGATTTGCGCGACGCCGAGGTGGCACGGCTCGAGATCCTCAACGACGCGCTCGATCCCCTGTTCGCGCAGGTGCCTAATCAGATCGACCTGTTCGACCGCGGCATCAGCCAGGGCGATACGCCGCGGCTGTGGATCGACGTCGTCGCCCACATCGTGATGGGCCGCGACAAGCGGATGTACCGCTTCGTCCAGGACACCCGCTTCGGCCGCATCGTGCTCGCCGAATCGCACGACACCGCCGTGATCGTCGAGGCCGTCACCGGCTATGTCGCGCGCCGCATGGTCGAGCGCGAGCGGGCGATGGTGGTCGCGCCCGAACCGCAGGCCCCGGCCGCCGCGCCGCCGCGCCGCTCGCGCCTGTGGCCGTTCGTGTTCGGCTTCGTGCTGGGCGCGGCCGCGCTGTTCGGACTTGCAGTGCTGGCAGTCTTGCGGAACTGGTGAGGCTCTCTCCGCCGTCATTGCGAGGAGCCCTTGCGACGAAGCAATCCAGACTGCCTCCGCGGAGATTCCTGGATTGCTTCGCTGCGCTCGCAATGACGACCGGGGACTAAATCAACCGCACATGCTTGATCTGTCCGATCTGAAATCCAGCTCCGAGGCTTCGCACCGTCTGCTCGCAGCGCCAGCCGGCATTGTCCTTCTCGATGGTGAACAGATTGTACGCCGCCGCCGGATAACGTCCGTGCGCCAGCGCGGAGGCCGACGGCACGCCGAGCGCGGGAATGTTGCCGTTCGGACCCTCGAACCACATCGTCGAATGAATGTGGTCGTGCCCGTGCAGGACCAGCTCGACGCCGTGGCGCTTCAACAGTCCCAGCAATTCCGGCGCGTCCGTCATCCGCTTCGCCCGCGCGCTGGACTTCAGCGGATGATGCACCAGCAGCACGCGGAAGACGTCTTCCGCGGCGAGCCGCTCGAGCACCTCCGCAAGCGCGGCGAGCTGATCGCGCCCGAGCGTGCCGGTCGCCATCAGCGGCAGGGTCGGCACCGCCGTGGACAGGCTGATCAGGGCAAGCGGCCCGCGCCGGCGCACCGCTGGGAAGGCTGCGCCGCCGGGTGTGTCCGCGGCGATGTAGTGCAGGAACGTCTCGCCGAAGCGATGACGCGTCGCGCTGACATAGGCGTCGTGATTGCCGGGGATCGCGGTCACGCGGTCGGGCGGGCCGACGCTTTCGAGCCAGGCCAGCGCCGGTGCGAACTCCGCCTCAAGCGCCAGGTTGACGAGATCGCCCGTCACTGCGATGTGGTCGGGCGCCTGCGCCTTCATGTCGGCGACGAGCGCGTCGAGCACCTCGCGGCGCTGGTACTTGTGGCGGTTGCGCGTCCAGTTGACATAGCCGAACGCGCGCTTGCCCGCGAGCTCGATCAGCCGCGGCTTCGGCAAAGGCGCCAGATGCGGATCGGACAGGTGGGCGAGCGTGAAGGGAGCCAGCGTGAAGGGAGTCATGGCGCGCGAATGCCTCGCTATTGCTCCGCTGTAATGGCAAGGTCGCGCGCCCCGCGCAAGCAGGGCCTGAAACAGGGGGCGTCAAGGAGCCTGATGGGAGAACGTCTGAACCGAGCCCGACGGAAGGCCGAGCCGCTGCTGCGGCGGTTCTTGCACGGCTATTTCCTGCTCGTCCGCGGCATGACGCTCGGCGTCCGTGCCGTGGTGCTGGATGCCGACAATCGCGTCTTCCTGGTCAGGCATAGCTACGTCAGCGGCTGGTATTTGCCTGGCGGCGGCGTCGATTTCGGCGAGACCATGGAAGAGGCGTTGCGGCGCGAGCTCAAGGAGGAGGGCGACATCGATCTGACCGGCGAGGCGATCCTGCACGGCGTCTTCCTCAACAGCCACGTCTCCCGCCGCGACCACGTCGCGGTCTACGTGGTCAGGCAGTTCAGGCAGGACCGCGTCCCTGAGCCCAACCGCGAGATCGTCGAATGCGGGTTCTTCGACAATGCCGCATTGCCCGAGGGCACCACGCCCGGCACGCGGCTGCGAATCGCCGAAGTGCTCGATGGCAGGCCCGTTATTGCGACGTGGCGCTGAGGGCGGCTTGTGCTAGTAACCCGCTCGACGCGCACGGCAGGCCACGCCGCTCGGGCGCGAGCCGACAAGCCTCGGAGTGCTGCCCTGATGAGCTCAACGCAACTTCGCATCGCGGTGCTGGTGCCCTGCTACAACGAGGAGGCCGCGGTCGCGACCGTCGTTGCCGATTTCCGCAAGGCGCTGCCCGCGGCGGAGATCTACGTCTACGACAACAATTCGCGCGACCGGACCGCCGCGGTCGCGCGCGAAGCCGGTGCGATCGTGCGCAGCGAGCGCCGACAGGGCAAGGGCCACGTCGTGCGCCGCATGTTCGCGGACGTCGAGGCCGACGTCTATGTGCTGGTCGATGGCGATGCCACCTACGATGCGCCGAGCGCACCCATCATGATCGACAAGCTGCTCGACGAGCATCTCGACATGGTGGTCGGGCTTCGCGTCGATCAGGTCCAGGCTGCCTACCGGCTCGGCCACCGCACCGGCAACCGCATGCTGACCGGCTTCCTGTCCGACACCTTCGGCCACGCTTTCAAGGACCTCCTGTCCGGCTACCGGGTGTTCTCGCGCCGCTTCGTCAAATCCTTTCCCGTCCTCTCCGACGGCTTCGAGATCGAGACCGAGCTTGCGGTCTATGCGCTGGAATTGTCGCTGCCGGTTGCCGAGGTCGAGACGCCCTATTATGCGCGCCCCGAAGGCTCGTTCTCCAAGCTCAACACCTGGCGCGACGGCTTTCGCATCCTCGGCACCATGCTGAAGCTCTATCGCAGCGAGCGGCCGTTGCGCTTCTTCACGGTGATCGGAATCCTGCTGGCGCTGGCGTCGATCATCTTCGCGATTCCGATCGTGATCACCTTCATCGAAACCGGCCTCGTGCCGCGCCTGCCCACTGCCGTGCTGTCGATGGGCCTGATGATCATGGCCTTGCTGTCGGTGTCGTCAGGGCTCGTGCTCGATACGGTGACGCGAGGGCGGCGGGAGATGAAGATGCTGGCCTATCTGTCCCAGCCGGCGTCGAAACGGAACGCAGGTTGAGCCAGGCTTGCACTTCGCCCGCCGGGAGGTAAACGGGGCACCGCCGCCGCCCATGGACCTTCGCAGGCGCAAGTGCTACTCCGCGAATTGACATGAACGATCTCTCACTGACCATTCTTCCCGAAGCCGCCGGCGACGCTCAGGCGATCGAGCGGCTGCACGAACGCACCTTCGGCCCCGGCCGCTTCGTGCTGAGCGCCTACCGGATCCGCGAGCACGTCGACCATCTGCTCGAACTGTCCTTCACGGCCCGTATCGGCACGCTCCTGGTCGGCTCCGTCAGGCAATTGCCGATTCTGATCGGCCAAACGCCGGCGCTGCTGCTCGGGCCGCTCACCGTCGAGCCGCCGTTCCGCGATCGCGGCATCGGCCGTCAGTTGATGGAGCGCGCGCTGAAGGACGCCAGGGAAAAAGGCCACCGCCTCGTGCTGCTGGTCGGCGACGAGCCCTACTACAGCCGCGTCGGCTTCAAGCAGGTCGCCAAGGGCCGCGTCACCATGCCGGGTCCCGTCGATGCCGCGCGCATCCTGGTGTTCGAGCTCGTCGACGGCGCCTTCGAGGGCGTGTCGGGCGCGGTCGGCCCGGACTGGAGCAAAGCGCGGACATAGGAGCGGCGCGCGTCGTTGGAAACGCCGTAGCCCGGATGGAGCGCAGCGCAATCCGGGAAGGTCTTCCGCAACGAGAGAACCCCGGATTACGCTACGCTCCATCCGGGCTACGACACTGCTCGTATCTCATCCGGCTAAGAGACCGTCGAGAAGACGCGCGGCTGCGCGCGTCATACTCCGTCATTGCGAGCGCAGCGAAGCAATCCTGAGTCTTTCCGCGGAGGCGGTCTGGATTGCTTCGTCGCAAGGGCTCCTCGCAATGACGGCGCGTGTCGTTACCTAGAACTTGAAGTTCGCGAACGCCCTGACGCCGATGCCGGGCAACAGCACCTGGTCCTTATTGAAGGAGACGGCATTGCGGATATTCTCGTTCAACAGGTTGTTGCCGACGAGCCCGACATGCATCTCGCGCGCGCCGAACCAACGTTGATCGAGCTGCGTTTTGTAGCTGACCTCGGCCCTTAGCAGGTTGTAGCCGGGCGTCGGCGTCTCCGCGATCGGTGCGATGTCGTTTTGCGCGAACGCGTGCAGCAGGTTGATCCGGGCAAACCATTCGGCGTCGCGATAGTACACACCACCGCCCAGCCGCTGGGGCGGAATGCGTGGCACGTTAGTGCCGTCGTCGAAGGTCGCGCGCACGATGTCGTATTGACCCTCGATGCCCCAGATCCCGTTCCAGACCGGCATCACGTCGTACTGGAACTGGAATTCGCCGCCCCGGAATGTCGCGTCGCGCTGCGAATAGACCGCCTGATTCAGTTCGAGGCCAGCGCCAAGCTGGCAAACGCCGTCCTCACACGTGTTGCCGGTCAGGCGCCGGTAGATAAAGCCGTTGAACTTGGTGTAGTAGCCGGTGATTTCGAAGCGAAGCGGCCCCACTGCCCGTCGCAGTCCCGCCTCGACCGACTTGGCGGTCTCGATGCCGAGATTGGGATTGCCTATGTCGAACGTGGTGGTGGCATCGTGGCCGCCGCGCGAGAACAATTCCGCCGGTTTCGGCGCACGCTCGACATATTGGCCGGTGACGCTGGCGACCAGATCCCAAGGAAGGTTGTGGATCAGGCCGATGCTCCCGCTCACCGGCGTGAAGTTGCGGTTGACCGCTGTTGCGGGGCCGATCGCGGCCGGATCGACGGCGAGGTCGAACACATCGGGGACGAAGGCCGGCGCCGTGCCGCTCAACCTTGCGCTCTCGACGCGCCCGGCGATCTGGGCCTTGGTAGCTTCGCTGAACTTGAACTCATTGAAGATGTACCCGGCGACCTTTGTGTTCTTGTTCGGATCGAACAGTCCGTTGATCGGGCTGCCTGGATCGTCCGGACTCGGCGCGGTCAGCTTCTGGTGCGACGCCTGGACGCCCACAGCGGTGGTCAGCGCAGCAAAGCGGACGTCGAACGGCGCAAGCTGCACCTCGACGCGGCCTTCCTGTTCCTTGTTGGTGAAGGTTTGTCTCACGCCGAGGGAGCCGAGGTCGGCAGAGTCGGCGAGCCCGACCTCATCGTGCTTATAGTCGGTGGCGCTGGCCCAGAACCGGATCGCATCGATCGCCGCCGCATCCGGCCGATACTCGCCTTTTGTCGTGAACTTTGTTTGTCGTCCGTCGATCCGCGTCAGGAACTCGCTGCCCTCGATACCGGGAATGTGATAGAGCGCGTTGTGCTGCGTGATCGCCGCGCCCACGTAGCCGCCGTCGAAGATGTAGGAGCCGCCGACAGATCCGCCGTAGGCCTGCGATGCCGAATTCGGCTGGCGTCCGTTGAACGGCAGCGTCGGGTCCGTCAAGAACGGATAGCTCGGGATGTTGTAGTCGCCGGCCTTGCGGCCAAAGGCATCGGCGTGGAAGGCAAAGTTGCCGCCGCCGGCATCGAGCAGCACGGCACCTTCGGTCCCGCGATCGACCGAAGTTACGGCCGTCCGCGTTTCCGCGGTGATGCAGCCCGGCGATCCCACGTTTGCCAGCGGCGCCTTGGTCGGGAGTCCGTAAGTCGGAAAGGGCGCCGTGCAGGACGGCAAGGCATCCGGAATTCGATTGTTGGTTGCGCTGACCACGCCACCGATCGCGGTGGAGCCGTAGCGCAGCGTCGCCGGTCCGCGGATGACCTCGACCTGGGTGGCTGCCAGCGGATCAATCGGCACGAAGTGATCCTCGCCGAGATCGGACGCGCCGTTGCTGCCTGTTCCGTTCTCGATAATGCCGACCCGGTTGGTGTCGAGCCCGCGAATGATCGGGCGGCTGGATGCGCCGGGTGCGTATTCAGAGCCGGTGATGCCGGGCTTGGAGAACAGGAGATCGCCGAGCGTGCCGCCGCCGTTGCGCCGAATCTCCTCGTTCGGCACCACGGTGACGGTCGCAAATTGATCGGTCACAACAGGCAGCACGCCTTGCTGAGGCGCGGCGGGCACGGGAGCTGCCGGTGCCGCTTCAGCTGCCTGCTCGCGGCTGCGCACCCGCGCGGTCCGCGTGCCGCGGCCTGCGTTGCGGGTCGGCACCACTGCTCTGCGTACGATCGGGCTTGGCGCCGTTACGGTGATGGCGGGGAGCTCGGTCGACGATTTGTCTTGTGCCGGCTGTTGTGCCGGTCGTTGTGCCGAGTCCTGGGCGAACGCGGATGTGGCGGCGGCGCCGAGCAGGAGCAGGCTTGCTCCGCCAAGGCGCTGCGCGCGTCGCAATTGAAATGACATGGTCCTGATTCCACTCAGGCGCCGTCCGGATGATGCTCTGCTGATCGGAGGCGGCCTGCCGTCGCGACGCGACGGAATTCGACTTCAACTTCTCCCAGGCACTTGCCGATGTGCGGCGAGGCTGGGTGTGATCAAGCGTTGGAGTCAGGACGCAGGAGGGGCGCGCGGCTGGAACGCCGTGCGGGCCGATGTCAGATGAGCGAACTCGGCGTCGAGGCTGCGCCGGAGCAGCTCGATCGCCTGCGGCAGCAACAGCACGGGCGGCGTCGCCGACACGATCGTGCCCGCCATCGCAATGATGGCGCAGATGGCGCAACTCTCGTCGCGCGAATGCTCGCGCTCGGGACTTGAGGGCGATTGCTTCTCGACGGCGGCGCCGTCGGTTGCTGCAACGTCCTTGGCGCCGCCTTCGATGTGCTGGACCGATGATTGAGCAAAAGGCGCGGCCTGCGCGAACCAATGGCTGTGGCCGAACGTCAGCGCGAGCTGCACCAGCATCGCGAACAACGCGAGCCGGGCGCCGTGCCTGCTATTCGACCGGAACCACTTCATCTGGAAAACGCCACCCCCACACCGAGGCGTCAATCCCAGGACGCCGCGATGTTATAGTATAACATCGCCCGACCGGTTCACCGATGTCAACGGCGGGGGGATCGGCGCATGCAAGCCGCCAAGCCGATGTGTCGTTCGGGCAACTACCGCCCCTCGCGCACCCAGGTCGCCGCAAATGCGCCGAGCAGCAGCAGCAGGCCGATCAGGCCGGAGAAGATCGGCAGCACGCCGACGCCCTTGACCACGCTGGCATCGCGCATCCGCACACCCATCCACCCGTCGCCGTGGAACATGCCGACCGAGCGCACCGGCAGGATGCGCGGCAGCTCGACGCTCGAGCTAGTAGCCACGCGCACGGCATCGCCGCCCGTCGCCTGTGTCAGCGGCTTCAACGTATCGACCGTGGAGGTGACTTCCGAAAATTCCTTCGGATTGGTCGGGCCGACATTGATCAGCGCTTTCAGCGTGCCGTCGGTGGCCTGCCACAGGCCGAGCTCGCTCGCCGGCAGGCTGGCGCGCCACTCGCCGGGATCGCCGGCGCTCAGCGTCAGATCCTGCGACACGCCCGACGGCGATGTCACGCTGACGGGCTGGACGCTGTCCGCCATGGTCTGACGCACCACGACGAGGTCCTTGCCCTGCACCTGGAGGCGCAACGCCTCCTCGTCGAGATCAGGCTGCTTCATCAGCCAGTGCGACATCCGCCGCAGCAGGTCGAGATGCGGACCGCCGCCCTCATAGCCGCGCGCCCACAGCCAGATGTGGTCGGACAGCAGGAGCGCGACGCGGCCCTCGCCGAAGCGCGACAGGAACAGCAGCGGCTTGCCGTCGACGCCGGTCATGACGGGCGGGTTGACCGCATTGCGGGTATCGACGGTGCGGAAGAACCGGCTCCAGCGCGGCGGCTCGCTGGCGGAGCCTTCCAGCCCGCGCGTGACGGGATGGCGTTTGCCGAGGTCGGACAGATGCGCATAGAACGGCTTCTCGGTGACGCCGACCGGTTCGGCCGGCAGCACCGAATCGAGCGGCGTGCGCCAGATGCTGCTGTTCGAGGCATAGTCGGGGCCGGCCGAGACCAGCACGGCGCCGCCTGCGCGCACGTAACGCGCCATGTTCTCGAAATAGGGGATCGGCAGCACGCCCTGGCGGGCATAGCGGTCGAAGATGATCAGCTGGAATTCGTTGATCTTCTGCTGGAACAGCTCGCGGGTCGGAAACGCGATCAGCGACAATTCGTTGATCGGCGTGCCGTCCTGCTTCTCCGGCGGGCGCAGAATGGTGAAATGCACGAGGTCGACGCTGGCGTCGGACTTGAGCAGGTTGCGCCAGGTGCGCTCGCCCGAATGCGGCTCGCCCGAGACCAGCAGCACGCGCAGCTTGTCGCGCACGCCGTCGATGGCGACGACGGCGCGATTGTTCACCGGCGTCAATTCGCGTTCGAGCGGCGAGGCCTCGATCTCGACGATGTTCGGCCCGGCATGCTTGATGTCGACGTCGACGCTCGCGGCCTGGCCGCTGGAGAGCGTGCGCTCGTTGATGACCTCGCCGTCGCGGCGGACCGTGACCCTGGCGCGCTCGCCGGTGACACCCTGGTCGTCGAGGCGGTAGGAGATGGTCTGGCTCTGCCCGACGATCCCGAAGCGCGGCGCGGCGGTGATCGCGATGCGGCGGTCGCGCTCGTCCTTCTGGCCCGTGACCAGCGCGTGCACCGGCGCCTGGAAGCCGAGCGCGGCGGCGTTCGCGGGAATGTCGTGGACGCGGCCGTCGGTGATCAGGAACGCGCCGGCGACGCGGTCGACCGGGACGTCCGCCAAGGCCGAGGCCAGCGCGCCGAACAGCTTGGTGCCGTCGGTCTCGCCGTCGGCCTGTCCGGCTTCGACGACACGGACCTCGAGGCCCTTGATCTTCTTCAGGCTGTCGACCAGCGCCTCCTGCGCTTGCGCAGCTTCGCGATTGCGGTTGCCGAAGTTCTGGCTCGGGCTCTTGTCGACAACAACAGCGGCGACCGAGGTAAGGGGATCGCGGTCCTCGCGGGTGAAGGAGGGATTGGCGAGCGCCAGCAGGAACAGCGCCAGCGCGGCCACGCGCACCGCGGCCCCGCGCGCGCGCGCCACCAGCAGCACGAGCGCGACAATGACGATCGCGGCGAGCGCGAGCCACAGCACGATGGTAGGAACAAGCGGTGTGAACGCGATACCGTAGTTCATGTCGATCCTATTGCCCCAGCCGTTCGATCAGCGCCGGAGCGTGCACCTGGTCGGCTTTGTAGTTGCCGGTCAGCGTGTACATCACGATGTTGGCGCCGGCGCGGTAGGCGAATTCGCGCTGGCGGGGGTCGCCGCCGGTCACCGGCAGCATGGCCTGTCCGTCGGGCCGCACCGCCCAGGCGCCGGCCAGGTCGTTCGAGGTGATGATGATTGGGGAGACGCCGTCGCCGCCGCGTGCCGGCCGTTGCGCGCTCTCATCGTCGTCTTCGCGCGGCAAGGTCTCGACCCAGGTCTGGCCGGCAGTGAAGCGGCCGGGGAAGTCGCGCAGCAGATAGAAGGTCTTGGTCAGCACATGCTCGCGCGGCACCGGCTCGAGCTCGGGCACGTCGAGCGAGGACAGGATCTCGCGCAGCGTCTGCATCGCTGGGGTCTGCGCCGCGCCGTTGGCGCCGGGCGGCGCCTCGATCGCGTCGCGGGTGTCGAAGAGCACGGTGCCGCCCTGCTTCATGTAGACGTCGATCTTGTTGATGGCGTCCTGCGGCGGCTTCGGCGCGCCCGGCACGATCGGCCAGTAGATCAGCGGGAAGAACGCGAGCTCGTCGCGCGCGGGATCGACGCCGACGGGATCACCGGCCTCGAGCGCCGTGCGCTGGGCCAGGAACAGCGTCAGCCCGTTCATTCCCGCCTTGACGATGGAATCGACATCCGCATTGCCCGTGACGACATAGGCGAGGCGGGTCTGCGACACCGACTTCATCGCGAACTCGTCCGTGACGCCGTCGGCGCGCGACGGCGCCGGCGAGAGCGCCGCGAATCCCGCGAGCAGGACCAGCACGATCATCGCGGGCGCGGCGCGGCGGCGCAGCAGCGCGGCAATGCCGCCGCCGAGCACCGCGATGATGATGGCGTCGATCAGGAACAGCGCGAGCGCCGTCGACAGCAGCCAGCCGCGCAAATCGCGCGGCTCGGCATTGGTGTAGGTGGCGTGCCGGGCGCGGAGGCTCGCGGTGTTCAGGGCGGCGATGCGGTCGGCGCTGGCAAGCGTGTTCACGGCGAGCGGTCCTTCTGCCGGGCCGTAGAAGCCGGGCGGATGATCTGATGTGGCGCGGTCGCGGTAATCCGCAGGAAGCGGCTTGGCCGTCGCGGGCGGCGGACCGAACGCGCCAAATCCGTCGAGGATGTGCAGCGGCGCCACGGTCTCAGCGGTCGCTTCGCCGGCAACGCCAGCGCCTGGCTTCGCGGTGTAGCCGGACATGTCGACCACCCGCCGCAGCATTTCGACGAAGGTGCCCGACATCGGCAGATCCGACCAGCGCATGTCGGCGCTGACGTGGAACAGGCTGACGAGGCCCTTGCCGCGATGTTCGCCGGTGACGAGTGGCGTGCCGTCTTCCAGCGAGGCCCAGCTCTTGGTGGCGAGCACGGCGTCGGGCTCGGCCAGCACCTGGCGGCTCACGGTGACGTCCTTGGGCACCGCGACGCCGGCGAACGGGCCATCGACGGCGAAGGAGGCGAGATGCTGCGGCTTCTCCCAGGTTAGGCTGCCGCCGAGCGTGCGGCCGCCCTTGCGCAGCTTGACCGGCACGAGGTCGTCCTCCGCCTGTGCCAGCCGGGGCCCAGCGAACCGCACCAGCACGCCGCCCTGGTCGACCCAGGCATTGAGGCGTTCGCGCAGCTCGGGGGCGATGGTGCCGACATCGGCGAGGATGATCATCGGCAGCTTCTGGTCGAGGAACTGCGTGATGCCCTGCTGCGGCGAGCCCTTGTCGGCGAGCCGGACGTCGGCGAACGGCGCCAGCGCGCGGGTGAGATAGAAGGTCGGCGCCAGCAGTGGCTGCGCGGTCTCGCTGGTCGCGCCCGAGATGATGCCGATGGCGCGGCGGCGCCAGCGCTTGTCGAGCAGCTGCACCGCGCCGGCCGAGCGCTCGCCGGAGATTTCGAGCCGCGTGATGTCGTTGCGCAGCTCGACCGGCAGGTCGAACGCCGCCTCGGTTTCCTTGTCCTGCGGGCCGAACGAATAGCGCGCTTCGCCGATCGGCGACGCCTTCTGGTCCAGCGCGCGTACCGTGCCGACCGCAATCCCGCTGTCGGTGCGCAGCACCTTCACCGTCATCTTCGCTGCGGCGTTCTCGGCGGCGACCAGGGCCAGCGGCGAGGAGGTGCCGCCTGCGAACACGGTCAGGCTGCGGTCGCCGATGGTCTTGCCGAGGCCGGCCACGAAGTCCTCGCCGCGGCCGGTGTCGACGCCGTCCGAGAGCCAGGCGATCTCGCAGTCGCCGGTGACCTTGAGGAAACGGTCGACCGCGGCCAGCGTCTCGACGCGGTCGATCGAATAGGGCTTTGGCGCCAGCTGCCGCAGCGCGACGCGCGCCGCACCCGCCGGCATCAGCGTGATGTCGCGGTTCGGCTCGGACAGCGGCACCAGCGCGATGCCGCGGCCGTCATTGTCGGCATTGGCGATAAGCTCATCGGCGGTCCTGATCCTGACGTCCCAGTGCGATGCGGCGCTCCAGCCGTCGTCGAACATGATCATCAGCGGCGCCTTGCTCCCGGCGACGCCCGTTTGCGGATTCCAGATCGGGCCGGCGGCGGCGAAGATCACCAGCGCGGCGGCGAGCAGGCGAAGCGCGGTCAGCCACCACGGCGTCCGTGAGGGCGTCTCTTCGCGCGGCGTGATGTCGAACAACAGCCGCGTCGGCGGAAACTCGATGCGGCGCGGCCGCGGCGGCATCACGCGCAGGAGCCACCACAGCACGGGCAGGCTGACGAGGCCGATCAGGAGCAGCGGTTGCGTGAAGGCGAGCGGCAATCCCATCATGCGGCAGGCCCCGCCTTGATCGTCGTGGTGCGTGCGCCGGACTTGCTCACCTGCATGCCGGCATGCAGGAACAGCAAGAGTTCGGCGGCGGAGCGGTCGGTCGCGTGCGTCGTGAACAGCCAGTCGAGCTTGTTGGTCTCGGCACGGATCTGGTCGCGGTGCAGCGCAAGCCGCGCGGTGTAATCCTGCGCCCAGCTCTCGGCGCGGCCGGCGGTGATCACGCCAAAACCTTCGGGCTCGACGAACTCGACGCGGCCGGAATAGGGGAACGATTCCTCGGCGGGATCGACCACCTGCACCATCGTGCCGTGCGCGCCGGAGCTGGACAGCCCGGCGAGCGTCGTCCTGATCTCGGCGATCGGCGACCAGAAATCCGACAGCACGATGATCTCGGCCAGCGCGGCCGGAACGAAGGATGGCGGCAGGCTCAGTCGGTCTGCATCGTCATGCAGCATCGCCTGCGCCATCCTGTCGATGACGCTGCGGCTTGCGGTCGGCGCCATCAGCCCGGGAATGCCGACGCGCTCGCCGCCGGCGACGAGCAGCTCGGCCAGTGCGAAGGCGACGATCAGCGTCCGCTCGAGCTTGGACTCGCGCGCGGTCTTCGAGGCGAACGCCATCGAGGGCGAGCGGTCCGGCCAGATCCAGACCGTGTGCGAGGCTTCCCATTCCAGCTCGCGCACGTAGAGATGGTCGTCGCGCGCCGAGCGGCGCCAGTCGACGTTCTGCGACGGTTCGCCCGAGACGAAGCGGCGGTACTGCCAGAAGTTTTCGCCCGAGCCGGCGCGGCGCCGTCCATGCAGGCCGTGGATGACGTTGGCGGCGATGCGGCGGGCCTCGAGCACCAAGCGCGGCAACGAAGCGGCGAGCGTGCGGCTTTCGCCATCGGCACGTCGGATCGCCAATATCTCCTTCGCTGCCCGCCCGTTCTCCGCTGCCATCAACCGATCCGTGTCTTCAATTGCCGGATCACGTCCGGAATCGTGCGGCCTTCGGCGCGCGCCTGGAACGTCAGCGCCATGCGGTGCTTCAGCACGGGCTCGGCAAGGTCGAGCACGTCGTCGATCGAGGGTGCCAGGCGCCCGTCGATCAGCGCACGCGCGCGTACCGCCAGCATCAGGGATTGGCTGGCGCGCGGGCCGGGACCCCAGGCAATGAACTTGCCGGCTTCGCCGGAGTCCGGACCCGGGCGGGCCGAGCGCACCAGCGAGAGAATTGCTTCCACCACGGAATCGCCGACCGGCAGGCGCCGGATCAGGCGCTGCGCGGTGATCAGCGCATCCGGCGTCATCGCGCCCTTGGCCAGCGTCTCCTCCGCGCCCGTGGTTTCAAACAGGATGCGGCGCTCGGCATCGCGGTCGGGATAGTCGACGTCGATCTCCATCAGGAAGCGGTCGAGCTGGGCTTCGGGCAGCGGATAGGTGCCTTCCTGCTCCAGCGGGTTCTGCGTCGCGAGCACGTGGAAGGGTTTCGGCAGATCGTGACGCGCGCCGGCGACGGTGATGTGCTGCTCCTGCATCGCTTGCAACAACGCCGATTGCGTGCGCGGTGAGGCGCGGTTGATCTCGTCGGCCATCAGGAGCTGCGCGAACACGGGACCGGCAATGAAGCGGAAGGCGCGCCTTCCCGCGGTGCTCTCCTCCAGCACTTCGGCGCCGAGAATGTCGGAGGGCATCAAATCGGGCGTGAACTGGATGCGCTTGGCATCGAGACCGAGCGTGACGCCGAGCGTCTCGACCAGCTTGGTCTTGGCAAGGCCGGGCACGCCGATCAGGAGCGCATGGCCGCCGGAGAGGATGGTGACCAGCGTGTTCTCGATCACGCGATCCTGGCCGAAGATGACCGAGGCGATCGCGTCCTTGGCCGCGCGAACCTGGCTCGACACCTGCTCGGCCGAACGGACGATCCCGTCCTCGAGTTTCTCGACACTCTCCGCCATTCGCTTGCTCCTTCAGCCTGTGCAACGCGGCTTGCTTGCATCGTCAGCCTGTCACGTCAGGTCATCACGCCAGATCATGGGCCCCATGCTAGACTTGCAGGAAAGCCATGTATTCGTTGAATTAACCTATCCCCACCTTATCGGCTTCGGGGTATGTACGGCATCACGAAGTGGCGACCTCCACACCGGGCTATTCCGGATGGAACCGCGCACCTAAGTACAACGTAGACCTGCACCAATCGTGCCAATCACAAAGTCAGGGCAAACCATGGCGAACCAAGGGCAGAGCGCCGATCGGGGTCTCGAGGGACTGACTGCCGCCGCCAAAAGCGCTGCCAATGCCGAAGGCGCCAAGAAAGGCCTGCCTCCGGTGCATCTGTGGAATCCGCCGTTTTGCGGCGATCTCGACATCCGAATCGCCTCCGATGGTACTTGGTTCTACATGGGGACGCCAATCGGGCGTCCCGCCCTGGTGCGGCTGTTTTCGACCATTCTCAAGCGCGAGGGCGACAAGCATTTCCTGGTCACGCCGGTGGAGAAGGTCGGTATCCGCGTCGACGATGCGCCGTTCATGGCGGTCGAGATGCAGAAGGACGGCGAGGGCAGCCATCGCGTGCTGCACTTCCGCACCAATGTCGACGACTGGGTCACCTGCGACGCGGCGCACCGGCTGCGCTTCGAGCAGGCGGAGGATGGCGGGCTGACGCCCTATCTGCACGTCCGTGCCGACCTCTGGGCCAAGGTGACGCGCGCGCTCTATTACGATCTGGTTGACATGGGCGAGGAGCGGATGGTCGATGGCCAGCCGATGTTCGGTGTCGAGTCGGCCGGCGAGTTCTTCGCCATGGCCGATGCGGAGCAGGTGAGGGCGGCGCTTTGAATTTGAACAACCCTATCCTGACGAACGAGCCGGTCGCGCTTGGCGCTGCGGATTTCTTCGCCCGCTCCAAGGCGAGGCTCGGCTTCGACGTGCCGCCCGGCCTCTATGATCCCAACATCATCCCCGCCTCGGGCGATCCCGGCACCGACAAGATGCTCGAGATCATCGCGCGCGAGCAGCCGGTGCGTCCCGCAGCGGTCCTGATCGCGGTGGTCGACCATCCCGAGCCCACCATCCTGCTGACGCAGCGCTCGGCGCATCTCAACGACCATGCCGGCCAGATCGCCTTTCCCGGCGGCAAGATCGACGCGATCGATGCCTCGCCGCTCGATGCGGCGCTGCGCGAGGCCGAGGAGGAGGTCGGGCTGGCACGCGACTTCGTCGAGCCGCTCGGCTATCTCGATCTCTACGGCACCGCTTTCGGCTTCCGCATCCTGCCGACGGTTGCCAGGGTCAGGCCGGGCTTTTCGCTCAGCATCAACCATTCCGAGGTTGATGATGCCTTCGAGGTGCCGCTATCCTTCCTGATGAATCCGGTGAACCACCAGGTGCACAGCAAGGAATTCCGCGGCACGCCGCGGTCCTACTACGCGATGCCGTTCGCGGAACGCTACATCTGGGGGGCGACGGCGGGCATGCTGCGTGTGCTGTATGAGCGGATCTATTCGTCATGATCCGGACGGTTCTGACCGAGATCGGAATCTTCCTCATCCCCTTTGCCGTCTATGCGCTGTTCCTGGCGGCGACGCGGTCCGGTGTGTTCGCACGCTCCTCATGGCCGGTCGCGATCGTCGCGCGTCTTGCGCTGGTGGCGATCGTGCTGGTCATCGCCGGCCTCATCGGCTTGGCGGAGTTCTCCGGCGCGCCGCCGGATTCGACCTACGTCCCCGCCCATATCGAGGACGGCAAGCTCGTGCCGGGCACGGAAAAGTAGGGGCGGGTCCATGAGCGCGGAGCCTTTACTCGCCGATGCGCCCTGGCTGACCGCAGGCGGCACCGCGCGCGTCCTGGCGCTGCTCGGCACCGATGGCGAGGAGGCGCGTGTGGTCGGCGGCGCCGTGCGCAACGCGCTGCTCGGCCTTGCGCCGGGTGACATCGACATCGCGACCACGGCGCTGCCCGACGAGGTGATACGGCGGGCCAAGGCTGCCGGCATCAAGAGCGTGCCGACCGGCATCGACCACGGCACCGTTACGCTGGTGATCGATGCCCACCCCTATGAAGTCACGACGTTGCGCGAGGATACCGAAACCTTCGGCCGCAAGGCCAAGGTCGCGTTCGGCCGCGACTGGGTGAAGGATGCCGAGCGGCGCGACTTCACCATGAACGGCCTGTCGGTCGATGCACGCGGTGTGGTTTACGATTATGTCGGCGGCATCAACGACGCCAAAGCGCGGCGCGTGCGCTTCATCGGCGATCCCGACCAGCGCATCGCCGAGGATTACTTACGCATCCTGCGCTTCTTCCGCATCCATGCCGCCTTCGGCGCCGGCGATCCCGACCCGGACGGCTATCTCGCCTGCATCCGCCGACGCGCGGGCCTGGCCAGCCTGTCGGCCGAGCGGGTGCGCATGGAGATGGTCAAGCTGCTGGTCGCCGGCGGTGCGGCTGCGGCCGTGCGAGCCATGGCCGAGGGCGGATTGCTGCAGGCGTTGACTGGCGGCGTCGTCTATACGGGTCCCCTGGACACGATGATCGCGATCGAGCGCGAACTCGGCCTCAGGCCCAGCAGCACGCGGCGCCTGGCCGCGCTCTCGGTCGCCGTCACCGAAGACGCCAAGCGCCTCGCCGTGCGCCTGCGGCTCTCCAATGCCGAGGCCAAGGCGCTGGATTCGATGGGGCACCGCTGGTGGCGCCTCGCCACCAAGGACGAAGCCAATGCACGGCGCTTGCTGTACCGGCTCGGGCCCGAGAGCTATCACGATCGCGTATTGCTTGGCTGGGCACGCAACGGCGGCGACGTCACCTCGATACGCTGGCGCGCGCTTGCCGAGCTGCCGCAGCGCTGGACCGCGCCGAAATTTCCGCTGAAGGCCGCCGACTTCATCGCCCGCGGTCTCGCCGAAGGACCTGCGCTCGGCCATGTGTTGGCGCTCGCTGAAGACGCTTGGCTCGCAGCGGATTTCCCGCTGGAAGAAGCCGCGCTCGCTACGCTCGCCGATCAAGCCGTGGCCCGCATCAGAGGCGGCCAGAAAGATTGACCATCGTCTCGGGCTTCGCCGATATCTCGCTTCTGCAGCTTCTGCTTCGGTATGGCCGTGCCCGGCGTTCTTCGCCAAGGCCTTCGTCGATGCCGGTGCACATCCGCACCGCGATCCTCGATGCCGCCGTGATCACCGGCGGGCTGGTGATGATCTCGGCAGCGGCGAGGCAGCTCGTGGTCTAACGACGCCGGCTGAAAATGGCGTTCTTGGCGTCTGAGGAGCATCTGATGTCGCGAAAATCTGGCGGCGTCGCGTCAGGCGAACTTCGCGCGCACAAACCGTGTTCCGCAGTTCCACGCTGTGTCGCCGACGCTACAGCAATATTGCGAGACCACCTCTATACCTTGGCTTAAGCGGTGCCGCCTTGTCACGCGCACAGCGTTCGAGGGAAGTCATGAAATCCATTGTCTCCAAATCCATCGTCTCTGCTGCCCTTCTGGCCTCGGCTGTGTGTCTCTCCCACGCCGCCTCCGCGGCCGATCTTGCCAGGGCCTACACCAAGGCGCCGCCCGCGCCGGTCGCATTCAGCTGGACCGGTTTTTACGCCGGCGTGCATGGCGGTTATGGCTGGAGCGATCCGACGGCGACCTTCGATCCCGGCGCGCTCGCAACCGGGACGG
>NZ_JADYVQ010000027.1:0-64914 GCF_020193895.1 Bradyrhizobium sp. NBAIM14 | reverse complement strand
CAGGAACCCGCTTGCCCCCGGCCCCGCCGCTCTGTATACGCGCGGTCGGTGTCCCCGAGGCACCCGTCCAGTGCGGGCCACCATACTGATCCTTATGAAGGAATGCACGCGTCGTCATGAGCCGCCTCGTGATGAAATTCGGCGGCACGTCCGTCGCCAACATCGAACGTATCCGCAACGTCGCACGCCATGTGAAGCGTGAGGTCGATGCCGGCCACGAAGTGGCCGTGGTCGTCTCGGCGATGGCCGGCAAGACCAACGAGCTGGTCGCCTGGTGCACCGAGGCCTCGCCGATGCACGACGCGCGCGAATATGACGCCGTGGTCGCCTCGGGCGAACAGGTGACGTCCGGCCTTCTTGCCATCGTGCTCCAGGGCATGGGCATCCAAGCCCGCTCGTGGCAGGGCTGGCAGATCCCGATCAAGACCAGCGACGCCCATGCCTCGGCCCGGATCGAGGACATCGACGGCAGCGAGATCATCAAGCGCTTCAAGGACCGAAAGGAGGTCGCGGTCATCGCCGGCTTCCAGGGCATCAACCCCGAGACGGGTCGCATCACCACGCTCGGCCGTGGCGGCTCCGACACCTCGGCCGTGGCGATCGCCGCCGCCGTCAAGGCCGACCGCTGCGACATCTACACCGACGTCGACGGCGTCTACACCACCGACCCGCGAATCGTGCCGAAGGCCAAGAGGCTCGACAAGATCGCATTCGAAGACATGCTGGAACTGGCCTCGCAGGGCGCCAAGGTGCTCCAGGTCCGCTCGGTGGAACTCGGCATGGTCCACAACATGCCGATCTTCGTCCGCTCGAGCTTCGATAAGCCCGAGGATATCGACCCGCATGCCAACCAGCCGCCCGGCACGCTGATCTGCAGCGAGGAGGAGATCATGGAAAGCCACGTCGTCACCGGTATCGCCTTCTCCAAGGACGAGGCTCAGATCTCGGTGCGCCAGATCGAGGACAAGCCCGGCGTTGCGGCCTCGATCTTCGGCCCGCTGGCTGATGCCAATATCAACGTCGACATGATCGTGCAGAATGTGTCCGAGGACGGCAAGACCACCGACCTCACCTTCACCGTGCCGGCCGCCGACTTCACCCGCGCCAAGGATACGATTACCGCAGCCAAGGCCAAGATCGGCTATGCGCGGCTCGATACCGCCACCGATGTCGCCAAGATCTCGGTGATCGGCAGCGGCATGCGCAGCCATGCCGGCGTCGCCGCCCAGGCGTTCTCGGCGCTCGCCGGGCGGAACATCAACATTCGGGCCATTACAACCTCCGAGATCAAATTTTCGGTCTTGATCGATACCGCCTATACCGAGCTTGCGGTGCGCACCTTGCATACGCTCTACGGTCTCGATCAGACCTGACGGTCTTTCCGGAAAACCGCTTCGCACTTTTCCGGACAGTGCCAAAAGGCTAATTTTCTCTTAGCGGTCGCAGCAAACGCGAAGGTGTACACACCTTCGCGTTTGGCAGGCGTTTTGCTTGGCAAAACAAGCCTCAATTCGCTATACGGCGGACAGGGTGGGCTGCCGCAGACTGTGTCCCAGTTCAGGCGGCGCTGATTCGGTACGAGCACTCAATCTCCCGTGGATTTGGGCTTGTGCCTGCGCCGGACAAACAATTTGATTGTTTTTCTGGAATTTTGGTCCAGCCGCCGGCCGATATCGCCGGGCCCGGCCGATGGAGGAGATTGACGGTTCATGCGGAGCGCGTCGGGAGGTCCCCGCGTCTTGTTGAGACGGCTCCGCGAGACCATGGCGGAGCAGGTCTCGGCCCAGGAGCGGCTGGACAAGATCGTGGTGCTGATCGCCGCCAACATGGTGGCCGAGGTGTGCTCGGTCTATGTGCTGCGCATCGACAATACGCTCGAGCTCTACGCCACCGAAGGTCTCAACCGCGAGGCGGTGCACCACACCGTGCTCAGCGCCCATGAGGGCCTGGTCGGCCTCGTCGCCAGCGAGGCGACGCCGCTCAATTTGAGCGACGCGCAGAGCCACCCGGCGTTCTCGTTCCGGCCCGAGACCGGCGAAGAAATCTACCATTCCTTCCTCGGCGTGCCGATCCTGCGCGCCGGCAACACGCTCGGCGTGCTGGTGGTGCAGAATCGCGCCAAGCGCAATTATGTCGAGGAGGAGCTCGAGGCGCTCCAGACCACCGCGATGGTGCTGGCCGAGCTGATCGCCTCCGGCGAACTCTCCGCGCTGGCGCAGCCGGGCCAGGAGCCGGCGGCGCGCCATTCGGCGCAGAAAGTCGGTGCCATCCTGTCGGAGGGCATCGCGCTCGGCCATGTCGTGCTGCACGAGCCGCGCGTCGTCATCAAGGACTACATCGCCGAAGACCTGCCGAAGGAGATCAAGCGGCTCGATACTGCGCTCGCCAAGCTGCGTGCCGATCTCGACCGCATGCTGGAGCGCGGCGACGTCGCCGAAGGCGGCGAGCACCGTGAGGTGCTTGAAGCCTATCGCATGTTCGCCAACGACCAGGGCTGGTCGCACAAGCTGCACGAGGCGGTCGCGACCGGCCTCACCGCGGAAGCCGCGGTCGAGCGCGTCCAGTCGGACACCCGCGCGCGCATGCTGCGCTCGACCGACCCCTATTTGCGCGACCGGCTGCACGATCTGGAAGACCTCGGCTACCGCCTGATGCGGCAGCTGGTCGGCCAGGATCATGCGCCCTCGCGCGAGCAGCTGCCCGACAACGCCATCGTCATCGCCCGCGCGATGGGCCCGGCGGCGCTGCTCGACTACGACCGCAAGCGCCTGCGCGGCATCGTGCTGGAGGAAGGCACCGCGAACTCGCACGTCTCGATCGTGGCGCGGGCGCTGGGCATCCCTGCGGTCGGCGAGGTGCCGAACGCGCCTGGAATCGCCGATCCCGGCGACGCCATCATCGTCGACGGCACCTCGGGCTCGATCTATGTGCGCCCGTCGCAGGAGATCGAGGCGGCCTTCGCCGAGCGCGTGCGCTTCCGCGCCCGCCGCCAGGCGCAGTACCTGGCGCTGCGCGACCGGCCCTGCGTCACCAGGGACGGCCAGAAGGTCGAGCTGATGATCAACGCAGGTCTTGCGATCGACCTGCCGCATATCGAGGACACCGGCAGTGCCGGCATCGGCCTGTTCCGCACCGAGCTGCAATTCATGGTCGGTCAGAGCCTGCCGCGCACCAGCGACCAGCTCGCGCTCTATCGCACCGTGCTCGATGCCGCCGGACCTAAGCCCGTCACCTTCCGCACGCTCGATATCGGCGGCGACAAGGCGCTGCCCTATATGGAAGCGGTGATCGAGGAAAACCCCGCGCTCGGCTGGCGCGCGATCCGGCTCGGGCTCGATCGTCCCGGCCTGTTGCGCGGCCAAATCCGCGCGCTGCTGCGCGCCGGCGGCGGCCGCGCGCTGCGCATCATGTTCCCGATGATCTCGGAGGTCGCCGAATTCGACTCGGCCAAGGCGCTGGTCGAGCGCGAGCTCACATACCTCCGCCAGCACGGCCACACGCTGCCTGAACGAATCGACATCGGCACCATGGTCGAGGTGCCCGCCCTGCTCTACCAGCTCGACGAGCTATTGAAGAAGGTCGATTTCATCTCGGTCGGCTCCAACGATCTGTTCCAGTTCCTGTTCGCGGTCGACCGCGGCAACGTCAAGGTCTCCGAGCGCTTCGACACCATGTCGGCGCCGATCATGCGCGCCTTGCGTGACATCGCGCGCAAGGCGCACGCGGCGCAGAAGTCGCTCTCGCTGTGCGGCGAGATGGCCTCCAAGCCGATCGGCGCACTGGCGCTGATTGCGCTGGGCTACCGCTCGCTCTCGCTCTCGGCGACCGCGCTCGGCCCGGTCAAGGCGATGGTGCTCGACCTCGACGCCAAGAAGGCCGAAGCGATGCTGGGCCCTCTGCTGGATGCGCCTGCGGGCAGCGTCTCGATCCGGCAGAAGCTGACGGAATTTGCCGAGGCCGAGGGCCTTGCGTTGTAGCGGGCCTGTCGCCAGCTTCCCGCCGCCCTCGCCTCCTTCCGCACTTTGAGACAGAACCGATGTCGTCACTTCCCGAAGCCAAACTGGACGTCCTGCTCGCGCATCACGCTTCGCTCGAGGCCGAATCGCTCGGACAGCTCGCCTCCGAGCGTTACGTGCAGATCACGCGCGAGCTCGCCGAGCTCACGCCCCTGATCGAGGCGGTGAAGTCCTATCGCGCCGCCGTCAAGGAGCTCGCCGACACCGACGCGTTGATCGCCGATGCCGCCACCGATGCCGAGATGCGCGGCATGGCGGAAGCCGAACGCGACGAGCTCGCGCCGAAAATCGAGGAACTGGTCCAGAAGATCCGCGTCGCGCTCCTGCCCAAGGACGCCATGGACGACCGCAACGTCATGCTGGAAATCCGCGCCGGCACCGGCGGCGACGAGGCTTCGCTGTTCGCCGGCGACCTGTTCCGGATGTACGAGCGCTTCGCCAGCTTGCAGGGCTGGAAGGTCGAGGTGATCTCCGCCAGTGAAGGCACCGTCGGCGGCTACAAGGAAATCATCGCCGAGATCCAGGGCCGCGGCGCATTCTCCAAGCTGAAATTCGAATCCGGCGTGCACCGCGTCCAGCGCGTGCCCGACACCGAGACGCAGGGGCGCATCCACACCTCCGCCGCGACGGTCGCCGTGCTGCCCGAGGTCGAGGACGTCGACGTCGACATCAAGAACGACGACCTGCGCATCGAGACCATGCGCGCAGGGGGCGCCGGTGGCCAGCACGTCAACAAGACGGAATCGGCGATCCGCATCACCCACATCCCGACCGGCATCGTGGTGATGATGCAGGACAGCCGCTCGCAGCACAAGAATCGCGCCTCCGCCATGAACATCCTGCGCTCGCGCATCTATGACGCCGAGCGGCAACGCGTCGAGGCGGCGCGCTCGGCCGAGCGCAAGGAGAAGGTCGGCTCCGGCGACCGCTCCGAGCGCATCCGCACCTACAATTTTCCGCAAGGACGCGTCACCGATCATCGCATCAACCTCACGCTCTACAAGCTGCCGCAGGTGATCGCGGGTGAAGCGCTCGGCGAACTGATCGACGCACTGACGACGGAGCACCAGGCCGCACAGCTCGCTGCGCAAGGCGCGGCGGCCTGAGGCGTGAGCAACCCCTTCACCGGACAATCCATCGAGAGCGCGCGGCGGGCGCTGGCTGCGCAACTGAGATCGGCACGGCTCGACGAAGCCGAGCTCGACGCGCGCATCCTGATCAGTGCGGCACTCGGCCTCGACCTCACCGGCCTGGTCACGCAGGCGGCCCGTCTCCTGACCGCGGCCGAAGCATCGCGGCTCACGCAACATGCACAGCGCCGCATCGCCGGCGAGCCGGTGTCGCGCATTCTCGGGACGCGCGAATTCTGGGGCTTGCCGTTCCGCCTGTCGGAAGCAACCCTGGTGCCGCGCCCCGATACCGAGACCGTGGTTGAGCTTGCGCTCGAGATTCTCCGCGAGCGGGAGGCATCTCACCCGCCGCGGATCGCCGACATCGGCACCGGCTCGGGCGCGATCCTGCTCGCGCTGTTGCACGAAATCCCCGATGCGTTCGGCGTCGGTACCGATCTCAGCCAGAACGCGCTCATGACCGCCAGGGACAATGCCGCGGCGCTGGGACTCGCCGACCGCGCCGCCTTCGTCGCCTGTTCCTACGCCGCGGCGCTCGGTGGCCCGTTCGACCTCATCGTGTCGAATCCGCCCTATATTCCCTCGGCTGAAATTCCGAAATTGAGCATCGAGGTGCGCGAGCACGACCCGCATCTGGCGCTCGACGGCGGCAATGACGGATACGACGCCTATCGCGCCCTGATCCCGCAGGCGAGCGAGCGGCTCGCCCCCGGCGGCGCCCTGGTCGTCGAGGCCGGACAGGGCCAGGCCCAAAATATTGAAACCTTGATGAGGGCCGCCGCGTTATCGCTGGACAGGTCACCCAAGGCCGACTTGGCGGGCATTCCGCGGGCCGTTTCGGCCCGAAAAATGCCCCCATAAAAGCCGGATTGGCCTGCAAAAACCACTTGGAATATCCCGTGGGAACGACTACGTTCCGGTCAACACATCGGTGCCGGCCCCGTAGACCTACGGGCGAAAGCCGGGCTCTCGGGCGAGAGCTTTACTGATTGAAGGTTCCAAGCCGCAGGTCCTGTTGAGCGCGATGGCCAGTGGAGCTGCGCTGCTCTCTCCGACCGCAAGTGAACGAAAGCCTGATATTGCGCTTGAACACTTACGCAAGAAAGCTGGGCTTGTTTCGGCAGGCGAAATGAGTGGGTTCGCTGGCAATGGATGCTGGCGGGTGGGGAACGCGTCTTTGTTGAACGCGACGGTCGACGAACATCGGCAGGGTTGGATCCGCTTTTGCGCGGTGCGCGCAAGACATGTGAGCCACTGTCACCAGGTCACTCCTAGCAATCAGTAATGCGTGCAACCTTTAGGGCTGGAATTAAAGGCAGGACATGAGAAACGGTCAGAACAAGCAGCGGATGCGCAACCGCAACAACAATAACAACAACAACCGGCGCGGCCAGAACCCGATGACCCGGGTCTACGAATCCAACGGACCCGACATCAAGATTCGCGGCACTGCTTCGCACATCGCCGAAAAGTATCTCCAGCTTGCACGTGACGCGCGCTCCTCCGGCGATCCCGTTGCAGCCGAGAACTACTACCAGCACGCCGAGCATTATTTCCGCCTGATCGCGGCGGCTCAGGAGCAGTTCCGTCAGAACCAGCAGCCGCGCGGCGATGAGCCCATCGCCAGCAGCGACGAGGGCGAGGACGACGGTGAGAATTTCTCGGCCTTCGGCCAGGAGCCCGGCTTCGTCCCGCAGCCCCAGCCGCAGCCCTTCATGCGCGACCGCGACGGCCAACGCGATCATCACCAGCGTGATCACCAGCCGCGCGACAACCAGCCGCCCTATCAGCGCGACAATCAGCAGCCGCGCGAGCACCGCGAACGCGATCACCGTCCGCAGCCGCAATATCAGCCGCAACCCGCCAACCAGCCGCAGCCTGTCATCGCCGATGGCGGCGTCGACCGCCTACCCTCCTTCATCACCGGCGCGCAGCCGCAGGTGAACGGCAATCAGGGCGGCTTCGAGGGCGGCGGTGGCGGCGAGCGCTATCCGCGCCGGCGGCGCCGGCCGCATGGCCCGCGCCCGGAGCGTGAAGCCGCTCCGGTCGCTTCCAGCGACGAAGTCGCCCCGGGCGAGTAAGCTCTTCTGACTTTCCGACTGGAATCGTCCCGGCCTCGCCGGGACGATTTGCTTTTGATGCCGTGCGTTGGCCGGGCACAGGCCCACCTCTCCCGAAGGGAGAGGTGAAGCTAACTGCGCGTCACCGTCGTCGAGGATGGCACCAGCACGGGCTTGGCGAGTGAGGGAATCAGCCGCGCCCGCTCGCGCTTGGCGGGGATCGCGCGGTAGACCTGCTTGGTCGCCTCCACGATGTGGACGCCGGCAAAGGGCAGTGACAGCGCGGCACCGGCACGTTCCCACATCTGGGCCGATTTCAACACCCAGCCGCCGGCGTAAGGCGGCATGAACAGCGCCTCGCCCCAAGCGGTCGGCGTGAACCAGGTCTGGCGCAACAGCTCGGTGATCTGCGAGCGCGAATAGGGCCGGCCATGGCCGAACGGCGTGCTGTCGGTGCGGGTCCACACCCCACGCCGGTTCGGGATCACGGCGATGACGCGCCCAGAGGGCGACAGCACGCGCCACACCTCGCGCAGCAATGCGGCCGGATCGTCCGACATCTCCAGCGCGTGCACCAGGAGAATGCGGTCGACCGCGGCGTCGGGAAGCGGCAGCGAGAACTCATCCACCAGCGAGGCCAGCGCGGGCCGTCCCGTCGGCCATTTCAGGACACCCTGCGCCGCCGGCATGAAGGCGAGGCAGCGCTCGGCGTCCTCGCGGAACAACCCCAGATAGGGTGTGGGATAGCCGACGCCGAGCACGCGCTGGCCCTCGGCGCTGGGCCAACGCTCCCTGATACCGCGATTGATCATTTGCCGCGCCACGATGCCGAGGCGGCGGGAATAGAACTCGCGGAGGTCGACGACGTCGATGGTCATGACCGCAATGTAACATGCGCCAGGGCGCTGCTGCGCGCGGAATATTGCATTGCCTGCGCAACGTTAACGCCATATTTGTCTGGCGGGGCTGAGCGCGATGGAGATGACATGGCCGCCGAAATTCGTACTTTCAACTGTTTAAACGACAATTTCGGTTATCTGATCCACGATGTGGAAACCAAAGCGACGGCCTCGATCGACGCGCCGGAGGCCGGCCCGATCCTCAAGGCCCTGGAGCGCGAGGGCTGGCAGCTCACCGACATTCTGATCACCCATCATCATGGCGATCATGTCGGCGGGGTCGCCGAGCTCAAGCAGAAATTCAATTGCCGCGTCGTCGCGCCGCACGACAAGACCACGAAGATCGCCAACGTCGACCAGCGCGTCGCCAATGCCGACGTGGTCAAGATCGGCAATCTGCTGGCGCGTGTCGTGGAGACGCCCGGCCACACGCTCGACCACATCTCCTACGTGTTCGACAATGAGAAGACGGTGTTCGCCGCCGACACGCTGTTCTCGATCGGCTGCGGCCGCGTGTTCGAGGGCACCTATCCGATGATGTGGGATTCCCTGCTGAAGCTGCGCGCCCTGCCCGACGACTTCAAGCTCTATTGCGGCCACGAATACACGGCGTCCAACGTCAAGTTCGCGCTCACCATCGAGCCGGACAACGCGGCGCTGCAGGCGCGCGCCGCGGAGGTGACAAAGCTGCGCGCCGAGAACAAGCCGACCATTCCCTCGCTGCTCGGCGAGGAGAAGCGCGCCAACGTGTTCCTGCGCGCCGATGAGCCGGCGGTCGCGGCCAAGCTGCATATGAAGGGCGCGGATCCCGCTGCGGTGTTCGGCGAACTGCGCGAGCGCAAGAATAAATCCTGACGCACAAGTCCTGAAGCACACATCCCGACGAGGATCGATGCCGACCGCAGCCGAGATCATCGCACGCCTCGAGCTCCGCCCGCATCCGGAAGGCGGACATTATCGCGAGACGTTTCGCGACCAGAGCACGGACGCCAACGGGCGTTCGCGCTCGACGCTGATCTACTTCCTGCTCGCGCGCGGCGAGCGTTCGCACTGGCATCGCGTCGATGCGGTGGAGACGTGGCACTATTATTCCGGCAGCCCCTTGACGCTGCGCATCGCCCATGACGGCTGCTCGCAGCACGAGGTGCGGCTCGGCGCCGACCTCGGCGGCGGTGAGCGGCCGCAGGCGATCGTGCCTGCGCTGGCCTGGCAGATGGCGGAAACCACCGGCGAGTGGACGCTGGTCGGGTGCACCGTGGCACCCGCGTTCGAGTTCGCGGGCTTCGAGCTCGCGCCGCCCGGCTGGGAGCCGTAGCTCCGCTCCAATCATCGCTTCCGCAGCACCATGTCCTTGGCCGCGATCAGGCCGCCTCCGGCAATGAGGATCGCAGCAAGGGCGATGTTGGCGCTGGCCTTGGCGAAACCGGCAGCGATGAGGAATCCCGTCGAGAGCAATGGCGTCGCGTAGGAGGCGGCGCCGAGCACACGGATGTCGCCGCGCTTCATGCCGATGTCCCAGGCGTAGAACGCGGCACCGACCGGGCCGATGCCGAGTGCGATGACCGAGAGCCATTGCACCGCGGTCTCCGGCCAGACCGTGGTTTCAAGCAGGCCATGCATCAGCGCGGCCAATATTGCCGTGGCAAGACAGAAGCCCGCGACCGCATCGGTCGGCACCGCTTTCAACCGGCGCGACAGCACCGAATAGGTCGCCCAGACGAACGCCGCGATGAAGGCCGCGATGAGACCCGGCACAGCTCCAGGCGCAAAACCGCTGGTGTTGCCGGCGAACAGCAGCACCGTGCCGACGAGGCCGAGCACGGCGCCGATGATGTGGTGCGCCGCCAGCCGCTCGCCCGGCAGGAAGGACGAGAACAGCACGATCAAGAGCGGCCACAGGTAATTCAGAAGGCCGGCTTCGGCCGGCGGGGCGAAGCGCAGCGCGAGGAAATACAGCGCGTGATAGCCAAACAGGCCGCCGACGCCGACGATCCAGACGGCGAGCGGTTGCCGCAAGCTTCTCGCCGCCTCGCTCCGCCCGATCCAGGTGAGCAGGCCGACGACACCGCCGATCGCGAAGGTCATCGCAGCGAGCTGAAACGCCGGGATCTTTCCGGTCGCCACCGTCATCACCGACAGCAGCGACCACATCAGGATCGCGGTCAGACCGATCAGCGTGGCAGTGCGGGGAGTCATTGGCCCAATGTTTCCGTCATGGCGGGGCTTGTCCCGGCCATCCACGTTCTTCCGTGGCGACGGCTGTTGTAAGGCCGTGGATGCCCGGGACAAGCCCGGGCATGACGATGTGGACAATATCAGCCTGCGTGATGCGATCGCATCACACCATGTACTGGCCGCCGTTGACCGACAGCGTCGAGCCGGTGATGGCGCCGGCCTCATCCGCGGCGAGGAACACGACGGCACGCGCGATCTCTTCGGGCTCGCCGAGACGGCCGATCGGAATCAGCGGCAGAATCGCCTTCTCCAGCACGTCCTTCGGCACTGCCTGCACCATCTCGGTATTGATGTAGCCGGGACAGATCGCATTCACGGTGATGCCGCCCTTGGCGTTCTCCAGCGCCAGGGCCTTGGTGAAACCGATCTCGCCGGCTTTCGCTGCGGAGTAGTTGACCTGTCCGAACTGCCCCTTCTGGCCGTTGATCGAGGAAATGTTGATGATGCGACCGAACTTGCGCCCGCGCATGCCTTCGATCACCTGGCGCGACATGTTGAATAGCGAGCCGAGATTGGTGTTGATGACGGCGTTCCACTGCTCAAGCGTCATCTTGTGGAAGGCACCGTCCTTGGTGATGCCGGCATTGTTGACCAGCACGTCGACCGGGCCGACCTCGGCCTCGACCTTCTTCACGCCCTCGGCGCAGGCCTCGAAACTGCTGACGTCCCACTTGTAAACTGCAATGCCGGTCTCGGCCTTGAATTTCTCCGCGGCAGCGTCGTTGCCGGCATAGCTCGCCGCAACCTTGTAGCCGGCGGCCTTCAGCGCCTTGCTGATCGCAGCACCGATGCCCCGCGTACCACCCGTCACCAATGCAACACGTGCCATGTCGTATTCCTTCCCTCTTCCTTGGACGCTTCGGACTTTTCTGACGTGATCGCTTTTTAGCTACGGATTATGCGGTTGGTTTGACGGACATCAAGAACAAAACGCCCGGCATCGAGCCGGGCGTTTTTCTTTAGTCGAGGCTTGTCGGGTTGCGAAGAATATTTGATTTGCAACCGCTGCCTTTTTAGTCGCGTGCAACGCACGCGCTGACGTGTGCGGCGCACCCGTCAGCTGCGCGTAAGATCAGTCGCGCGCCACACACATGGCGATGCCCATGCCGCCGCCGATGCACAGCGTGGCCAAGCCCTTCTTCGAATCGCGCTTCTGCATTTCGTGCAGCAGCGTCACCAGCACGCGTGCGCCGGACGCGCCGACCGGATGGCCGATCGCGATCGCACCGCCGTTGACGTTGACCTTGGAGGTATCCCAGCCGAGGTCCTTGTTGACCGCGCAGGCCTGTGCCGCGAAGGCTTCGTTGGCCTCGATCAAATCGAGATCGCCGACGCTCCAGCCGGCCTTCTTCAGCGCGGCGCGCGAGGCCGGGATCGGGCCCGAGCCCATGATCTTCGGATCGACGCCGGCCTGCGCCCAGGACACGATCCGCGCCAGCGGCTTCTTGCCTTCCTTGGCGGCCTGCTTGGCGGTCATCAGCACCACGGCGGCAGCGCCGTCGTTGATGCCCGAGGCCGAGCCCGCGGTCACCGTGCCATCCTTCTCGAAGGCGGGCTTGAGCTTGGCCATCGCGTCGAGCGTGGCGCCATGGCGCGGATATTCGTCGGCGCTGACGACGACGTCGCCCTTGCGGGTCTTGATGGTGACGGGGACGATCTCGTCGTTGAACTTGCCGGCCTTCTGCGCCGCCTCGGCCTTCTGCTGCGAGGCCACGGCGAACTCGTCCTGCTGGGCACGGGTGATCTGCCATTGCCGCGCGACGTTCTCGGCGGTGTTGCCCATGTGGTAGCCGTTGAAGGCATCCCACAGGCCGTCCTTGATCATGGTGTCGACCAGCTCCAGGCCGCCCATCTTCACGCCGCCGCGCAGATGCTGGGCGTGCGGGGCCATGCTCATCGATTCCTGCCCGCCGGCGACCACGATCTCGGAATCGCCGTTGAGCAGCGCCTGGTAGCCGAGCGCAACCGTGCGCAGGCCCGAGCCGCACAGCTGATTGACGCCCCAAGCCGGGCTCTCCACCGGAATGCCGGCGCCGATCGACGCCTGGCGGGCCGGGTTCTGGCCTTGGGCGGCGGTCAGGATCTGACCCATGATCACTTCGGAGACCCGGCCGGGCTCGATGCCGGCGCGCTCCAGCGCGGCCTTGATGGCAACGGCGCCGAGGTCATGGGCGGGAAGGGTCGCGAACGCTCCGTTGAAGCTTCCGACCGGGGTGCGGGCGGCGCTGACGATGACGACATCGTCTGACATGGGCATCTCCTGGGGCTTGAGGTTCTTGTGAAGGGGGCAGGCGGGCTGGAAAGCGATCGCCAGTCTCGTCAGCCATCCTGTTAACGTCGTTGAGGCATGTCAATCGGCCGGGGCCCGAATTCATACCGCAGCGCATTCAAAATAGCGTTCTTGGCGTTTTCGCAAGCAGGATTTTGCTCTGCAATTAACCGTGCCGCACAAAACGGTAGCGTGAGCCCTTTGAAAATGCTTATTTTGTTGCGTTGCGTACTCTTCCCGCCCTGCGGCATTGCCCGACAGGTTCCCGTTCTCCGCGTTTGCAAGTGAGAGCCCATGGCGAAATCAGACCAACCCACCACAATCAAGAAATACGCGAACCGCCGGCTCTATAACACCGGAACGAGCACCTATGTGACGCTCGAAGACCTCGCCGCGATGGTCAAGGACGGCGAAGACTTCCTGGTCTATGACGCCAAGACCGGCGACGACATCACCCGCTCCGTGCTCGCCCAGATCATCTTCGAGCAGGAGAACAAGGCCGGCCAGAACCTGTTGCCGACCACCTTCCTTCGCCAGCTGATCCGCTTCTATGGCGACAGCATGCAGATGGTGGTGCCGAAATATCTGGAGCAGTCGATCGCGACCCTGACCCAGGAGCAGGAGAAGTTCCGCAAGCAGATCGCCAATACGCTGTCCGGCACTCCTTTTGCTCCGTTGGAAGAGCAAGTCCGCCGCAACATGGAGCTGTTCCAGCAAACCTTCTCGATGTTCAAGCCGTTCGCTGCGCCCCGTCCGGCGGCCAGCCCCGAGCCGGAGCCCGATGCGAATGCCGAGGCGCCGAAGGACAGCAACATCGACGAGCTGCGCCAGCAGATGAAGGAAATGCAGGAGCGCCTCGAGCGGATGTCGAAGAAGGACGAATAGTCTTTCATTCGCGCCGGCCCCTGTCCGCGGGAGGGCGAGCCACGTCTGACCGAAGCAACCATTGGGACCATGTCTACGCCACCAAGGGCGAGGCCGAGGTCAGCTGGTATCAGGATAGCCCCGCGATCTCGCTCGCGATGATTCGCGCAGCCGGCTCCGATCGCGACACGACCATCATCGATGTCGGCGGCGGCGCATCGCGCCTGGTCGATGCGCTGTTGCAGGACGGCTATCGCGACATCGCCGTGCTGGATCTTTCTGCCAATGCGCTCGCGGCGGCGAAGAAGCGCATCGGTCCGGCCGCTTCGACGGTCGACTGGATCGTTGCCGATGCCACGACGTGGCGTCCGACCAGGACCTACGATGTCTGGCACGATCGCGCAGCGTTTCACTTCCTGACTGACCCGCGCGACAGGGTCGCTTACGTGGAGCGCCTGCGGTCGGCGGTCAGACCTGGCGGCCACGTCATCATTGGGACGTTTGCACCCGATGGTCCCGAGAAATGCAGCGGCCTGCCGGTGCAGCGCCACGACAGCGCGAGTCTTGCGGCGGAGCTCGGGCCGGAATTTAAACTGGTCGAGACGCGCAGCGAGACGCACCACACGCCGCGGCATTCGACGCAGGCGTTTCAGTTCAGCCGGTTTCGGCGGCAGAAATAGTTCTCGTCATGGCCGGGCTTGACCCGGCCATCCACGTCTTGACGCGCGACGCGAAGAACGTGGATCCCCGGGGACAAGCGCGGGCATGACGACAGAGACTCCGGATCAAGCCGCCATCTTCACAGCATGCGCAAAGTCCCAGTAGAGCTTGCGCGCCTTGGCGTAGAACGGGCCCGGCTTCAGCTCGCGCTCGTCGATGCGGATCACGGGCGCGACCTTGGCGAAATTGCCGGTCGAAAAGATCTCGTCGGCGGTCAGGAAATCGGCGTAGCGCAGCGTCTTCTCGACCACGGTGACGCCGTCGGCGCGAAGCAGGCTGATGACGCGCTGGCGCGTGATGCCGTTGAGGAAGGTGCCGTTCGGCACCGGCGTGAACACCACGCCATCCCTGGCCATGAACACGTTGGAATTGCCGAACTCGGCGACGTTGCCGAGCATGTCGAGCATCAGCGCGTTCTGGAAGCCGCGCGACGCAGCTTCGGCGAGTGCGCGCGAATTGTTCGGGTAGAGGCAGGCGGCCTTGGCTTCGACCGGCGCGCATTCGGCCGTCGGCCTACGAAACGGCGACAAGGTGATCGCGTTGCCGACGGGCTTTGGCATCGGCGCTTCGTAGATGCACAGGCACCAATTGGTGGTCTCGGGGTCGAACAGCACGCCGCCGCCGCTTCCGTTCTGCGCCCAGTACATCGGACGGATATAGAGCTCGGCATTTCCGGCAAAGCGCGCGATGCCTTCGTTCGCGAGCGTCAGCCAGGTGTCGGTATCGACCACCGGCTTCAGGCCGAAACTGATCGCGGATTGATTGGCGCGGGCGACGTGACGATCGAGATCCGGTGCGACGCCCTCGAAAGCGCGAGCGCCGTCGAACACGATCGAGCCGAGCCAGGCCGCATGCGTGCGCGGCCCCATGATCGGCACGTTGCCCTCGTGCCATTTGCCCTCGAAGAAGGTCCAGCTCGGCGAGTAGTCGATGGGCTTCTTGATCTCGGCCATGACCGGCCTCCTTTTCGAACGATCCGGCACTATTGTCCCAATTTCTAAACGATTTGCTGCGGGGAAATGGTGAGTTACCCTCTCCCCTTGTGGGAGAGGGTGGCTCGCCGCGTAGCGGCGAGACGGGTGAGGGGTATCCATCCGCGAACTCACCTGCGGAGAAAACCCCTCATCCGGCGCTGCGCGCCACCTTCTCCCACAAGGGGAGAAGGAAGAATCCATGCCGCTGGATCCGCTCGCAAAGCGTTTGTTGACCATGATGGCTGCGGCTGCGCCGCAGGCGCGGAGCCGGCCGAGTGTGGAGGTGCGGCGGCAATCGCTGGCAAAGCTGATGCAGTTCGCCCGGGCCGAGGCGCCGGATGTGACGACCTCCGACGGCAGGCTGCCCGGTCCCGGCGGCGAGCTGCCCTATCGCCTCTACACGCCGGCAGGCACTGAAGCGCCCGCACCGGGCTTCGTGTTCTTTCATGGCGGCGGGCTCGTCGCCGGCAGCATTGCCACGCACGAGCGCATCGCCGCGGCGCTGGCGCATGCCACCGGCTGCCGCCTCGTGTCGGTCGATTACCGGCTCGCGCCGGAGCACAGATTCCCCGCCGCGGTCGACGACGCGATCGCCGCCACCGAATGGGTGGCGCGCGAGGCGGCATCGCTCGGCATCGACGCGGACCGCCTTGTGGTCGGCGGCGATTCCGCCGGCGCCACACTCGCGGCGATCGTGTGCCAGAATGCGGCGCAGACCGCTGGCCTCTCCATCGCCGCGCAGTGCCTGATCTGCCCGGTGCTGGATTTCGAGGAAACCTCGCCTTCGCGCGAAGCCTTTGCCGAGGGCCATCTGATCGATCGCGCCACGATCGAAGCCGATCTTTCCGATTATCTGCCTGACGGCATCGATACCGCCGATCCCCGCGTCTCTCCCTTGCGCGCAACACGCCTCACGGGCCTGCCGACCGCAATCATCCACACCGCCGAATATGACCCGATGCGTGACGAGGGCAATGCCTATGCCCGCAAGCTGCTCGCCGCGGGGGTCGCGGTCGAGCATGTCTGCCACGATGGCATGGTTCACAATTTCCACGCCATGGGCGCAATCCTGCCGCAGGCACAGCTCGTGCTGTCGCAAATCGGCGAACAGGTGCGGCGCGCGGTGAAGACCTGACAGCGTCAATCATACGCGCGCGCCGATCACCGCGCGCGCCGCCGCGACATATTCCGGCCAGTGCGCTTCCGCATAATGCTCCGCCTGCCATGCGCAGGTGCGGTCGGGCGCATGCGCCGCCGCAATCGTGCGCGCGAAACGTTCCTCCGCAACAGTCGCCTTGCCGGGCTCGGCTATGGGTGCAGCAGCCACCGCAGCACCGGGAGTAACGGCAAGCCCCGCCAGACCGGTGAGCAGGATGCGGCGTGACGTGTTCATGGCTGTCTCCTCCATTCTTCGGCCTGCACTGTGGCGGGCGAGTGTGTCAGTGCGATCACGCCAGGGTAACCGCGCACATCCGCGCCGTCCATCGCTTGCGGATAGCGCTTGACCAAGCGCGCGATCACGTTCCATCTAACAACGGTTCCACCCTCAAATCGCCACGCGTCGGATCGTCACGTGCCTCTTCGCAGCCAATCCCGTCGTGCGTTGCGCGCTGCCGCGGCGGGACTGCTGTGTCTGGCGGTCCCGGCAGGCGGTGCCCTCGCCGCCGACGATGAGGAGGACGAGCCCGCAAAGCCGACCGTCCCGAACATCTATCTCGATCTCCGCACCATCTATGCGACGATCCCCGCAGGCACGCTCGCGCTCGGCTTCGGCAACACCTCGCTGTCAGCCGCATTCCAAGCCCTGGCGGCGCAACGAGGCACGTCGCTGCGGAATGGACTGCCGGCCGCGAAATCGATTGCGATCGACCTGCCGCTGACCGTCGACGTCAGCGACCGCGTTTCGCTCTACGGCGGCGTATCCGGCACGACGACGGATATCGGCGGCGGCTGGTCGTCTTTCGACATCACGAGCTGGAACATCGGCGTGCAGGCCGATCTCTACCAGCAGAATGGCGGGAAGATCCCGACCATCACGCTGCAATCAACCCTGACGCAGTCGGTGCCCAACGAGCAGGGCATGACGAACTCCTTCAACAACATCGTGGAATTCGACTACGCGGTCGACGAGGACGAGACACGGGGCTGGCTCGCCGGCCTGCAATACACCACCGTCACCATCGCCAGCCCGTTCGCCACGATCCGGCCGAACACGATCCTCTATGCCGGCGGCTACTATCAATGGCCGAGCAACTGGAAGTTCACCGGGCGCCTCGGCATGCAGTCGTTCGGCGGCGCGCTGCTCGCGGGCCGGACGCTCGCGGAATCCTTCACCCAGCCGGTCCTGCGGCTCGACCTCGATCGCATGGACGACAACGACAACCGACTTTTCGGCATTACCGCGCAGATCGCCTGGATGCCGAAGCCGTCCTATCAGGTCACGTTGCGCACACCGCTCTACGCCGTGCGCAACTAGTCAGGCACCGGCACGTCGAAGGTGTTGAGCGTGACCGAGACCATGCAGTAGACGCCGACGAGATAGGACAGCTCGGCCGCGCCGTGCTCGCCGAATTCCTTCACCGCCGCACGCCAAGTCAGCTCCGGCAGCACGCCGCCGCTGACCAGTGCCGAAGCCATGTCGTAGGCGACGGCTTCCTGCCTGGTGAGGTCCACCGGCCGCTGGCCGGCAACGATGGTCGCGAGCTTCTCGTCGGAGAGGCCACGCTGCTCGGCCACCAGCACATGAGCGTAGAGCTCGTAACCGGAGCGGAAATGCGAGCCGGTGACGAGGATCGCGACCTCGCGTACGGCCGCGGGCAGCAGCGGGTTCGACGCAATCGCCTTGACCAGCTCCCACACCGGCTTGCCGAAGCGCGGCTCGCGGATCCAGGGATTCCAGGGCCCGAGCAGCGCGCCGTCCTCGCGCATGTTCACAAAACCCTTGAAGTGGTCCTTCATGCCGGCCCGCATGTCGTCATAGAGCGGCTTCTGTTCGTCGGTCAGCTCTTTCGGATCGAGAATGGGAAGGCGCACGGTAGGGTCTCCTCGTTGAGAAGACGCAACCGTCACCTGCGTGCCTGCGCAAGGCAAGTGAAGTTGCCGTGACGACCGTGCGATTTCGCAAATGCCAGGCAGATCTCGGCTATGACGCCGTGGGGCTTGGCACGCTTTGGGGATTGACGACGTCGTCGACGTCCAGCGTCAGTGGCTCACCTGTGGCGAGGAACGACGACAGCGCCGCCTCGAACGGCGTCGGATCTATGCCGCGCGCTTTCAGCCAGCCCGGCTCGTAATAGGTCTGCCGGTAGCGCTCGCCGGAATCGCAGATCAGCGTCACCAGCGATCCCGTGACGCTCGCCTGGCGCATCTCCGAGGCGAGCCGGCACAGCGCCAGGAAGTTGGTGCCGGTGGAGCCGCCGACCGCACGGCGCAGCCGTCGCGACAGCACGTTCATCGCCGCGACCGTTGCCGCATCCGGGATCTTCATCATGCGATCGACCACGCCGGGCACGAAGGACGGCTCGCAGCGGGGGCGACCGACGCCCTCGATCAGCGACGGGCGGTCGCAAACACGGGAGCGGTCCAGCGTGCGGAAGCAATCGAAGAACGCGGAATGCTCGACATCGGCGACGCACAGCCGGGTCGGATATTGCCGATACCGCAGATAACGTCCGATGGTGGCCGACGTGCCGCCGGTGCCGGCGCCCATCACGATCCAGTCCGGAATCGGCCGCGGCTCGCCCTGCAACTGCGTGAAGATGGACTCGGCGATGTTGTTGTTGCCGCGCCAGTCAGTGGCCCGCTCGGCAAAGGTGAACTGATCCATGTAGTGGCCGTCCAGCCGGGCGGCGAGTGCCGCGGCTTCCGCATAGAGCGCGCGGCCGTCGTCGATCAAATGGCAATTGCCGCCATAATGCTCGATCGCGGCGATCTTCTCCGCCGAGGTCGTGCGCGGCATCACGGCGTAGAAGGGCACGCCGATCATCTCAGCGAAATAGGCCTCCGACACCGCGGTTGATCCCGACGAGGCCTCGACCACGGGCGTGCCTTCGCGGATGTGGCCGTTGCAGAGCGCATAGAGGAACAGCGAGCGCGCGAGGCGATGCTTCAGGCTGCCGGTCGGATGCGTGGACTCATCCTTCAGATAGATGTCGATGCCCGATAGCGCCGGCACGATCAGCCGGATCAGATGCGTGTCGGCGGTGCGGCACTGGTCGGCCTCGATCGCGGCCACGGCCTCGTCGACCCAGCCGCGCCGATAGGCCGGCCCGGCCGGATTGTGCTGGCGGAAGGGGAATGTCTGCATCGGACGAATCTCTCATGATGCGGATAGCGCATCAATAGCTGCGCCTAAAATTCCAGTGGCGCGTTGTCGACGACTTCCTTCATCACGAAGAAGGTCCGGGTCTGGCGCACGCCGGGGAGCGCGATCAGCTGCTCGCCGTGGATGCGATTGAAATCCTCCATGTCGCCGACGCGGATCTTGAGGAAGTAATCGAAATCGCCGGCGACGAGATGGCAGTCGAGCACGAATTTCAGCTTTGCAACGGCCTGCTCGAAGGTGGCAAAGCTTTCCGGCGTCGAGCGGTCGAGCACGACCCCGACCATCACCAGCGTGCCCTTTGCCACCTTCTTCGGCGCGACCATGGCGCGGACATTGGCGATGAAGCCGTCCTCGAACAGGCGCTGGGTGCGACGATGGCAGGTGGCGGGGCTGATCGCGACCGTTTCGGCCAGTTCGGCGTTGCTGAGCCGACCGTTATTCTGAAGCAATCTCAATATCTTGAGGTCGGTGCGGTCGAGCCGGGCAGCCATGAAAGAAACTTCCGTAAGAAAATGCTGTTCTGGAAGGAATATTAGCTATCGCCGCAACTTTCGCAAGAAATTGCGCAACATGGCCGCAATATTCGAGAGCACATTTTCCCGACGCGATGCTAGGGAGCCGCCAACACCAACGCCAATCGGGATTGACCCATGAAGCTGGACAAATTTCCGCGCTATCCTTTGACCTTCGGCCCGACGCCCATCGAGAAGCTGGAGCGCTTGTCGAAACATCTCGGCGGCCAAGTCGAGGTCTATGCCAAGCGCGAGGACTGCAATTCCGGCCTCGCCTATGGCGGCAACAAGCTGCGCAAGCTCGAATACATTATCCCCGATGCGATCGCCTCCAATGCCGATACGCTGGTCTCAATCGGCGGCGTGCAATCGAACCACACCCGCATGATCGCGGCGGTCGCGGCCAAGCTCGGCATGAAATGCCGCCTGGTGCAGGAAGCCTGGGTGCCGCACGAGGACGCCGTCTATGACCGCGTCGGCAACATCATGCTCTCGCGCATCATGGGCGCCGACGTGCGCCTGGTCGACGACGGCTTCGATATCGGCATCCGCAAGAGCTGGGAGCAGGCGATCGAGGAAGTGAAGGCGGCGGGCGGCAAGCCTTACGCCATTCCCGCCGGTGCCTCCGTGCATAAGTTTGGCGGCCTCGGCTATGTCGGCTTTGCCGAGGAGGTGCGCAAGCAGGAAGCCGAGCTCGGCTTCAAGTTCGACTACATCGTCGTTTGCACCGTCACCGGCTCCACCCATGCCGGCATGCTGGTCGGGTTTGCGGCGGACGGCCGTGCGCGAAAGGTGATCGGCATCGATGCCTCCTTCACGCCCGCCCAGACCAAGGCCCAGGTACTCGAGATCGCGCAGAACACGGCAAAGCTCGTCGAGCTCGGCAAGGATCTCGTCACTGAGGACGTCGTGCTGATCGAGGACTACGCCTATCCCGCCTATGGCGTGCCATCGGAGGAGACCAAGGAGGCGATCCGCCTCACCGCGCGCCTCGAAGGCATGATCACCGACCCCGTCTATGAGGGCAAGTCGATGCAGGGCCTGATCGATCTTGCGAAAAAGGGCTATTTCGAGAAAGGCGCGAAGATCCTCTACGCCCATCTCGGCGGCGCGCCGGCGCTGAACGGGTATGCGTATGCGTTCAGGAATGGGTGAGTGAGAGCGTAGCGCTCGCGCGTCATGCATCACTGTCGTCCCGGGGCGCGACGAAGTCGCGAGCCCGGGACCCATACGCCGCAGCAATCGTTTTGCGAGGACTGGCAGTTGCCAGCCTGCCGTCATCACACCGGCCTGTGGTTATGGATCCCGGATCTGCGCTTCGCTTGTCCGGGATGACAGGGGAGTTTTTGGCTCGCCCTACCTCGTCCTCACGATCTGCAGCAACTCGTCGCCGTAGTGCTCGAGCTTCTTGTCGCCGATCCCCGGCACGTTGCGCAGCTCGTCCAGCGTGGTCGGCCAGGCCCGGACGATGCCGTCGATGGTGGCATCGTGCAGCACCACATAGGCCGGCACGCCGCGTTCGCGCGCGACCTCTGACCGCCAGGCGCGCAGGCGCGCGCGCAATTCGGGATCGACGTCGCCTTGCGGCGCGCTCGCCGCGGGCGCGAGGTCACCGCGGCGTGACGTGGCCCGGCTGGCGCGAACCCGCGTGCCGGGCGCCTCCTCGCGCAGCCAGACCTCGGTCTCGCCGCGCAGCACGCCGCGCGAAGACTCCGTCAGCTTGAGCGCGCCGTAGGCTTCGCTGTCGCTGCGCAAATGGCCCGTCGCCACCAATTGCCGCAGCACCGTGCGCCACTGCTTCTCGTTGAGCTCGCGGCCAATGCCGAACACCGACAGCTTGTGGTGACCGAACTGTGTGACCTTCTCGGTCAGGCGTCCGACCAGCACGTCGATCAAATGCATGGCGCCGAAACGCTGCCCGGTGCGATAGACGCAGGACAGCAGCTTCTGCGCCAGCACCTTGCCGTCGCGCATCTTCGGCGGCGTCAGGCAATTGTCGCAATTGCCGCAGCTCTCGCCCATCACGATCTCGCCGAAATAGGCGAGCAGGCGCCGGCGTCGGCAATGCGGCGTCTCGGCGAGGCCGACCAGCGCGTCGAGCTTGCCGATCGAGACCCGCTTGAAATCCTCCGATCCGGCCGATTCGTCGATCATGCGGCGCTGCTGCACGATGTCGGAGAGGCCGTAGGTCATCCACGCCGCCGACGGCTTGCCGTCACGACCGGCGCGTCCGGTCTCCTGGTAATAGGCCTCGATGCTCTTGGGCAGGTCGAGATGGGCGACGAAGCGCACGTCGGGCTTGTCGATGCCCATGCCGAAGGCGATGGTCGCGACGATGACGATGCCGTCCTCGTTGAGGAAGCGATCCTGGTTGCGCGAGCGCACCGCCCCGTCGAGCCCGGCGTGGTAGGGCAGCGCCGCAATGCCGGCCTCGGCAAGCGCTGCGGCGACCTCCTCGACGCGGTTGCGCGAGAGGCAATAGACCACGCCGGCATCGCCCATGTGGCGCTCGCGGATGAATTCCTTCAGCTGCGACACCGCATTGCGCTTGTCGACGATCTCATAGCGGATGTTGGGCCGGTCGAAGCTGGAGACGAACTGCGGCGCGCCCGTCAGCTGCAGCCGCTCGACGATCTCCTTGCGCGTCAGCTCGTCGGCGGTCGCGGTCAGCGCGATGCGCGGCACGTCGGGAAAGCGCTCGGCGATGACGGAAAGGCCGACATATTCGGGCCGGAAATCGTGACCCCATTGCGAGACGCAATGCGCCTCGTCGATCGCGAACAGCGCCACCTTCGCCTGCGCCAGCAGCGACAGGCAGCGCGGCGTGACCAGCCGTTCCGGCGCGACATAGAGCAGGTCGAGATCGCCGGCGAGCAGGCGGCGTTCGACGTCGGAGGCCTCCTGCGGCGTCAGCGACGAGTTCAGCGCGGCGGCATTGACGCCGGCCTCGATCAGGCCGGCGACCTGGTCGCGCATCAGGGCGATCAACGGCGAGACCACGATGCCGCAGCCTTCGCGCAGCAAGGATGGAAGCTGATAGCACAGCGACTTGCCGCCGCCGGTCGGCATCAAGACCAGGCAATTGCCGCCGTCGGTGACATGGCGGACGATCTCGCCCTGCGCGCCGCGGAATCCCGGCAGGCCGAACACCGAATGCAGCACCGACAGCGCGTCGCGGCCGTTGGCTGGCGCAGGCAGTGGGGCGTTGGAGGGAGCGGACATGGGCGGAGCAGATCAGGCCGTGGGATTCGTCACAAGGCCAGTCGCATGCTGGTGTGGCTGTGGCAAGACTGTTTGGAGGCGAGGCACGACTCTTCCCTCTCCCCTTGTGGGAGAGGGTGCCTCGCGAAGCGAGGTGGGTGAGGGGTTCTACCCGCGAACGCAGATATGAGCTTGTGGAGACATACCCCTCATCCGGCGCTTCGCGCCACCTTCTCCCACAAGGGGAGAAGGGAAGAAGAGGCTACGCCCCGATCCGTCGCAGCGCTTCTGCGACGGTCACGATCGGCATGTTGCGCTTGGCGGCGGCTTGGAGCGCATGACGCATCAAATGCGGCGTGCAGCCATAGGGGCTCGGCCTGTCGCTGACGTCGTGGCCGTAGAAGATCAGCCAGCCGCCGCTCGCGACCGCCTCGTCGAAATAGCGATCGACGCCCGCCTCGTCGATCTCGCAATCGACCAAGGGGGAGGCGCGCAGGAATTGGAGGTCGATGACGCCGCTGTTGACGCCGGGAAGAATGCCGCGCGCGGAACGGAAGGCCTTTGTCAGCTGCGGCTTGCGCCACACCGAGGCGATGCCATAGGGATAGGCGAAATTCTCCAGCGTGATCGAGCCATCGATGCCGCGGAGATGGCTGCGGTTTCGTTCGATCTCGCGCGCCATGGCGGTTTCGTCGAGCGTCGCCGAGCTCTGATGCGAGAAGGTGTGGCAGGCGATCTCGTGCCCGGCGCGGTGAAGCCGGACGATCGCATCATCCGAGAGGCCGTGCCAATGCTCCGACGGCCGACCGATCAGGCTGCCGGCGAGGTAATAGGTGCCGCGGCCGCCATGCCGCTCCAGTAGCTCGGCGCCCTCGCCCGCGGCGCTATCGGGGGCATCGTCGAACGTGAAGCTCACCATCGCCGCATGCGCGGCCAGCCGGTGCGGCGCGGCGCGGAAATGCCGGGCCAACCGATTGCTCACGCGTCCCTGGAGTGCCGACCACACGACTGCGTTTCCTGTGATGCCTTCTTGCTCTACTGAAACATTCGTGCGCAGGTCGAGGCAAGCCTAACGCCCGGGTAATCCTAACGCCGAACCAAGAGCGCTTCGGCTAGCGCACCGACATCGACGCGTCGGCGTCCGCGCCGAGATAACGCAACCAATTGCGGAAGAGCACCGCCGCCGCGTCGCCAGCGCCGATATCGGCGCGCAGGTTCAGCGCGGGCAGCTCGTTGCTGAGCGCCGGATGGCGCTGGTGCGCCGCCTTCTTCTCGAACCGAGCCAGCTTCTCTTCAGTCGCTGCGTCAAAATAACTCACCGGCAGGCGCGGATAGGTCTCCCGCTCCCGCGCGAGATAGCGGCCGATGTCACGCAGATATTCGCGCTGCAGCGACAGCGCGTCATATTCGGGGTGACCCTGGAAGAACACGAAGCGGCTGGCATATTGGCGAACGAAGACGTCGACGCCAGCCTCCCGTGAGCGTGTCAGCACCTGATAACCGGCGTGCACGAGGTCGCTCTCGGCGATCTCGTTCAGACGTGAATGCGATACCTTGAGCGGCGCAGACGCAGCGCGGGTCAGCGAATCGTCTGCGGCGATCTCGCAATCGAAAATGCCGTGGCATTTGGCCGGCAACCGCCGCCGTTCAATACCGTCGAGATGCAGCACCGCGGCATGCGCGGCAAGGCAGGACCAGATCGTCGAACGCGTGTTGGCCTTGGCCCAGTCGATCAGGTTGGCGAGGTCGCGCCAGTACGGCTCCCCGTCGAGCTCGGGCGCGATCGGCTCTGCGCCCGTCACGATCAACCCATCGAATTTGCCGTGCTCGAGATCGGAAAGGTTGGAATACTCGCTCTCAACGTGCCACTTGGCTTCCGGCGACCGCTTCACGCTGGGAAGCGAGAAGCAGTGGAAGCGGATACGGCGCGAGCCCGCCGCGGCCAGAAGCAGCTTCATGAACTGCCGCTCGGTCGCCTTCAACGCGGCATCCGGCATGTTGTTGACGAGGCCGATGGTGAGTTCGGCGCCGGCATCGCGCGCGAGATCGTGCGCGGCCGGCACCAGCGTCGGGCCCGCGATGACCTGATCCTTGTCGATCAAGATCGTCATGGCCGGCGCCGCCTACTCCGCAGCCTCGCGGCGCGCCGACGGGCAGGCCTTTTCCAGCGCCTGGTCGATGTCCTCGATGATATCAGAGACATGCTCGATGCCGATCGACAGACGGATCGTCTCCGGCAGCACGCCGGCGGCGCGCTGCTGCTCCGCCGACATCTGGCGATGGGTGGTCGATGCCGGATGGCAGGCGAGCGACTTGGCATCGCCGATATTGACGAGGCGCGTGATCAGCTTCAGCGCATCGTAAAACGCCTTGCCGGCCTCCATGCCGCCCTTGATGCCGAAGGTGAATAGCGAGGAGGCGTTGCCGTTCAGGTACTTCTGCACGAGGGGATAATAGGGGCTGGCCGGGAAGCCGGTGTAATTGACCCAGGCCACGCGCGGATCGCCGCGCAGGAATTCGGCGACCTTGCGGGCGTTCTCGACATGGCGCTCCATGCGCAGCGCCACGGTCTCGATGCCCTGAAGCAGCAGGAAGGCGTTGAACGGCGACAGCACCGAGCCCATTGTGCGCTGATAGACGCTGCGCGCGCGCTCGATATAGGCGGTCTTGCCGAAGCGCTCGGCATAGACCAGGCCGTGATAGGAGGCGTCGGGCTTGTTGTAGGCCGGGAAGCGATCGGCGTACTCGGCCCAGGGAAAGTTTCCGGAATCGACGATGGCGCCGCCGAGCGTGGTGCCGTGACCGCCCAAGAACTTGGTCAGCGAATGCACCGCGATATCGGCCCCATAGTCGAACGGCTTGAAGAGGATCGGGGTGGCGACGGTGTTGTCGACGATCAGCGGCACGCCATGCGCGTGCGCGACCTTCGCCAGCGCCTCGATGTCGCAGACATTGCCGGCGGGATTGCCGATGGTCTCGGCGAACACCGCACGGGTGTTCTCGTCGATCAGCTTCTCGACCGCCTCGGGCTTGTCGCTCTCGGCGAAACGGCCGGTAATGCCTTGGCGCGGCAGGATGTGGGAGAGCAGCGTATGCGTGGTGCCGTAGAGTTGCGGCACGGAGACGATGTTGCCGCCGTGATCGGCGACGTTGACGAAGGCGAAATGCAGCGCTGCCTGCCCGGTCGCGACCGCGAGCGCGCCGACGCCGCCCTCGAGCTGCGCGATGCGTTTCTCCAGCACTGCGCTGGTCGGATTGGCGATGCGGCTGTAGCGAAAGCCTTCGGTCTCCAGATTGAACAGGGCGGCGCCATGATCGGCGCTGTCGAAGGCGTAGGCCGCGGTCTGGTAGATCGGCACGGCCACTGCGTGCGTGGTGGCTTCAGGCTCGTAGCCGGCGTGAATAGCGATCGTCTCGTTGCGCATCGTGCCACCTCCGCGTGGAGCGGGCCGCACTTATTGGCCTAGAATGAGGCATGTGCGTTGTCCGCCGCTCCTCTGTTAGAGGCGGGTGGTAAAGCGGACAATAATTCGCTTAGAGATCGAGGAAGTAACCCTAATGCTTGCTCGCGGATTGGCTGAAATCCGGGTTAAAGCGGATTAACGAACGCGCTCTCGCCGTGGCGCTCCTTCTCCCCTTGTGGGAGAAGGTGGCGCGAAGCGCCGGATGTGCGGTGTCTATCCACACGCGAACTCGTGGAGGGATACCCCTCACCCGTCTCGCCGCTCTGGGGCGAGCCACCCTCTCCCACAAGGGGAGAGGGTGAAATTACCCGCCGCTACGCCATTCTTTCCCACAGCCGGTGCGCGAGCACGCCGACGCGTTTCTCGATGGCGGCTGCGGCATCGAGGGCGAGATCCTCGCGATAGCGGCCGGCAATCAATTGCACGCCGATCGGCTTGCCGTCATGCAGCGCCACCGGCACCACCGCGCCGGGCAGGCCCAGCACGTTGATGGCGGAGATGAAGCGGATCTCGCCCCAGAAGATCTCGCGCACGCGCTCGGAGCTGATGGTGTCCTCGCGCGGGCCCGGCGTCGGCTTCACCGTGGTCGGCGCCAGCACCACCGGATACTCCTCGAAGAACAATTGCCAGGCGCGGATGTGGCCGTTGCGCGCGGCGGTCGCCTGCATCCAGCCCTTGAGATCGAGCACGTTGGCCTTGGCCTTCATGCCGCCCCAGGACTTGTGAAAATCCTCGGATGTGACCTTCAGCATGGCGGCCTCCTGCATCATCACGGTCTCGTTGGTGATGATGTCGCACCAGGTCTGCCAGACCCCGTTGATGTCGGGTACCTCGACCTCGCTGACGCGATAGCCGGACCGCTCGAGATGATCGGCAGCCTGGCGCAGCGCCGCGGCGACAGAGGGATCGACGTCCATGTCCTCGGGGATCTTTGCCAGTGCAACCTTGATCGGCCGCTTCGGCCGCTCGCCGACCAGCGGCGCGGGCACCCACCAGGGATCGCGCGGATCGCGCTGGCTCATCACCTCCAAAGCGAGGCGAACGTCGGCGATGTGGCGCGCAAGCGGCCCCTGCGCCGACATCAGATGCGCCAGCATCGGCCGCTCCGACGTTGCGCTTCCGTTGAAGGCGGGGATGCGGCCCTGCGTCGGCTTGATGGTGGCAACGCCGTTGCAATGCGCCGGCCAGCGCAGCGAGCCGCCGATGTCGTTGCCGTGGGCGATAGTGCCGATGCCCGCAGCGACCGCCGAGCCCGCGCCCCCGGAGGAGCCGCCGCAGGTGATGTCGGGATCCCAGGGGTTGAGCGTCAGCCCGTGCAGGGGATTGTCGGTGAAGCCGCGAAAGGAGAATTCGGGCGTGTTGGTGAGACCGATGACGATCGCGCCTGATTTCTTCAGGTTGCGCACCACGGGCGAGTCGGAGGGTGCAATGAGGTCCTTGTTGGCGGGCACGCCGTTGAAATTCGGCCGGCCCTCGTAGTCGACATTTTCCTTGATCGTAATCGGCACGCCGTGCAGGAGACCGAGCTCGCCGCCTTTGGCGCGCTGCTTGTCGGCCGCGTGCGCCGCTTTGAGTGCTTCCTCCGAGAGATCGACGACGACCGCATTCAGCTTCGGATTGACGGTGCGCATTCGTTCGAGATGCGCTTCCACCGCCTCCACCGCGGAGATGGCGCCGGAGCGGATCGCAGCCGCGGTCTCAACCGCCGACCATTGCCAGGCCGGGCCCTTCGGGCGCCGCGGCTTCGCCGATTTGCCGGCAGCGGCCTTTCCGGCCGGCTTGGCGACGGCGCTCTTGCGGCCGGAGCCCTTCTTCGAAGCCTTCGCCGTCGTCTTCAACACACTTTTCTTCTTGGTCGCCGTCTTCTTCGCCACGCCGCATCTCCTAAATTTGCGCGGCGGAGGTTAGGGACGACATGGGACCCTGTACAGGCGCGATTCTGCATGGCGCATTGTCGCGACGCTCTGTCGCAATCGCAGCCTTCCATGAGCAAGCTCCTACACCAACGGTGGATTGAGCCGCGCAAAGCCCTCCTGGACGCGATAGGGATAGTACGGATAAGGCGGCATCACCCCGCTGACCTCATCGAGCCGCTTGATCTGGTCCGCGCTCAGCGACCAGCCGACGGCACCGAGATTGTCGCGCAGCTGCGCTTCGTCGCGCGCCCCGATGATCACGGAAGAGACCGTGGGACGCGACAGCAGCCAGGCAATCGCGACCTGCGGCACGGTCCGAGCGGCCTCCACAGCAATCGCATCGAGCACGTCAACGACGGCGTAGAGGCGCGCATCGTCCACGGGCGGACCGAACTGTGCGGTGGCATGCAGGCGGCTTCCTTGCGGCAGCGGCTGGCCGCGCCGGATCTTTCCGGTGAGCCTGCCCCAGCCCAGTGGGCTCCAGACCAGAGCGCCGACGCCCTGATCGCGCGCGAGCGGCATCAGTTCCCATTCATAGTCGCGCCCCAGCAGGGAGTAATAGACCTGGTGCGCGACATAGCGCGGCCAGCCATGCCGGTCCGCGATCGCGAGCGACTTCATCAGCTGCCAGCCGGCGAAATTCGAGACGCCGACATAGCGCAGCTTACCGGCGCGCACGAGCATATCGAGCGTGGACAGCACCTCCTCGATCGACGTGAACGCGTCGAAGGCGTGGAGCTGAAGCAGATCGATATGGTCAGTGCCGAGCCGTCCTAGCGCCGCATCAACCGAGGCAAGCAGCCGCTGCCGCGACGAGCCGGCATCGAGCGGACCGTCGCCCATCGGCAGGCTCATCTTGGTCGAGATCAGCACCTTGTCGCGGCGCCCCTTGATCGCGGCACCGAGGATCTCCTCGGAGGCGCCGTTCGAATAGACATCGGCGCTGTCGAACAGATTGACGCCGGCATCGAGGCAGATATCGACCAGCCTGCGGGCTTCATCAGTGCCGCTGCGGCCCCAGGCGGAAAACAACGGACCCTGGCCGCCGAACGTGCCGGTGCCGAAGCTGAGGACGGGGACTTTGAGCCCGGAAGCGCCGAGATTGCGGTATTCCATGATCGCTCTCCTATTCCGCCGGGCACGCCGCGACGGTTGCCGGCGCGGGATCGAGCCGGAGACTCCACAGCGCCAGAACGAGGCCAATGACGGTGATGCCGGCCGCGACCAGCGGCAGCGCCGAAAGGCCGAGCCCGCGGTCGATGGTGACGCCGCCTACCCAGGCGCCGAGCGCGTTGCCGAGATTGAACGCGGCGATGTTGAGGCTGGAGGCGAGCGTCCGGCCGCTGGGACCTGCGGCTTCCAGCACGCGAAGCTGAAGCGGCGCGACGGTCGCGAAGGCGGCGGTGCCGAGTAGCAGGATCAGCGCGACGGACAGGATCTTGATCGACAGCACGGCCGCCAGGCCGAGCAGCACGATCGCAAGCGCGGCAAGCGTGCCGGTCAAGGCCTGTGCGAGGCCGCGGTCCGCAAGCTTGCCGCCGGCGATATTGCCGATCCCAAGGCCGACGCCGAACACCAGCAGGATCGGCGAGACGGCAGCCTCCGAAAAGCCGGTGAAGCGCGTCAGGATCGGCTGGATATAGGTGAAGACGACGAACAGTCCGGCGAAGCCGAACACGGTCATGGCAAGACCGAGCAGCACCTGCGGACGGCCGAGCACGGCCACTTCCTCGGCAAGCGAGATCGGCTTGTCGCCATCGCCGACATGGCCGGGGACGAGCGCGGCGACGACCGCAAACGCGATCACGCCGATGACAGTCACCGCCCAGAACGCCGCGCGCCAGCCGAGCATCAGGCCGAGCCAGGCACCGAAGGGCACGCCCAGGAGCGTCGCGACCGTCAGGCCGATGAACATGGTGGCGATCGCAGACGCACGCTTGTCCTCGGCGACGAGGCTGGTGGCCACCACCGAGCCGACGCCGAAGAACGTGCCGTGGGCGAGGGAGGTCAGCACCCGCGCGGCCATCAGCAATTCGTAAGTGGGTGCGAGCGCGCAAGCCGCATTGCCGAGCGTGAAGATCGCCATCAGCGCCAGCAGCACAGTTTTCCGCGGCATCCGCCGCGTCGCCAGCGTCAGCACCGGCGCGCCGACGAACACGCCGAGCGCATAGCCTGATATCAGCAGGCCCGCGACCGGCACCGAGACGTGCATGTCGGCGGCGACCTGCAGCAGCAAGCCCATGATGATGAATTCGGTGGTGCCGATGCCGAAGGCACCGGCGGTGAGCGCGAGGACGGCAGGAGGCATGCGTTGCTCCAAGGGATGAGACGAGCCACGCAGATAGCGGCGCTGCCGCCAAACCATTAGAATGTCCGCAATCCAATCATTTGTGACGTGAATTCAACATGGCCCGTTTCGATACCAACCGCTCGGCCGAGATGGAGGTCTTCGTCCGCGTCGTGGACCTCGGCGGCTTCACCCAGGCCGCGCGAAAGCTGCGTCTGACGCCATCGGGCGTCAGTAAGCTTATCTCGCGTCTGGAGGCGCGCCTCGGCGCGCGGCTCGTCAACCGCACCACGCGCAAGCTGACGCTGACAGCGGAAGGCCAGGCCTTCTACGAGCGATCGTTGCGCATCCTCGCCGAGATGGAGGAGGCCGAGCGCGAGGCGGCCTCGGGCGCGGCGCCGCGCGGCCGCCTCACGGTCAACTGCAACATCCCCTTCGGCATGCTGCATGTGATGCCTTTGATCCCGCGGTTTCTGGCGCAGCATCCCGACGTCACGCTCGATCTCGTGCTGACCGATACGGTGATCGACCTGATGCAGGAGCGCGCGGACGTCGCCATCCGCGTCGGTCCGCTGCGCGCCTCGCGGCTGGTCGCGCGAAAGCTCGGCACCAGCCGCATGGTCGTGGTCGGCGCGCCGGATTATCTCGCCCGTTGCGGCATGCCGAAGATTCCGGCCGATCTCGCCGACCACCGCGGCATCGGCTGGACCTTTCCACGCAGCATCCGCGGCTGGCCGTTCAGGCGTGGCGACCACGCCGAGGAGGCCCTGCCCCCGCCGGTCGCGCGCGCCAGCGACGGCGAAGCCGCCCGCCGCCTCTGCCTCGGCAGTGTCGGTCTCGCGCGCCTCGCGCTCTTCCACATCGGCCCCGACATCGAATCCGGCCGCCTCGTCCCGGTGCTGCAAGGATACAATCCCGGCGACCGCGAAGACATCCACGCCGTCTATGTCGGCCACACCGCCCCACTCCCGGCACGCGTGCGCGCGTTCATCGATTTCCTCGCCGAGCACGTGCGGGTGAGCGACCCCGCGTTGAAGCGGACCGGGGATGGGAAGTGGAAGCTGGTGGGGTGAAGCGGCGGCGGAGGGCGCAGGAGAAGCTTGCCCCCGGCAGGCTTGCCGAGCCGAAGCAAACGGCACCGAGTCCGCCTTCGGCCTGCGGGCTTCGGCGCGCCAGCCTTGCGCAAACTTGGTTTGCGAAGGCTGGCGAGGAGAGTGTCAGTCCAGGGATGCCGGGCGAGCCAACGCCGACGAAATAAATTGCTTCTGCATTGCGGCCGCGCTTCCTAGGGTCGGCCTGTGCTTGGCCAATTCCAGCGTCCTCACGAGCACGGTCAAGTGTGCGATTCCGAAAAAGAGACGACCACGATCATGAGCAATGCCATCACTGCCACCGGAGAGAAGCCGCTGACTCCAGCCATGCTGCGCGAATTGTCGGTGCGGTCCGATTGGCAGGGTCTGATCCGCGCGGCCAGCCACTACGGCGTGATCGTCGTTGTCGGCGCGCTGATCTGGCTGGTCTCATCGCAATACGGAATCGTCTGGGCGTTGCCGCTGGTGGTCGTCCAAGGCTACTTTGTCGCATTCCTGTTCATGGTGGTCCACGAGACCGCCCACAAGACGGCATTTCGCAGCCGGGCGCTTAATCTCGCCTTCGGTCATCTCTCCTCGTTCGCGGTCGGCTTGCCTTACGAATATTACTGCTTATTCCACTGGGATCATCATCGGTATACGCAGGATCCAAAGAGGGATCCGGAACTGCTGTCGGTTCCGATCCCGACCTCGGACGCGCAATTGGTGATCGTCTACAGCGGCTTGCGGCAGGTTGCCTTCCGGGTGGGGCTGATGCTTCGCCATGCGTTGACCGGCAACGCCACGTCACCATGGATTCCTGAAAATAAACGCCACATCGTCGTGACAGAGGCGCGTCTCCATCTGGCAGGCTACGTCGCGCTGTTGCTGGCATCGATCGCGTTGCACACCTTGATCCTGTTGTGGGTCTGGGTCGTCCCCGTGATCGTCGGTCAATTGTTTCTGCGTCCGTATCTGCTTGCCGAACACACCGGCTGCGATCGCACGCGCAGCGCCTTCCAGAACACCCGCACCACCTATACCGCCAGGTTCGTGCGCTGGTTCGCATGGAACATGCCCTATCATGTCGAACACCATGCCTATCCTTCGATTCCTTTCCATGCGCTGCCGAAACTGAACCGGATCATCGCCGATCGGATCGTCTATCGGGGCCCGGGCTACATCGCAGTGACGCGGCAGACGTGGGCCTGGTTTCGCCGCGCACGCAACGGCATCCAAAGCTCGATCGGTTCTGATTGAGTCGAGATCAGGACTTGGCGGAAGCCAGCAGAGTGCCGTTGCCGCAGGCCATGCTGCGCCCAAGGTGTGAGCAGCTTGATGAATTTATTGCCCCGATCACGGTTGGAAGCTGTTTTGCTTGCGCAAAAAGTGGACAGCAGGGCCTTGTCGATTAATTGCTTCATGGTCTTCGATCTTCAGACGATCCTGTCGTTAACGTCGATCACCTCCGGTCGCCGGCATCACAGGGGTTTGGCATGCGATCAACAACTGCACTTCGGTTCGCCGTGTTCGTGCTATCTGCGTCCTTCCTGTTTGCGCCGCTCGAGCGTGCGACAGCCCAGGAATTGCTGAAGGCGCGGCTCGCCCAGAATCTTGGGCCGATCTCGGGACTGGCGATCGTTGCCAATGCGAAGGGCCTTTTCGCCAAGCACGGGCTCGACATCGCGGTCTCCAATTTCACCAGCGGGAAGCAGTGCCTCGATACGGTGCTTGGGGGAGGGGCGGATTTCGCGACAACAGCCGAGGCGCCGGTCACGGCGGCCGCGATGGCGCAACAACCCATCGCCTTCGTGGCGGGGATGGAATATTCGGATCTCAAGACCATGACCGCAGCTTCTGCCGGGATCAAGACGAAGGCCGATCTGCGTGGAAAGCGAATCGCCTTCACGGCCGGAACCGGCAGCGAAGTCTACACCTCGGTTCTGTTGAAAGCGGCGGGCCTGACCTCGAAGGACGTGACGCTCGTCAACCTGCGACCGCAGGAGATGCTCCCTGCCATGGCGGCCGGCAGCATCGACGCATTCGACACCTGGGAGCCGCACGTCGCGAATGCGAAGAAGGCTCTCGGCGAAGGCGCGATTCCGCTTGATACCAAAGGTCTCTACTCGGAGACCTTCAATATCGTCGTGACGCAGTCTTACCTCGCCGCCAACCCGGCGATCGTAAGCAAGTTCCTGGCGTCCCTCATCGAAGCCGAGGACTGGCTCAAGGCGAATCCGGGTGAAGCAATCGACGTCATCGCAGCGGCGACGGGGATGAAACGCGATGAATTGGCGTCGATCTGGACGGACTACGTCTACCATGTGCGCCTCGACGACAGGATTCTCACGACTCTGAAAACCCATGCCGCCTGGCGGCTCGAGACCGGCAATCATCCCCCTGGAGCGAGCATGCCCGATTTCACGAAAGTCCTGGTGACGGCGCCGCTGAAGGCGCTCGATTCAGCTCGCGTCACGCTGGGGGCACGCCCGTGAGCGTCGGCAGACGCAGCAGCGCGACCGAACGGCTGAGCGTACTGGTCGCTGTCCTCTCCGTGCCCGCCTTCACAGGCATGTGGGAACTGGTTGCGCGCTCCGGCATCGTGAACACCGTGCTGTTTCCGCCGCCATCGACCGTCGCCGTTGCCGTTCTCGAATGGATTCGCAGCGGACAATTCTTCGCCGACCTGATGGCGAGCCTCGCGCGCGTGGCCGCGGGATTTGCCATCGGGGCCGCGGGCGGAATCGTGCTCGGCATCCTGACCGGCCGATTTCGACTGGTGTCCAGCCTGCTTTCGCCCTTGTTTCACATCCTTCGTCCAATTCCTCCCATCGCCTTCGTGCCGATCGTCATCCTTTGGTTTGGCCTCTCGGAAACAGGCAAGCTTTTCCTGGTCGTTTGGGGCGTGTTCTTCACGGTATGGCTCGCGACCCACATCGGGGTGCAGAAAGTCGACCACGGACTTATCCGAGCCGCCCAGATGCTCGGCACGCCGCAACCGCAGATGCTGTGGGAGATCGTCCTTCTTGGCGCGCTGCCCTATATCACGGTCGGTCTTCGAACCGCGGTGAGCATCTCCTTCTACACGCTGGTCGCCGCCGAGTTGGCAGGAGCGTTCGCCGGTATCGTTTATCGTATCGAAATTGCGCAACAGAACATGCAAACGGGTCAGGTCATGGGCGGGCTGGCGGCTCTCGGACTGCTTTCCTTCGTCGCCGACCGTTCCTTCGCGATTCTTGCCGAACGTGCCGTGTGGTGGCGATGACCCCTAGCCTGCTTCGTCCAGACCAGCCGCTCAGGCTCGTGGATACGTACCCGCCGTCCGCCGCGGCGTGTCAGGCGATCATCCGGGTCGAGGATTTGAGCATCGTCTTCGATGCGCCGAGCGGGCAGGTCATCGCGGTCGACCGCGTATCCCTGGCAGTAGCCCAGGGAGAATTCGTCTCGATCGTCGGTCCATCCGGCTGCGGCAAGTCCACGCTGCTGAATGCAATGGCCGGCCTCGAGCGGCCGTTCGGAGGCCAGGTGCTCATGGCCGGCGAAGCAATGCGCAAGCCACGGCCCGAGATCGGAATGGTCTTCCAGCAGCCACATCTGTTTCCGTGGAAATCGGTGCGCCGGAATATCGCACACGGGCCCCGCGCTCTCGGCAAGCCGAAAGCGGAGGCGCTGCGGATTGCCGACGGCCTCATCGAGATGATCGGTCTGACCAGATTTGCGTCGGCATATCCGCACACGCTATCCGGGGGCATGCAGCAGCGGGTTGCGATTGCCCGTGCCCTCGCCAATCAGCCGAGTGTCATGTTGATGGACGAGCCGTTCGGAGCGCTGGATGCGCAGACCCGGGCGGTCATGCAGGACAATCTGCTGGAGCTCCGCGAGCGGATCAATGCAACAATCGTCTTCGTCACACACGACATCGATGAAGCGATCCTTCTCTCTGACCGTGTGCTGATCATGAGCGCCGGACCTGGCCGCATCCTCAGGGATCTTCAGGTGAGCCTGCCGCGGCCGCGCTCCAGCGCCATCGTCGCGGAGGCCGCCTATCTCGCCCTCAAGCGGGATTGCCTTGACCTGATCCGCTCGGAAGGCCGCAGGGCCTTCGAGCAGATGGAAATCAAGACGTAGGCGCCTGACGATATGTTCTGGCATGGCTCTTGAATGGCTTTCCCCTGCGGCGGCAGGGGAGCGAGCAGATGTCAGCGGCAAGTCTCAGGAATGCGACCGGCATCATGCTGGCGGGATCGGATGCTCTGGTCGGGTCGCTGCCGAGCTTGTTGGATCCGTTGTGTGAGGCTGACCGGCGTCGTGTCCTCGCCATCGGCCGCGAGGAGGTCCTGCCGGCAGGCAAGCATGTCTGGCGTCAGGGCGATCTGCAAAACGGCATTTATCTGATCGAAGAGGGGCGTATTCGCAGCTACTACGCGGCGCCTTCCGGACGCGAGGTGACGCTGGCCTACTGGTTCGCCGGCAATTTCGTCGGCGGCCCCGATCTGTTCGGTACTGGTGCCCATGTATGGTCTTCGGTCGCAGTGGAACGAAGCCGAGTGACGTTCTTGCCCGGCCCAGCCCTGCGCGCGCTGGCGCTTCAATCGGCAAGTATCGCAGTCGCGCTGCTGGATGCGCTCGCCTTCAAGGCACGGTGCTACTCGGCCATGGCGCAAATGCTGGGGACCCGCTCGGTGACCGAGCGGCTGCATCGTCTGTTGGTCTTCCTCTCGAAGATCTACGGTTCGCAGCAGGGCCGCGAGATCGTGATCGGGATCCCGTTCACGCATGGTGATCTCGCCAATCTGATCGGCTCAACCCGCCAATGGGTGACGGTGCAGCTTTCCCGCATGCAGGCAAGAGGCGTCATCCGTTATCACCGGGGCCTGATTGTGATCCTCAATCTGCGCGCCCTCGATCTCGAAGTGGTCTAGGAGGCGGCCTTCGGATATTCCTTTAGATCGAACAGTCTGGCCTTCGCATCGGGCAGCCATCGTTCGGCAAGGTCGAGAACAACATGGTCGCGCCACGCAGGTGCCAGCAAAGTGATACCCATCGGCATGCCGTTGCCGAGCGTTGCATTGGGAACCGACACCGCGCACAAGTCCACGAGATTGGCAAAATAGGAGTAGTAACCGAGGCGGTTGTTGAGCGTGATGGGATCTTCCATCATCTCCGCAATCGTGAAGGGGCGTGGCGCGGTCGGTACCACCAGAACATCGATCTCCTCGAAAAGCGTTTGGATCTGGCGTCGCAGCTTCCAAAGTCGATGTTGCGCGGCGAATGCATCTGTTGCGGAAAACCGGGCAGCTCCGCTCAGCACGTTGCGGATGACGTCAAGCAGGTCTCCATGATCGATGTTCATGAGCTTGCTGATCGCCGCATGACGTTCGGCAATCCAAGGCCCTGAAAAGAGCATTTCACCGGCTTCGGCGAAAGGCGCGAAGTCAATGTTCCTGGCTTGACCTCCCAATCCCGAAAGCCTCGTGCAGGCCTGCCTGTAGAGGTCATCGCATTCCGGCATGCCGAATGAATTGAGATGACCGACAGGGACCTGGCCGAACCGGAATTTGCGAGGAGGTGGGAAGGACGTGGCAATCCGTTGGCGGCTAAAGGGATCACTGTCGTCGAATCCTTCGATCAACCCGAGCAGAATTCGACCTTCGGCAATGGAATTGCAGAAGATCGAGGGACAATCGAGCGTCGGACAGTTCGGCACAAGTCCCCGGGACGAGACGAGGCCGACGGTTGGCTTGATCCCGATGATTCCGTTGAAACCTGCGGGAATCCGGCCTGAGCCGCCGGTATCTGTGCCGAGAGCGAAGGCAACATGGCCGGATGCTACGGCAGCAGCCGAGCCGGAGCTCGAACCGCCGGAGACATACAGATCGTCCGCCGCACTGGAACAGGCGCCGTAGGGGGAGCGGGCGCCGGACAGTCCGGTTGCGAACTGATCCAGGTTGGTTTTGCCAAGACAGATCGCACCCGCGGCCGCCAATTTCTCGACGCATCTAGCCGATTGCGCAGCCCTATATTCGAATGACGGGCAGGCTGCTGTCGTTGGCATGGCCTCAACGTCAATATTGTCCTTGACGCCGAATGGCACGCCAAGGAGCGGCAGGACTTCACCCTCTTCCGCTCGTTGCACAAGGGCATCAACCTCAGCCAGCGCTTCTTCCATGGGCCGCACATAGATCCAGCAATTGCGGTGCCGGTCCCGCTCGATGCGCTCATAGGCGCTTATGATGATGGAGGCTAACTCGGCACGGGAACGGAGGGGTCGGCTCTGCGCGGATAGGATCGCTTGCGGCACGGAATAAGCTCCTGAGGGCATGACCCCACGAATATGAAGCCGCTGCCCAGCAATGAAAGCAACTAAGCGCCTCAACCGCACCGGCGGGACTCGAGCCTGCAACCAAACCGTTATGAGCGGCAGCAAATGGCGGAGAGAGTGTCAGTCAATCCTGATTGACGTATAAGCTGTTTTCATTCCGAAGGGCGGCAATCAACGGTCCTGGCTACTGGGCGCTTAGACACGCCTCGTAACATGACGAGGTAATGAAGATGGCGACGAAACGGCTCTTTGACGACTTCGACTTCGAAGGCTTCTGGGACGACTGTCCGTATTCCCTGGAGAACTATGTCGAGCCTCCGCCGACCGACGAGCTGATCGCCTCCATTGAGCATGAAATCGGAGGGTATCGGCTGCCGGCGGCCTATGTCGACCTCGCACGGCGCCACAATGGCGGAATGGTCAAGCGCAACTGCCATCCAATGAAGGAGCGTACAGGCTGGGCGGAGGACCACGTGGCTATCGAGGGGCTCTTCGCTCTTGGCCGTACGTCCACCTATTCACTCGCCGGGAAGTTTGGCGCCAAGTTCATGATCGAGGAATGGGGCTACCCGCCGATTGGCGTCGGAATCGCCGACACGCCGGCCGGCGGCCACGAACTGATCATGCTGGACTACCGGAGCTGCGGAAAGCGGGGCGAGCCGCAGGTCGTGTACGTCGACCAGGAGGATGACTGCCGTATCGTCGTCGTCGCGCCGGACTTCGAGACCTTCATTCGCGGCTTGGTGGAGGAGTCCGAGTACGACACTGCTGAGGAGGATCGGGCCGCTGCGATCGCGACCGTCGAGCGGGGAACGTTATCGCCAATCGTGGTGCGAGCCTTGGCCGCCGTCGGCGACCGTCTGCCGCACGGCGAGCGAATGTTGCGCACCTTGGCCCGGCAGATCGTGGACGAGAAGGGCTTCTTTGCCCTGCACGACGACGAGCGCTCACATCTGATGTATGGACTGATGTTCTGGCTTTATTCGAGCCTTCGTACGGCCAGATCCTTCGAAGCTTTCTTGGGCCGGTCCGAGACCGGCACCTCCTACGACTCGCCTTGTTACGAGCTGATGATCGCTTTCGACCTTGTCACCGAACCTTACGGCTTCAACACGCGCGGGTACGCCGAGGGCTTTGTGAGGGACTGGTGGGACGCGTGCGTCGCCCGCGGCGACATGGCCGAGATGGCGGAAGGCTACCGTCTGACTTCCAGGGCCGAGGCGGCCCTGCTCGGACGCTTGGCGACGATTGCTGGCCCCGAAGGCAAATAAGCCGGCGCCATTGATTTGAGCGGGTGGCGGAGAGAGTGGGATTCGAACCCACGGTACGGTTTCCCGCACACACGCTTTCCAAGCGTGCGCCTTAAGCCACTCGGCCATCTCTCCGGAGCGCCCTCTCTTGAAGGGGCGCCGACGATTTTGCAAGGGATCGCGGAGATATCGGGCGATTTTTCCGCAACTTACTGTATTTGCAGCACAATATCCGGCTCCGCGGGCACCCGAAGCGGCCGCGGGGCTGAACCGCGGGCGGCCCTGGCGCGACGATTCACGGCAAGCCGCCACACACGACCGGGGACGCCATGACCATCCGCAAGACCATCGCCGCCTTGAGCCTGATTTCGACCCTCGGCTCCGCCCTTGCCGCGCCGGCCCTGGCACAGGTCTGCACCCGGCAGGGGGGCGACGTCAGCTGCGACGACGGCCGGCGCGGGGTGCTTTCAGGCGATACCATCCTCTGGCCGGACGGAACCCGCTCCAGCTCGGCGCCGCATCAGAGCGTGATCATCGGCAACAAGAGCTCGGTGCGTGTCGGGACCGGCGTGTTTGTCGGTCAGGGCAAGGGCGTGGTGCCGCTGGACGATCCGAACGCGCCGAACAAGCGGCAATGCGCGATCCTGGACGGCGTGTCGTATTGCTATTGAGGGGCGCTCTTGCCTTCTCCCCCTTGCGGGAGAAGGTGGCGCGAAGCGCCGGATGAGGGGTTGCATCCACGAATCTTGCTGCGAGACGTTCACGCGTGGAGAGACACCCCTCACCCGTCTCGCCGCTGTCGCCATAGCCGATGCAAAGCATCGGCGTTCTTAAGAACGGCGGCCAGAGGCCCCCTATGCCACCCTCTCCCACAACAAGGGCAGAGGGTGAGATCGAGCCAAGCTGAGATTAGATCAACCGCACGCCTGAGATCGCCGACTTCAACCAGCGCAGCGCCTGCGGCGGCTGGGCCGCGAGCGGCGCCACGGCGGCCTTCTCGGTGCGGCACTTCTCGAGCTCGGCGACGAAATCGGCGGACCATTGCTGGATGGTGTGGCCGCGCAGCTTCTTCATCATCGCATCCCAGCGCATCTTGCGCTCGGTGAGCGGCATGGATGCCGCGACCGCGACCGCGCGGGCCATGCCGTCGATATCGTGCGGATTGACCAGCAGCGCAGCGTCGAGCTCGTTGGCGGCGCCGGCGAACTTCGACAGCACCAGCACGCCGGGATCGGCGGGGTTTTGCGCGGCGACGTATTCCTTGGCGACGAGGTTCATGCCGTCGTGCAGCGGCGTCACCACGCCGACCTGCGCGGTGCGGTAGAGACCGGCGAGCACGGCCTGGCTGAAGCCTTTGTTCAAATAGCGGATCGGCGTCCAGTCGACCTCGCCGTGGCGGCCGTTGACGTCGGTGACGAGGCGCGCGACCTCGTTCTGGAGATTGCCATAGGCCTCGATGCCGCCGCGCGAGGGATTGGCGATCTGGAGCAGCGAGATGCTGCGCGCAAACTGCGGCTGCTCGGTCCAGAGCCGGTCGAATGCGCTGATGCGGTTGACGAGACCCTTGGAATAGTCGAGCCGGTCGACGCCGATCGCGAGGCGCTCGCCGTTGAGGCTGCGGCGCAGGCGCGACACATCCGGATGCGCGGCCGACTTCGCGGCATAGGCGGCGAACTTCTCCGCATCGATGCCGATCGGGAAAACTTCACAGCGCGTGCGCCCATGCTGCGAGACCACGACCCCGTCCTCGATGGTGAGGCCGAGCTCGGCGCCGACATAGCCGAGGAAGTTCTGCCGATCTTCCTCGGTCTGGAAGCCGAGCAGATCATAGGCCAGCATCGCGGTGATCAGCTCGCGATGGTTGGGTACGCCCTGCATCACAGCAGTGACGGGCCACGGCGTATGCAGGAAGAAGCCGATGGGATCATCGACGCCGAGCTCGCGCAGCTCGGCACCAAGCGCGAGGAAATGATAGTCCTGAACCCAGAACGCAGTCCGGGCTTTGCGGAAACGCATCAAGGCGCGCGCCATGAAGGCGTTGACCTCGCGATAGCTGACATAGTCCTCGCGCGAGACGCGGATCAGGTCGCTGCGCGAATGCAGCGCCGGCCACAGCGCCGAATTGGCAAAGCCTTCGTAGTATCCGCCGTAATGGGCCGCCGGCAGATCCAACGTCGCAATCGCGCCTGTCCCGAGCGCCTCGATCTCGGCGAACGGCTCCTTCTGGTGGCCATCACGCACCCGGCCGGAGGAACCGACCCAGATCGCACCAGAATGTTCCACAACGGGAAGCAATGCCGCCGCAAGGCCGCCCGTCATGGGCTCGTTGGGTTTGCCGCGGGCGACGCGATTTGAAACGACGATCAAGTTCACAGGTCGTCCCCTCCTGTTCATTCCGCCCCATTTAACTGCCGTTCATCAATATGGTTCCTGATCATCGTTTCAACCAATTGAAACCAAAATCGGGCGTGCGCGTTGGAACTGGTTTCGCTCGTGGAACCCAGTCATTTCGCTGCAAAGACAGCGTTTCCGGTCCTGTTGCGCAGCATGCATTGCAGCGCGCAATGGCGCTGCGATGGAGGCCTTTGTGTCTGCGAGATGACGCTGCCTTGGTTTCACCTGGGATCGAGCAGATGTGCAAGGAACGCACGCACATCCGCCGGCGCATCGAAGTGGCCATTCACGCCCATGGCGCGGCGGCCGACCGAGAACGCCAGCCCGTCCATGTCGGGCATGATCGCGAACACGGTCTCATCGGTGACGTCGTCACCGATGAACAGCGGACGACGTCCTTTGAACGGCGCGCGCTTCATCAACTCGCGCACGCCGCTCGCCTTGGTGAATCCGGAATGCTTGATCTCGCAGACGAACTTGCCCGGCAGCACCTCGATCGGCGCATTGGGCAGATCGGCGCGGATCAGTGAGACGGATTCGTAGATCGCCTTCTCCGCATGCGGCGCCAGGCGGTAATGCAGCGCGAGCGAATAGCCCTTGTCCTCGAGCAGGATTCCAGGGCTGAGCTTGGCGATGGCGGCGAGGCGCCGCTTCAGCTCCTTGTCGAGCGGCGGCGCGTGCAGGGCATCCGCTTCACTGTCCACCGCCAGCCGCATCTCCGCGCCATGACCGGCGACGGCGCGGAACACGTCGGGCGCGAAGATCAGGTCGATGTCGTTGAGCGAGCGGCCGCTGACCAGCGCCAGCGCCCCCGAGGTGCGCTCGGTCAAAGCTTTCAGCGTTTCCGACAGGCCCGGCGGCACCCACACCTCGCGCGGCGTCGGCATCAGCTCAAGCAGCGTGCCATCGATGTCGAGCAGAATGGCGATTTCATCGAGATGCGGCACCAACGCATGCGGCACCGGCACCGTTTCCGGCGTCTCGTCGTCATCAGGTATGGTGAGCTTCTGGTCCAACGCCATTTCCGCAAGTTCCGATTTCATCAGTCTACTCCATAAAGGCGAGCGGCCGCGCGATGTGTTCGAGCGATTTGCGCTCGGCGGCGACGGCATAGCGCCACGCCACGATCGCAGCCGCGATCATCAGGACGGCCCCCAGCAGATAGCCGGCGAATACGCTGGTGCGCGATCCCGTGTCGATCAGCGCGCCGAACAACGCCGGCCCGATCACGCCGCCGATGCCGGTGCCGACCGCATAGAACACCGCGATCGCCAGCGCGCGAACCTCGAGGGGAAAGGTCTCGCTGACGGTGAGATAGGCCGCGCTCGCGGCGGGCGAGGCGAAGAAGAAGATCACCATCCAGGCGATGGTCTGCCCCTGCGCGCTCAGGACACCGATCGAGAACAGATAGCCTGATAGCGCCAGCAACAGGCCCGATGCGCCATAGGTGAACGTGATCATGGTGCGGCGTCCCAGCGTATCGAACAGGCGGCCGAGCAGCAGCGGCCCGAGGAAATTGCCGGCCGCGAACGGCAGCAAGTACCAGCCGACGTGGTCGGCCTTGATGCCATAGAAATCAGTCAGCACCAGCGCGAAGGTGAAGAAGATGGCGTTGTAGAAGAATGCCTGCGCGCTCATCAGCACGAGGCCGACCAATGCGCGCCGGCGATAGACCGAAAACAAGGTGTGGACCACCTCGGCGATCGGCGTGTGATCGCGCATCTTCAGGCGGATCTTGGTGAAGCGTCCGTCGCTGGTATCCTGGTCGTGCCCGATCACCGACCGCTCGATCCCGTCGACGATGGCATGGGCCTCGTCGGGACGACCATGAATCATCAGCCAGCGCGGACTTTCCGGGATCCACATCCGCATCAAGAGAACGACGAGGCCGAGGGCGGCGCCGATCAGATAGGCCAGGCGCCAGCCGAGATCGGGAGCGAATACTGCGGGATCGAGCAGCACGATGGCCGCCACTGCGCCCATCGCAGCCCCGATCCAGAAGCTGCCGTTGATCACGAGATCGGTCCAGCCGCGATAGCGTGCGGGCACCAACTCCTGGATCGTCGAGTTGATCGCTGTGTACTCGCCGCCGATGCCGGCGCCGGTGAGAAAGCGGAACAGCGCGTAGCTCGCGACATCCCATGACAGCGCGGTTGCGGCCGTTGCCGAGAGGTAGAGCGCCAGCGTGATGAAGAACAGCTTCTTGCGGCCGATACGGTCGGTCAGCCAGCCGAAGCCGAGCGCACCGAGCACGGCGCCCGCGAGGTAGGCGGAGTTGGCGATGCCGAGATCGAGATTGGAGAACTGCATCGATGGGCTTTGCTTCAGCGCACCGGAGAGCGCACCCGCAAGCGTCACCTCGAGGCCGTCGAGAATCCAGGTGATGCCCAGCGCGAGCACGACGCGGGTGTGAAAACCGCTCCACGGCAGCGCATCGAGCCGCGAGGGAATGCTGGTCTCGACGATGCGGTCGGTCACGGCCGCCGCCGAGACTACGGGTGCATAGTTCAGCGCTGGGCTCTGCTGCAGTTCCATCGGATTGTTGCGTCTGATCAATGGAAGCGGCCCCGGCTCACATAACGTGGACGGGGTCGATCCGATCATCGGGGTGCGGCATTCTGCCTGCCACCTGCGACAACGTTTGCGAGGGGGCCGGGTTCCCGCGGGAACGCCAGCGAGCACCGCTCGTTTCCGCTGGACCCGCAAGGAGTTGGCGCATGGCTCAGGTCAGAAAGACGACACATTCTCGAAACAGCAGCCCGCGCAAGACGGCACGCAAGGCAAACACCCGGCGGAGCGGGACCGCGCACAAGAGCACCAAACGCGCCACAAGGCGCTGGTCGCTGCGCGTGACGGAGGAGAGCGATGCGCTCGACCTCAAGCAAGGGGTGTTCAAGCTGACCAGCGCGAAGAGGATTGCGGCCTCGCTGAAGCGCTCGGCCGAGCACAGCTCGCGACGCAAGACTGGCGCCTATGGCTCGGCGCTGTCGATGCTGACCTTCTACATCAACCGCGCCGGCAAGACGCTGTCCAAGACGCAGCGCACGCGACTGGAGCGCGCGAAGGTCGAGCTGAAGCGGGCGTTCGGAAGGGAATGAACTCACTCCGCTGTCGTTCCGGACAGCGGAGTGTAAGGCGATAGCGCGGCCCTTCGGGGCCGCGAGCTACAGGAGCAGCGAACCTACGCCGCGCGGATATTCTCCATGAAGCGGTCGAGCTCGGCGCGAAGGCGGGTGCTTTCGCTCGATAGTGTCTTGGCCGAGTTCAGCACCTCTTCCGAGGCCGAGCCGGTCTCGGCGGCGCCGCGGTTGACCTCGCCGATATCGGTGGCCGCGGTCTGGGTGCCCTGCGCCACGGTCTGGACGCTGCGGGCGATCTCCTGGGTGGCGGCGCCCTGCTGCTCCACCGCGCTCGCGATCGAGGTCGAGATCGACGAGATCTGGCCGATCGTCGCGCCGATCTCCTTGATCGCCGCAACCGATTCGGCGGTGGCGCCCTGCATGCCCGTGATGTGCGAGGAGATCTCGTCGGTCGCCTTCGCGGTCTGGCTCGCCAGCGACTTCACCTCGCTCGCAACCACCGCGAAGCCGCGGCCGGCTTCACCGGCGCGGGCGGCCTCGATGGTGGCGTTCAGCGCGAGCAGATTGGTCTGCTCGGCGATCGCGGTGATCAGCTTGACCACCTCGCCGATCTGCTGTGCCGCGTGCGACAGCTTGCCGATGCGGCCGTCGGTCTCCTTGGCCTGCATGACGGCAGCCTCTGCGATGCGGCTGGAATCGCGCACCTGGCGGCCGATCTCCTCGACCGAAGCCGAGAGCTCTTCGGTCGCGGTCGCGACCGACTGCATATTGGAGGAGGCTTGCTCGGAGACGCCGGCGACCTGGCTCGACAGGCTCTGTGTGGTCTCGGCGGTGCGGGTCAGCGTGGAGGCGGCCGATTCCAGCTGCACGGCGGAGGCCGAGACGTTGGAGACGATGGCACCCACCGCGCTCTCGAAATCGTCGGCAAAGCGGATCAGTTCGGCGCGGCGGCTTGCGGCCTGCTCGCGGTTCTGCACTTCGCTGGCGGCGGCGTCGCGCTCGGCCTTTGCAACGGCCTGGATCTTGAACTCCTCGACCGCGCCGGCCATCTCGCCGATCTCGTCCTTGCGCCCCAGGCCCGGCAACACGACGTCGAAATTGCCCGAGGCCAGCTCGCGCATCGCCTTGCACATCGCGATCATCGGCCGCGAGATGCCGTTGCCGAGCCACAAGGCCAGCACGATGCCGATGGCCAGCCCGCCGAGCGCCATCATCAGCATCAGCTGCTGGGTCTCTACGATCGTCGCATTGGCGCTCGCCTCGATGCGTTGCTGGTCCGCGGTGAGATCCGAACGCAGCTCGGCCGAGAGCTTGAGGATGGTCGCCGCTGTCTTGGTCATCTCGCCGTTCAGCTTGACGATGACCTTCACGTTCTCGGTCAGCTTTGCGAACGAGGTGCGGTACTGCTTCAAGAGATCGCCGATCTCCTTGACGCGATCGGTGATCTTCTGGTCGTTCGCGTAGACAGAGACCAGCAGCGTCTCGAGGAACTTGATGCGGGCGATCACGCCGTCGGCGGTCTTCGGCTCCGGCTTGGCGACGAAAGCGCTGACCGAGGTCGAGACCGCCAGATATTGCGAGGTGATGTCCTTGGCCGTGGTCTGCACCGAGGAGAGACCCGCCAGCGCCGCGGTGTCGGCGAGATCGTCGAATTTGAAGCGGATCTTGTTGCCGACACTGTTGAGCTCGTCGGCCGCGATCTTGTTGTTCTCGCGCGTCAGCGTGATGATCTCGCTGAAGACTTTCGTAAAGCTCTGGAACTCGGCCTCGAGCTTGCCGACCTGCTCGCGGCGAGCCGCGCCCGTGGTGGCGGCCATCGATTTGGCGATCGCGCTCTTCAGATTTCCTTCAGCGGCCTTGGCCGCGGTCTCGTCATCAGCCGCGCCGGTCAGGGTATAGGCCCGTGCCAGCCCCTGATAGGCGATCAGCTCGCGATCGACCGTCCGCGCCAGATCGGCTTCCGCTACGCTGGTGCGGTAGGAGGCCACAGCGCCTGCGATCCGCTCGAAGCCGAAATAGGCGAACGCCATGCTGACGGCGAGGATGGCGAGCACCGCCACGAAGCCGAGGATGATTTTTGCGCGAAAACGCAGCGTTGGCAGCTTCGATTGGCGCGACTTCGATTGGCTCGATTTGGACGTGACCGACATTCCCCCACCCCATTCCATTCGCGGAAAACCAGGCGCAGCCGGGAAGCAGCCCGCTTCCGACTCGTGTGCACGGTAACCGGCAAAGGATAAGCTGCGGTAAACTTGTGGCGCCGCAACTGGCGGTTAGGTGACGTAGGGATTTGTTAAGGTGCGCTTTACTACGCCGCCCTGATGTTCGCCATGAAGCGGTCGAGCTCGGCGCGAAGACGGGTGCTTTCGCTCGATAGTGTCTTGGCCGAGTTCAGCACCTCTTCCGAGGCCGAGCCGGTCTCGGCGGCGCCGCGGTTGACCTCGCCGATATCGGTGGCCGCGGTCTGGGTGCCCTGCGCCACGGTCTGGACGCTGCGGGCGATCTCCTGGGTGGCGGCGCCCTGCTGCTCCACCGCGCTCGCGATCGAGGTCGAGATCGACGAGATCTGGCCGATCGTCGCGCCGATCTCCTTGATCGCCGCAACCGATTCGGCGGTGGCGCCCTGCATGCCCGTGATGTGCGAGGAGATCTCGTCGGTCGCCTTCGCGGTCTGGCTCGCCAGCGACTTCACCTCGCTCGCAACCACCGCGAAGCCGCGGCCGGCTTCACCGGCGCGGGCGGCCTCGATGGTGGCGTTCAGCGCGAGCAGATTGGTCTGCTCGGCGATCGCGGTGATCAGCTTGACCACCTCGCCGATCTGCTGTGCCGCGTGCGACAGCTTGCCGATGCGGCCGTCGGTCTCCTTGGCCTGCATGACGGCAGCCTCTGCGATGCGGCTGGAATCGCGCACCTGGCGGCCGATCTCCTCGACCGAAGCCGAGAGCTCTTCGGTCGCGGTCGCGACCGACTGCATATTGGAGGAGGCTTGCTCGGAGACGCCGGCGACCTGGCTCGACAGGCTCTGCGTGGTCTCGGCGGTGCGGGTCAGCGTCGAGGCGGCCGATTCCAGCTGCACGGCCGAGGCCGAGACGTTGGAGACGATGGCGCCGACCGCGCTCTCGAAATCGTCGGCAAAGCGGATCAGTTCGGCGCGGCGGCTTGCGGCCTGCTCGCGGTTCTGCACTTCGCTGGCGGCGGCATCGCGCTCGGCCTTAGCGACGGCCTGGATCTTGAACTCCTCGACCGCGCCGGCCATCTCGCCGATCTCGTCCTTGCGCCCCAGGCCCGGCAACACGACATCGAAATTGCCCGAGGCGAGCTCGCGCATCGCCTTGCACATCGCAATCATCGGCCGCGAGATGCCGGTGCCGAGCAGGAAGGCGAGGACCGCGCCTAACAGCGTGCCGCCGACGGCCAGCATCAGCACCAGCTGCTCGGTCTGTCCGATGGTCGCCGCCGATTCCGAATCCAGCCGCTGCTGCTCGGCGACCAGGTCCGCCTTCATGGCGGTGGCGCCTTGCTGGATCGCGCCAGCCGAGCCGCTCATCTCCGTGACGAGGCCATCGACCAGCTTGGCGTTGGCGATCAACTTCTCCAGCGCCTCGCGATAGGCGCCGAGGATGGACTTGGCCTCCTTGAGGCCAGCGACAATCTTGTCGTCCATGGAATAGACCGCACCCAGCGAGTTCTCGACGAATTTCAGCCGCGCGAGGGCGCTGTTCGCGATCGCCTGATCGGACGTCAGCACGAACTGGGTGGCTGCAGCGCTTGCGGTCTGGAATTGGGCGTTGACCTGCTTGGTGCCAAACTCGATCGCCTGCGCTTCGGCGTCGGAGGCGTTGTTGCCGATGTCGTCGAGCTTGTACTTCAGAAGATTGGCTTGGCGCTGGAGCTGGTTCTGCACCAGCAGCGCGCTGTCGCGCTTGGCCTGGAGCACCTTAGCGAAGGTTGCGGAGAAGTTGGAAAACTCCTTGGCGAGCTTGCCGAGGCTTTCCTGCCGCGCCGGCTTGGTGGCGGCCTTGACGGCCTGGTCGATGGCGTTCTTCAGGCTGGCCTCGGCATCGAGCGCCGCCTTGGCGTCGTCTTCCTTACCGGTGACGACGAAATATTTGGCGGCCGAACGATAGGCGAGCAGCTCACGGTCGATATTGCGGGCGAGATCGGCCTCCGACACGCTGCTGCGGTAGGATCCGACCCCGGCGGCGACCCGCTCGAAGCCGAAATAGGAAAACGCCATGCTGCCGGCGGAGATCACCAGCACGGCGGCGAAGCCGAGTATGATCTTTGCGCGGAACTTGAGGGTCGGAAATTGTGCACGCTTCGACGGCGACGCGGTACGCCCGGACATTCCCAACCCCCAGCTCATGTGATTCTGCGGCCCGGAAGCAGCCCTTTCCGAACGTTGCGGAAAATTAGGGCAGAATCCTCAAGGGGTGGTAAATCCGACCGGGCTTGCGGGGAGCGGCTGCCGTGTTGCGGCTCACCGGAAAACGCCCTACTCTCGATAATTATCAGGCACTTGGCATCAGACCGAGCCTTAAGGGAGAAACGGAGTGGGGCAAACCGATTTTCGGTTTGGCGGTGCGTCTGGCGTTGCCGTGGCCAAGTCGAAGGCCGCGAGCGTCGATGACGCCGTGGCCGAGCTGGCGGCCCAGCTCCCGTCCGACGGGCTGGCGCTGATCCTGGTGTTCGTCTCTCCCAGCTACGACCCCGATCGCTTCATCGCGGAGATCAGCCGCCAATTCGACGACACAGAGGTCTGCGGCTGTACCACCGCGGGCGAGCTTGCTCCTGACGGCTGGGACGAGAACAGCGTCGTGGCGCTGGCGTTCAGCCGCGCGGACTTTTCCGCGGTGGTGCGGCCGATCTTCAATCTCGACAGCTTCCGCGTCGAGGACGGCCGCAGGATCGGCGGCGAGCTCCGGCACGAGCTGTTGCGGGCCACGCCGCAGGTCGAGCGCGGCAGTCCCTTCGGCCTGGTCCTGATCGACGGCCTGTGCCGCCGCGAAGAAGCGGTGATGTCCGCGATCTATGCATCGCTGGACGATATTCCGGTCGTCGGCGGGTCGGCAGGCGACGGGCTGCGCTTCGAGAAGACATTCGTGTTCTTCGACGGCAAGGCACACAGCAATGCCGCCCTCTTGATCCTGCTGAACACCTCGTTGCCGTTCCGCGTCTTCAAGTGCGACAATTTCGAGCCGCAGGCGCAGAAGATGGTGGTGACCGAGGCCGACATCGAAAACCGCATGGTCCGGGAGCTGAACGCAGAGCCTGCCGCGCAAGAATATTCGCGCGTGGTCGGCATCATGGATGCCAAGCTCGATCCGTTCTCCTTCGCCTCGCATCCGGTCCTCGTGCGCGTCGGCGGCGCCTATTACGCACGCTCGATCCAGCGGGTCGAGCCGGACGGCTCCTTGCATTTCTTCTGCGCCATCGACGAGGGCATGGTGCTGACCGCCGCGACCTCGCGAAGCCTGGTCGGCGCGGCCCGCGAGACGTTCGCCGACATCCGCGACCAGATCGGAGACGTCTCGCTCTATATCGGCTTCGAATGCCTGCTCCGCCGGCTCGATGCCGAGCAGCATCAGCTCGCCCGCGACATGTCAGAACTGTACCGGCAGAACCGTGTGGTCGGCTTTCACACTTACGGCGAGCAGTTCGGCTCCATGCATGTGAACCAGACCTTCACGGGAGTTGCGATCGGAAGGCGCCGGTCGTGACGGACATGTGGCAGGGCCCCGATGCGGTCGACCAGCTCAGGCGCGAGGCCGCCAAGCTGAGGAAGATCAATGCCGCGCTGATGTCGCGCGTCGAGCGCTCGATGGACCAGCAGCTCAACGCCTTTTCATTGTTCGAAACCGCCATCGCGCTCGACCACAAGGTTCGCGACCGGACGCACCAATTGCGCGAGGCGCTGCATTCGGTCGAGCGTGCCAATGAGGGACTCTACCGCGCCAAGCAGCAGGCAGAGGCGGCAAGCTCGCTGAAATCCTCCGTGCTGATCTCGGTCACCCACGATCTGTTGCAGCCGCTCAACGCGGCGCGCCTGACCCTGTCCGCACTGACGGAGATGATGGAGTCGCAGGAAGCGGGCGTGCTGATCGACCAGGCGAGCCGCTCGCTGGTGATGCTGGAGGACCTGCTGCGCTCGCTGCTGGAGATCGCCAAGCTCGATTCCGGCGCGCTCAAGCCCGACGTGCGCGCGATCGCGCTGGCCCCCCTGTTCGAGCAGCTCCGCAACGAGTTCGAGCCGATCGCCGCGCGGCAAGGCCTGTCCTTGCGCATCCGCCCCTCTCAGCTCGCGGTGATGTCGGATGCGATGATGCTGCGGCGGATCCTGCAGAACCTGCTCGCCAATGCCATTCGCTATACCCGCAGCGGCGGCGTCGTGATCGGATGCCGGCCGCGCAGCGGGCAGATCTGCGTCCAGGTCTCCGACACCGGACCCGGGATCGCGCAGGCGCAGCAGGAGGCGATCTTCCGCGAATTCCAGCGCGGCGATGCCAACGCGGCCGACCAAGCCGGCTTCGGGCTCGGCCTCTCCATCGTCCGCCGCTTCGCCAGCGAGCTCGGGCACGAGGTGCGGCTGTCGTCACAGCTCGGCAAGGGATCGACCTTCACCCTGGAGCTGGAGCCGGCCGACCTCGCCGAGGTCGCCGACGAGGTGCAGGAGGTCGCGCCCGCCGCGCGGCACTACGATTACAGCGGGCTCGAAGGCGCCAAGATCCTGCTGATCGAGAACGATCCGAACGGCTCGGAGGCGATGGCCGCGCTGCTGGAGGGATGGGGCTGCGACGTCGCGACCACGCGATCGGGTGCGGACGCGCTCGTGCGCCTCAGCGAGCTCGGCGGCGCGCCCGATGTCGTGATCGCCGACCTCCATCTCGACCACGGCGAAAGCGGCCTGTCGGCCATCACCGACGTGCGGGAGCATTTGAAGCTCGACACGCCCGCCATGATCATCACCGCCGACTATTCCGAACAGGCGGCGAAGCAGGCGAGCCTGCAGGGCCTCGAAGTGCTGAAGAAGCCGATCAAGCCGGCCGAGATGCGGGCGCTGCTGTCGTTCCTGCTGAGCTGAAGCGCGGATGATCTTCGCCTCGCCTTCCTTGCGGCGGGGCTATCGGACGTAGCCAAGACAAGAATGTCGAAAACAACCCCATGCAAAGTAGACAGGGGCCTGTCACTCCTCCTCCATCGCCTTGATTAGATTGTCGCGGAGCTTGACGACGCTTTTCTGCAGCCGCGCGAACTCATCGGGCTTTAGTCCGCTCGACTTCACGAGATTCATGTGCATGCCTTTCTCGCGGAGGCGTCGGCCGGCGTCGGTGAGACTGACGCGCACCTGCCGCTCGTCGGCGGGATCGCGCTGGCGGCGCAAATAGCCTGCCGCCTCGAGCTTTTTGAGGATCGGCGTCAGGGTGTTGGATTCCAGGAACATCTTGTCGCCGAGTTCGCTGACGGTTTGGTCGTCCTGCTCCCACAGCGCCACGATCGCGATCCACTGGGGGTAGGTTAGGCCGAGCTCATCGAGGCCCGGCTTGTAGGCTCGTCCGTAGGCGAGGTTGGCCGAATAGATCGCGAAGCACAGGAAATCGTCGAGGCGCCGGTCGCCCTCGGCCGGTTTCGGCTGATTGGTCGTTGAATCATCTCTGGAATCGTCTCTGAATTCGGCTCTGGGACCGTTCTTCAGGCTCATGGGGGTGCCCTTTCCAACACGGACATGTGAAACTCCGCGTGCATATATATCGTGTCCGATTAAATCGGAAGGTTGACATTGAGGCTCCAAGGTACTTTATATCTCGTACACGATTATATCGTAACCGCTATAATCAGGAGAGAAGCAATGCCTGCCCCCGATGCAAATGAGACCACCCAAGCGCCAACGATCGACATGAAGCTCGAAGTCGTCGTCATCCCTGTTTCGGACATCGATCGCGCCAAGAAGTTCTATGCGAACCTCGGATGGCGGCTCGATGCCGATTTCGCCGGGCCTGACGACTACCGCGTCATCCAGTTCACACCTCCCGGCTCCCCCTCCTCGGTCATTTTCGGCAAGAACGTGACCGCGGCGGCGCCCGGCTCCGCCCAGGGTCTGTACCTGATCGTCTCCGACATTGAAGCCGCGCGAGACGATCTGCGCGGTCGCGGCGTCGAGGTCAGCGAAGTCTTCCACGCTGAAGGCGACGTGCACACCGGACCCGACGAGCCTTATCTGTTCGGGCGCCGTCGGATTGCTGGTCTGGATCCCGCACGCGCCAGCTATCGCTCGTACGTCTCATTCAACGATCCCGATGGCAACGGCTGGCTGTTCCAGGAGATCACCACGCGATTGCCGGGACGCGTAGAGCCAGCAGGAACAACATTCACCTCCTCGTCCGAGCTCGCGAGCGCGCTCCGACGTGCGGCTAAGGCACACGGTGAGCACGAGAAGCGGAACGGCGGTCAGTACGATGCGAACTGGCCGGACTGGTACGCCGACTACATCGCTCGCGAGCAAGCCGGCCAGCCGCTACCGGCTTGAACCGCGGCTCGCCTCGTTCCGACGAATGACACCGGATTATCCTGAGGGCGGATCGGCCTGCGAACGCTCCCCCTTCAGGCCGGCGCCTTCGCCGGCCAGGGTCGCGAAATCGATCCGGGACATTTCGACGATGGCCTTGGTGCGGCTGAGCACGTTGAGCTTGCGCAGGATGTCGGAGACGTGGACCTTCACCGTGGTCTCGGAGATGTTCAGCTCGAAGGCGATCTGCTTGTTCTGCAGGCCGCGTTTGAGCATTTCGAGCACGCGCAATTGCTGCGGCGTCAACTCGTGCAGGCGTTTCAGCAGATCCTGCGCCGGGCCGGCGGCGCGTTGCGGGCGGACGAGCCCGCGATAGGCGGCTGGGACACAGACCGCACCGCGCAGCACCTCGCCGATCGACTGCGCCAGCTCCTGCTTGGAGGACGATTTGAGGATGTAGCCGGAGACGCCGAGCGACAAGGCGCCGGCTATGATCTGCGGATCCTGATGCCCTGATACGATGACGACGGGAATCCTGGGAAAGGCCTTGCGGATGCGGATGATGCCGGAAAGGCCCGTGGTGCCCGGCATCGACAGATCGAGCAGGATGAGGTCGAGCTCGGCAGCCGCCGCGGCCTGCTCGAGCGCACCGTCGATCGACGTCGCCTGAAGGATCTCGGCCGCCGGCGCCGCCATCTGGAGCGCGCCCTCCAAGGCTTCTCGAAACAACGGATGGTCTTCGACGATCAGAAATCGCATCACGCGTGAGCCATTCCCGGTTGATTGGCCAGATGATCGAAGGGTTCGACGCCGAAACGAGAATGTCGCAGCCGGACCAGACCGGTTTGATCCAGATCAAGCAGGATATTGCGCGTCATTGCGGCCGCCCGCGGTCGGCCCGCGCATAAGGCCGGGCCTTGGGATCCGGCAGGTCCACCTTGCCGATCTCGATGATCGCCTTGTTGCGGCTGAACAGGCCGAGTTTGCGCAGAATTTCGGTGATATGCGCCTTCACCGTGGATTCGGCGAGCTGAAGCTCCTGGCCGATCTGCCGGTTCGGATAGCCGCGCCGCAGCAGATCGAGCACGCGAAGCTGCTGCGGCGTGAGCTCGCGCAGCTTGACCTCGAGCGCCTTGCTGGCCTCGGCCCGACGCCGCTGCGACGTTACCACGAAATCCTTCGGCACCGACACCGATCCGTTCAGCACGCCCTCGATCGACTGCGCCAGCTCGCGCTTCGACAGCGACTTCGGCAGAAAACCCGCGGCCCCAAGCTCCAGCGCCTCGCGAACGACGCGCTGGTCCTCCTCGCTCGACACGATGGCGACGGGCAGGCGTGGATGGGCCTCGCGCAAGCGCAGAAAGCCGGAGAAGCCGGTCGCATCGGGCAGCAGGAGGTCGAGCAGTGCGAGGTCGATGCCCTCGCCCTGCTCGGCCGTCAGGATGTGAAGGGCGTCCTCGATCGACATCGCCTCGACAATCCGCGCCTCCGGCAGAGCCAGCCGCACCGCATTACCGAGGGCCTCGCGAAACAGCGGATGATCGTCGATGATCAGGAAGCTGGTCATGGCGCCTTCACAGGACTGCACCGCCGAATGCTGCACCGTACGGGCATCCGCCGCCGCAGCGGAAGAGGCGGAACCATCCGGCATCAATCCGGCACCGGGATGGCGCCGGATGAACGCTACCACATCCTCCCGATCGGGTTCGGTCAAGACCGTTCAATCGTTCGATTCGACCTGGACCGTCAGCAGGAAGGAATAGATGCTGTTGACCTGGTCCTCGGTATAGACCTCCTTCCAGGCCGGCATGCCCTTGTTCGGCCGTCCCTCCTGCACGGTGGTCAAATATTTCTCGCGCATCTCGTCGCCGTAGCGGTGACGCAGCAGCCGCAGATCGATCTTGCGCTCGCTCTGGATCGCATCGGGACCGTGGCAGTGGGCGCAGGTTCCGTTGAAGATCTCCTTGCCCGCGCCGACGGCCTCAAGGCCCGGCGTGACCGCATCGCCCTTGGTCTCAGTCGCCACGACATTGGCGACCTGGACGACGCCGGCTCCGCTTCCCGTGCCCGTCGTCAGCGGCGCTGGCGTCGGCGCTGCGCCGAAGCGAACCGGCGCGCCGCCCGGCAAACCGTATTTCACGGCGAGCTCGCCGATCTTGCCCTGAAGCTGCGGCAGCACGGCATTGACGCGGTCGCGCAACTCGGTCGAGGCCTTGGCAAAGCCGATGGCGGCGTCCCATGACAGGCCCTCGCCCTCGGTGAGCTCGATCTGGTAGCGGCCGCCGTAGCTGGTCTTGTTCAGCCAGCCGGCGACCGGGCCCCAGATGAAGGCGACGTCGGCCCGGCCCTGGTCGAGCGCCTGCATGCCCTCCTCAGGCGACAGCACCGTCACTTTCTGGATGTCGTCGCGGCTCGCGAGCAGGTTTTGCGGCGTGCTGGCGAACTGCACGGCGACGCGCTTGCCCTTGAGGCCCTCGATGCCGCCGATCGCCGCGCCCTTCGCAGATTCCTTGGTGGCGACGAGGGCATAGCCCTCTTTGGCGATGGCGTCGGAGAAGATCACGGCCGGGCCCATGAAATCTGCGGACCGCGGCAGCCCGATCATGGCGTCGCATTGCTTGCCGAGCAGCGTGACCCGCACCGTGCGCTTGCCGAAATAGGATTTGTACCAGTCATAGGCGATCGGCCGGCCGAGCGCCTGCGCCAAGGCCTGCCCGATCTCGACATAGAAGCCCGGCTTCGACGAACTGTCGCTGGAGAATGGAAGGTTGGTCGGATCGGCGCAGAGACGGAACGGTTGCGCCTCGTTGGCCTGCAGCGGCGAGGCCGGAACGATCAGCGCCGCGGCGGCACATGCGAGCAGGCCTGCGATGGCGCGATGTCGGCTCGCACCGGTGGCGGAATGATTCGGACGCATCCTCGTCTCCCTTGGTGTTGGCTTTGTTGCGCCGGAGCTCGTTGAGCCGGGCGCAGCGGCACCAGGCATCGGCCGATGCCGCAGCTAAAATCCGGAGAAAGCGCGCGCGTATCCCGTCACCTCGAGGATACGCGCGCGAGTTGTCACTGGACGGAGAACACGAAGAGCGAGCCGCCCTCGGGGGCTGCGGCCGTCATCTTCTTTCCTACCTCGCCCAGGAACGCAGGCAGCGCAGCGGTGCGGCCGACGACGATGGCGACATATTGCTTGCCGTCGACCTGATAGGTCACCGGACCTGCGCCGATGCCGGAGCCGAGATTCTTGCTCCACAGCACCTTGCCGGACTTCGCATCGATGGCACGGAAGTCGCCATGGATGTTGCCGGCAAACACGAGGCCGCCGCCGGTGGTCAGCGTGCCGCCGTTGAAGGGCAGGTCTTCCTTGATCGACCAGACCTTCTTCTGCGCGACCGGATCCCAGGCGACGAGCTCGCCGAGGAAGCCGCCGGGGCCTTCCTTGGTCGGGAATTCGGCGCCGAGATAGAACACGCCGCGCTTGTAAGTGACGTCGCTGACCGACCAGTCCATGCAGACGTTGTTGGACGGGATGTAGACGAGGCCAGTCTGCGGATTGAACGACATCGGTTGCCAGTTCTTGCCGCCGATCAGGTTCGGGCAGATGTCCTTGGCGGGATGGCCCGGCCCGGGACGCTTGTCGGGATCCTCGACCGCGCGCATCGTGGCGACGTCCCACTTCTTGGCCCAGTTGGAGAACACGTATTTCTCCGCCGACAGCACCTTGCCGGTCTCACGGTTGGCGACGAAGAAGAAGCCGTTGCGGTCGGCCTTCATCAGCGTCGGAACGGTGCTGCCGCCGATCTTGAGATCCGCGAGCACGGCTTCGTTGACGCCGTCATAGTCCCACGCGTCGGCCGGCGTGGTCTGGATGTGCCACTTGATCTTGCCGGTGTTGGGATCGAGCGCGAGCGTCGAAGCCGTGTAGAGGTTGGTCAGCTTGCCGAAGTTGCCGTCGCCGGTCGAACGCACCGCCGTGTTCCACGGGGCGGGATTGCTGGTGCCCCAATAGACCGTGTCGGTCTTCGGATCGTAGGAGCCGACCAGCCAGGCCGCGCCGCCGCCATGCTGGGCGGAGTCGCCCTTCCAGGAATCGCCGCCGGGCTCGTCCGGCGAAGGAACGGTGTAGGTCTGCCACACCTGCTTGCCGGTGTTGATGTCGAAGGCCAGCAGCGCGCCGCGCACGCCGTATTCGCCGCCGCCGAAACCGGTGATGACCTTGTCGCGCACGACGAGCGGCGGCGAGGTGATGACCGAGCCCTGCTTGTAGTCGACCACCTTCGCCGTCCACAGCGACTTGCCGGTCGCGGCATCGAGCGCGGTCAGCTTGCCGTCGAGGCGGCCGACGAAGATCTTGCCGTCGGCGTAGGAGACGCCGCGGCTGTTCACGTCGCAGCAGGAGTATTGCAGCACGTCCTCGGGAATATCGGGCTCCCAGGTCCATTTGCGCTGCCCCGTCGCCGCATCGAGCGCATAGACGTATTTCGGACCCCACGAGCTCGAAACGTACAGCGTGTTGCCGATGACGATCGGCGAGGATTCGTTCGAACGCAACGACGCCAGCGAGAAGGAGTAAGCGAGCGTCAGCTTCCCGGCGTTCTCGGTGTTGATCTGCTTGAGCGGGCTGAAGCGCGTGTTGCCGTAATCGTGGCCGGCAACGGCCCATTGATTCGAATCGGATTGCGCGTTGAGCACCGAGTCGTTGGCGCGAACGCCCGGTGTAACGGCGGCGAGCATCGCAATCATGGAGATGCCGGCCAAGAAGCCCTTCGTTCCAAAGGTCATGTATTCCCTCCGCGATGTTGTTGTGCACGCCTCGTTGGGCGCCTGAGCGCACTGCGCTCGTGATGCGCAGTTCGCCTGCGAGCCATCGTTCGAAATTACAGCATCGCCGTTTCGCGCTTAGTATAGGCGGAAGGTAGTAGTGCAAATCATCGGCGGCTTTCGCCGCTCATCTTGTTGTCGCGCCTTGCGTCCTGCCCTTGTTTTGCAGCTTGAAATGCGCGTTCGAATGAAGGCGGCATCGCGCATCAATCACGATGATGGCGCTACCACGCCGGCGAGATTTTCGAAGAAGCTCGCGGCGAGTTTTCGCTACGTCGAGTCGATCAATCGCGAGCCGAGCTGTGCGAGCTTGCCGCCGATCTGCGCATCGGCCTCGTAGTGCAGGATGGTGACATCAGGGGCTTCTTCTTCCAGCCTGACCTTCGCGCCGCCCTTGGCAAAGCCGGCGACGCCGCCGGCGCCCTCGCCGACGATGCGATAGCCGTTGGGCGCATCGATATCGGTCAGCCTCACCTTGCCGCTGAACGCCGCCTTCACCGGACCGACCTTCAGCACCACGGTCGCCGTCATCTCGGTCGGCGACGCCATCTCGAGCGATTGGCAGCCGGGAATGCAGCGCCTGAGAATTTCGGGATCGTTGAGCGCGGCCCAGACCTTTGCCTTCGACGCCGGGATCCGCTGACTGTCGTTCATCTGCATCGCTTCCACCCTTGTTGCCGTTGCCTGTACGGCTCGACTAGGGGGACGGGCGGCTGCGATCTATCGCCAGGAAGTAGTAGTCCTGCTTTCCGGACCTCTCATTCACGCGATGTCATTCCGGGGCGCGCCTCTTGGCGCGAACCCGGAATCCATTTCCCCGCGGACTCTGCGGCCCGATGGATTCCGGGCTCCCTCGCTCCGCTCGGGCCCCGGAATGACGCAGTGGGTTGTTGGAAGCGCAACACGCGGGGCGTCCTAACCCACGCGGCTCGACGGCGGCACTTCGCTGCATTGCCGTAAGCAAAATCAATGGCTTAAGTCGTCTCGCCCTACTACCAAGATCGCGATTACAAAGGCGGGGGCGCATGCTCCTATTCGCGCAACGAGCACGGCATTAAAGGGAGGAACGACGCACGACCGGGCCTAGGTCCAGGGCAAGCGGCGAGATGACCACGGCACGCGCGACCGGCTCACGCGCCTATTGCGGCGGCAGCCGAGCACGCCATCGCAGATGCTAGCTGCGACTTTCCGTGTGTCTCCTACAATGTCGCAGCACGTGATGGCGGCGGCACGAGACGTCGTGGCCGAATCGCAGATCGGCGACCGTCATCACGATGACCCTTCCATGACCGCGGTCAGCAAAAACCCAGTTGCAAAGTTTCGTTTGCGCTGTCTCTAATTAGAACCAATCAAAATAACTTTGGGAGGACTTCAAGTGTCTACAGTCAAACTGACGGTCAACGGCAAGGCCGTTGCTGTCGATGTCGAGGACCGCACGCTGCTGGTCCAGCTCCTGCGCGATCACCTCAACCTGACCGGGACCCATGTCGGCTGCGACACCAGCCAGTGCGGCGCCTGCGTCGTGCACATGGACGGCCGCGCGGTGAAATCCTGCACCATGCTGGCGGGGCAGGCCGACGGCGCCAACGTCACCACGATCGAGGGCATCGCCAAGGGCGACGAACTGCACCCGATGCAGGCCGCCTTCCGCGACAATCACGGCCTGCAGTGCGGCTATTGCACGCCGGGCATGATCATGTCGGCGATCGACATCGTGCACCGCCATGGTGGACAGCTCGACGAGGCGACCGTCCGCACCGAGCTCGAAGGCAATATCTGCCGCTGCACCGGCTATCACAACATCGTCAAGGCGGTGCTGGACGCCGCCGGCCGCATGAAGGTCTCGCAGGCGGCCGAGTAAGCGGCGCGCCTCGAAACAAGAACAACCGTCGCAGCCGTCGATGGACGGCGCGATCAAGGAAATTTCCGGTCGGGAGGACCAGACATGGGTGTTGAAGGCATCGGCGCACGCGTCGTGCGCAAGGAAGACAAGCGTTTCATTACCGGCAAGGGCCGTTACGTCGACGACATCAAATTGACGGGTATGACCCATGCCTATTTCATCCGCAGCCCGCACGCGCACGCCAAGGTCAAGAAGATCGACTCGTCCGCGGCGCTGAAGATGCCGGGCGTGGTCGCGGTGCTCACCGGACAGGAGCTGGTCGACGACAAGGTCGGCAACCTGATCTGCGGATGGGCCATCACCTCCAAGGACGGCAGCCCGATGAAGATGGGCGCATGGCCGGCGATGGCGCCGGACACGGTGCGCTTCGTCGGACAGGCAATTGCCGTCGTGATCGCCGACAGCAAGAATCTCGCGCGCGACGCGGCGGAAGCCGTCGTGGTCGACTACGAGGAGCTCCCCGCGGTCGCCGACATGCACGCCGCCATCAAGCCCGGCGCGCCGCAGCTTCATCCTGAGGCGCCCGGCAACCAGGTCTATGATTGGGTGATCGGCGACGAGGGCGCGGTGAATGCCGCCTTCTCGAAAGCCGCCAATGTGGTGAAGCTCGACGTCACCAACAACCGCCTCGCGCCGAATGCGATGGAGCCGCGCGCGGCGATCGCCGATTACGACACCGCGGAGGAGCACTTCACCCTCTATACGACGTCGCAGAACCCGCACGTCGCCCGTCTCGTGCTCTCGGCGTTCTACAACATCGCCCCCGAGCACAAGCTGCGCGTGATCGCGCCCGACGTCGGCGGCGGCTTCGGCTCCAAGATCTTCATCTATCCCGAGGAGATGGTGGCGCTGTGGGCCTCGAAGAAAGTCGGCCGTCCCGTCAAGTGGACCGGCGACCGCACCGAAGCCTTCCTCACCGACGCGCATGGCCGCGATCACATCACCCATGCCGAGATGGCCTTCGACGCCAACAACAAGATCATCGGCCTCAAGGTGAAGACCTACGCCAATTTCGGCGCCTACATGTCGCTGTTCTCGTCCTCGGTGCCGACCTATCTCTACGCGACGCTGCTGTCGGGCCAGTACAACATCCCGGCGATCCATGCCGAGGTGATCGGGGTCTACACCAACACCACGCCGGTCGACGCCTATCGCGGCGCGGGCCGGCCCGAGGCGAGCTATCTGATCGAGCGGTTGATGGAAACGGCGGCGCGGCAGCTGAACGTCGATCCGGCCCAGTTGCGGCGGACCAACTTCATCACCCAGTTCCCGCACCAGACGCCTGTCATCATGGCCTACGACACCGGCGACTTCAACGCTTCCCTCGATGCGGCGATGAAAGCGATCGATTATGCCGGCTTCCCTGCCCGCAAGGCCAAGGCGAAGGCCGACGGCAAGCTGCGCGGCATCGGCGTGTCCTGCTACATCGAGGCCTGCGGCATCGCGCCGTCGAAGGCGGTCGGCAGCCTGGGCGCCGGCGTCGGCCTTTGGGAATCGGCCGAGGTGCGCGTCAACCCGGTCGGCACCATCGAGATCCTCACCGGCTCGCACAGCCACGGGCAGGGTCACGAGACCACCTTCTGCCAGCTCGTCGCGGAGCGCCTGGGCGTTCCGATCAGCCAGGTCTCGATCGTCCATGGCGACACCGACAAGGTGCAGTTCGGCATGGGCACCTACGGCTCGCGCTCGGCGGCCGTCGGCCTCACCGCGATCCTGAAGGCGATGGAGAAGATGGAATCCAAGGCCAAGAAGATCGCCGCGCATGCGCTGGAGGCGTCGGAGGCCGACATCGTCATCGAGAACGGCGAGTTCAAGGTGACAGGCACCGACAAGGCGATCGCCCTGCCGATGGTCGCGCTCGCGGCCTATACGGCGCACAATCTGCCTGACGGGATGGAGCCGGGCCTGAAGGAGAGCGCCTTCTACGACCCGACCAACTTCACCTTCCCGGCCGGCGCCTATATCTGCGAGCTCGAGGTCGATCCCGGCACCGGCAAGACCTCCTTCGTCAACTTCGTCGCGGCGGACGATTTCGGCCGGCTGATCAACCCGATGATCGTCGAGGGCCAGGTCCATGGTGGCCTCGTGCAGGGCATCGGGCAGGCATTGCTCGAGCATGCGATCTATGATGCCAACGGCCAGCCGGTCACGGCCTCGTTCATGGATTACGCCATGCCGCGCGCCGACGACGTGCCGTCGTTCAACCTGTCCCACACCACGACGCTGTGCCCGGGCAATCCCTTGGGCATCAAGGGCTGCGGTGAGGCCGGCGCGATCGGCGCATCGGCGGCCGTGATCAACGCGATCACGGATGCGATCGGCAAGAACAACCTGGAAATGCCCGCAACCCCTGACAGGGTGTGGCGCACGATCCACGCGGCTTAAGGGAGGACCGAAGATGTACCAGACCACCTATCATCGCGCCTTCTCGGTCGACGAGGCCGCCAGCCTGTTCGCCAAGGGTAGCGAGTCGAAGTTCCTCGCCGGCGGTCAGACGCTGCTGCCGGTCATGAAGCAGCGCCTCGCAGGTCCCTCCGACGTCATCGACCTCGGCAGGATCAAGGAGCTGCAGGGCGTCGAGCTGTCAGGCGACACGCTGACCATCAAGGCTGCGACGACCTATTACGACATCATGACGAATGCCGACGTGAAGCAGGCGATTCCTGCAATCGCCTACCTCACCTCCGTGCTCGGCGACCCCGCCGTGCGCTACCGCGGCACGATCGGCGGCTCGATCGCCAACAACGATCCGGCCGCGGATTTCCCGGCGGCGCTGCTCGCGCTCGGCGCCACCGTGAAGACCAACAAGCGGTCGATTGCGGCGGATGATTTCTTCCAGGGCCTGTTCACGACGGCGCTCGAAGACGGCGAGATCATCACCGCCGTGTCATTCCCGGTGCCGGCAAAGGCGGGCTACGAGAAGATGCGGCATCCGGCCTCGCGCTTCGCGCTGACCGGCGTGTTCGTGGCGCAGGCCAAGTCGGGCGAGGTTCGGGTCGCCGCCACCGGCGCCTCGCAAACCGGCGTGATGCGGGTGGGCGCGATCGAGGCGGCGCTGAAGGCGAACTGGTCGCCATCGGCGATCGACAGCGTCAGCATCTCGGCGAACGGATTGCTGGCCGACATCCACGGCACGGCGGAATATCGCGCCAATCTGATCAAGGTGATGGCACAACGCGCGGTCGCTGCTGCGCGCTGACAGTTCGACTTAGCGTCTCCACGCAAATTTTCCGCGGCGCGCACTTCGGTGCGCGCCGTTTTATTTTGGCCGTGCGGCATGAAAACCGCTTGCCTCGCTGGCGTGAAGGCGAGAAAAGTTAATCGGCCGATTAACTCGCTCAACAGAAGAAACGTCAGAGGCGATTGCCGATCGCCGGCATCCGTCCGCGACCCGAGGAAACAACAACGTGCTCGACAAACCCGCCCCCACCTCCTCCGTCCGCGCTTCCGGCCCGCTCTCGGGCTTCCGCATCGTCGAATTCGCCGGCATCGGGCCCGGTCCGTTCGCCTGCATGATGCTGGCCGACATGGGCGCCGACGTCGTCACGCTCGACCGCGTCGGCGCGAAGAAGAGCATGAAGTCGGTGGCCGGGCGCGGCCGCAAGGTGATCGAGCTCGACCTCAAGGACAAGGCGGCGATCGCGCAAGTATTGGATCTGCTCGCGAGCGCGGACGCGCTGGTCGAGGGTTTTCGCCCCGGTGTGATGGAGCGGCTGGGCCTCGGGCCGGACGTCGTGCTCGCACGCAACCCGAAGCTGGTCTATGGCCGCATGACCGGCTGGGGCCAGGAAGGCCCGCTCGCCAACGCCGCCGGCCACGACATCAATTACATCTCCATCACCGGCGCGCTCGCCGCGATCGGCACTGAGGAAGCGCCGGTGCCGCCCCTCAATTTGGTCGGCGATTTCGGCGGCGGTGCGCTCTATCTCGTCGTCGGCGTGCTCGCCGCACTGCTGGAAGCACAGAAGTCGGGCAAAGGCCAAGTGGTGGACGCGGCGATGTGCGACGGCGCGGCCTCGCTGATGTCGTTCTTCTTCGACATGACCACGATGGGACGCTGGACCGAGGAGCGCAACCAGAACTTCCTCGACGGCGGCGCGCATTTCTACGGCGTCTACGAATGCGCCTGCGGGCACTTCGTCTCGATCGGCTCGATCGAGCCGCAATTCTACGCGCTGCTGCGCGAGCACGCCGGCCTCACCGACGCCGATTTCGACGCGCAGATGGACCGCAAGGCCTGGCCAGCGCTGAAGGAGAAGCTGAAGGCCGTGTTCAAGAGCAAGACGCGCGAGGACTGGTGCAAGATCATGGAAGGCACTGACATTTGCTTCGCGCCGGTGCTGACCATGTCTGAGGCGACACAGCATCCGCACATGGTCGCCCGCAACGTCTTCATCGAGCGTCACGGCGTGAAACAGCCGGCCCCGGCGCCGCGGTTCTCGCGCACGCCCTCGGCCGCGCGCGAGCCGGAGGCGGCGGAGATCGGGGCGGTGATGAAGGCGTGGCAGGCGCCGAAGTAATTTCCGCGGTCACTCCGGGGCGCGCGGAGCGCGAGCCCGGGATCCATAACCACAGTCGCGTAGCAACCATTAAGTTGCGGCGGTATTTTCACGCCAGGGCGTACCTCGGGCAACAACGGTGTTGGCGTAGATAAGGAGCTTCCTGGCGCAAGCGATCAGGGCGACGCTGTGCGCTTTTCCTGCGGC
>NZ_JADYVQ010000026.1:0-67663 GCF_020193895.1 Bradyrhizobium sp. NBAIM14 | reverse complement strand
GTGCCGGGCGGGCCGCAGGGGGAGGCGGAGGCGGTGGCGGCGCTGCCGGGCGCGGCGGTGCTGCGGCCGGCGGAGGAGCTGCAGGCGGCTGGGGCGGTGCAGCCGCCGGCGGCGGAGCCGCGGGGCGTGCGGGTGCTGCAGGCGGCGCCGCGCCTGGCGGTCCCTTCGGCGGCTGCTTCGGTCTTCCGTCAGGGCCCGCGTCCTGCGGCTGGGCCTGAGCGACGACGAACGGCGCAGCGTCTTGCGCATGCGATGCGGTGTTGGCCAATTGCATCGCGGTCAGAGCCGTCGTCGCAAGCAGCACGAAACGAAGGTTGGTCATGTGGTGAATTTCCCCGGAAGGTTCTTTGTCGAAGTGTCGGGATGAACGGCCAAGCGTTAGGCCGCATTGTGGCGGGCGATGCAACTGCGACCCGATTTATTTCTGCACGCAAATCATCTCACTATGGCAACGTTCATTGCGCATTCAGACGCTGGTGGCAATCGCCTGACATTGCTTCGCTGCTTCACGCGTGATCGCGCGGCGGAATCGCATCCGTCGCAGGATTGGGCGTGAGCGGCCCGTTCGGTCCGCGCGATGGGATCTCCTCAGGCATGCGGCCCGGCAATTCGTCGGGCCGCGGCGGCGAGCCGGGCTCGCGCACCGGCGGCGTGATTTCGGGCTGCGGATTGCCGGGCGGGATTCCGGGCGGCGGCTCAGTCGGCGTACCGGGCGTCGACGGCGGAATCTCGGGCGGTTCAATCGGCATCGGCATCATCGGGATCGTTGTCCAGAGAACAACAACGAAGGTGCAGCACCGATGTTCCGCGTCACATCGCTTCGAAGACCGGATTATTCCGGCGTGTGGCAGACCGCTTCGATGTTGTGGCCGTCGGGGTCGAGCACGAAGGCGCCGTAATAGTTCGCGTGATAATGCGGGCGGATGCCGGGCGGGCCGTTGTCGCGGCCGCCGGCCGCCATCGCCGCTTTGTAGAACGCATCGACTGTGGTGCGATCCTTGGCGTGGATGGCGACATGCACCGGCTTGTTCATCGCGCCCTCGCCCCCGATCCAGAAATCGGGCTTGCCGTCGGCACCGAAGCCTGCAGCCGCAGCGTGTCCGGTCTGCTCGGCCGTGACCTCCATGATCAGGCTGTAGCCGAGCGGCGCCAGTGCCTTCGCATAGAACGCCTTGGCGCGCTCATAGTCGGAGACGGAGAATCCCAGATGATCGATCATCGCAACCTCCCTTGTTCGTAACCCGTCAGCGAGACAAAAACGTATTGCTTCGTGTCTTGCGTGCGATCGTAAAGCCGCGCCCGACCATGTCGGCAATACAATCCTGCTGCCATTCGTTTTGTGACAGATGCTCGATCACCACCGCGCGCGGCCACAGCATTTGCGGCGCGTCGCGGAAGAAGCCGATCAGCACGCGGTCCTCAAAGCCCTCGACGTCGATCTTCAGCGAATCGACTTGGCCGACGCCGGCCTCCTCCAGAATGCGCACCAGGCGCAGCGACGGCACCTTGATGGCCTCGGCACTGGCCGTGCCGGTGACGACGTGGGTGGCGCCGAGGTTGCCGCCGCCGCTCTCGATCATCAGCTCGCCGTCGCTGTCGCCCGCGGCGGCCTGCACCAGGCGCACCTGCGGCGTCTTCGATGCGGCGTGGTTGAACGAGAGCCGTCCGAAGGTCAGCGGATGCGGCTCGATCGCGACCACTTTTCCGGATGGCCCGACCTGCCGCGCCATCACCAGCGCAAAGGTGCCGACATTGGCGCCGACATCGACGAACACGCCACCCACGGGGGTGTGCTGGCGCAGGAAGTCGAGCTCGTCCAGATTGTAGTCGGGATTGAACAGCGCGCCGCGCTCGGTCGCGCTGCCCTGGTGATGGAAGCGGAACGAGGCGCCCTGATATTGCACGTCGACCGGGCCGCTGCGCAGCAGGTTGACCAGCCGCGACATCCACGGCCGGAACGCGCCGCGCTTCAGTCCCGACCGTTGAGCGAGGCGGATGATCGCAGCCTGCGCCGCATTGGGCGCAAACGCACCGAACGGCGCGGGCGAAGGGGCATTGTCGGACGTCAAGCAGCAGATCCTCGTTGCAGGCGGCGCATGCATAACCGGTTTTGACGAGGACTCCAACGCTCGATCACAGTCCGGTAGCCCGGATGGAGCGCAGCGTAATCCGGGATTCTTGCCGCGCGGATGGACCTTCCCGGATTGCGCTACGCTCCATCCGGGCTACGGATCACGCCGCCTTCTTTGGCGCCTTGCGCTGCCGCAAGAACCGTCCGAGCAGCCGGCGCCGGCCCTTGCGCGGAATCAGGTCGATATCGCTGACGAGCTTGGCGCCGCCCTTGCGTCGCTCCAGCACGATCTTGCGGCTGTGGAAAGCCTCCAGCTCGGCGCGATGCGCGACGCTGACGATGGTCGCCTTCGGCAGCGCCTCGGTGATCATCTGCATCATCTTGTCCTGGCTCTTCTCGTCGAGCGCCGAGGTCGCCTCATCGAGCACGACGATGTCGGGGTTGTGCAGGAGCAGCCGCGCAAAGGCGAGGCGCTGCTTCTCGCCGCCCGACAAGGTCTGGTCCCACGGTGCCTCCTCCTCGATCTTCTCCTTGAGATGATCGAGGCCGACCTTGTGCAGGGCTGCGCCGATCTCGTCCAAAGTCCAGTGGTCGGCCGCGCCGGGATAGGCGACCGCCCGCCGCAAGGAGCCGGAGGGCACATAGGGCCGCTGCGGCAGCATGAACAGCCGGCGATCGGCATGGAAATTCACGCTGCCGCCGCCCCACGGCCACAGGCCGGCGATGGCGCGCACCAGCGTGCTCTTGCCGGTGCCGGATTCGCCGGCGACCAGCAGCCGCTCGCCGGGCTCGATCACCACCTCGGTCTCGCCGACCACGGCGGTGCCGTCGTCGAGCGTGACCGAGAGATCCTTCAGCTCCAGCATGGCCTCGTTGCTGGTCTCGCCGCGCTTGATGCGGCCGAGGCCGTCGCCCTGCTCGGCGCGCTCGAGGCCGTCGAGCGACATCATCAGCGAGGCGATGCGCCGCGCACAGGCATTCCAGTCGGCGAGCCGCGGATAATTGTCGACCAGCCAGCCGAACGCGCTCTGCACGATCGTGAAGGCGGACGCGGCCTGCATCACCTGGCCCAGCGTCATGCTGCCGTCGAGGAACTTTGGCGCGCAGAGCAGAAGCGGCACGACCGGCGCAACGAGGCTCGATCCTTGCGACACCAGCGTGGTGCGCATGTGCTGGCCGGCAAGGCGCGCCCATTGCCGCAGCACGCTCGTGAAGTTGCGATCGATGCCGTCGCGCTCCTCCTCCTCGCCGCCGAGCAGGGCGATGCTCTCGCCGTTCTCGCGCACGCGCGTCAGGGTGTAGCGGAACTCGGCTTCGGCCTGGTTCTTGCCCTCGGAGACCTGCACGAAGCGCCGGCCGATCACCACGATCGATCCGGATGCGATCGCGGCGTACAGCATCGCGGCGATCACGAGGAAGCCGGGAATGGTCACCGACGAACCGCCGAGCGTGACGGTAAGTGCCCCGCCGATGGTCCAGAGCACGACGATGAAGGTCGCGGCCGACAGCAGCGCCGAAGTCACGCCGGCGAGGAAGTCGACGGGGGAGTCGGTCGCAATCCGCAAATCCTCCGCGATCCGGTATTCGGGATTCTTGTGGTCGCCGCCGACAAGGTTGAGCTGATAGTAGCGCCCGTTCTTGAGCCACCGTGTCAGCACGCTCGCCGTCAGCCAGGCGCGCCAGCGTCGCTGGATGCCCATGCGCGCGAACACCTGCACGACTGCGAGCACGATGCTGCCGATCGCGAGCGGGAAGAACATTGCGGTGAGATGGAAGACGCTCGCCGCATCGCGCTTCTCGATGGCGTCGAAGATCGCGCGATTCCAGACATTGATGCCGTATTGGAAGCCGACGGTCAGCACGATCAGCAGGCCGAGACCAACCGAGAACGGCCAGGCGAGGCGGTCGCCGTTGCGGCCCCAGAAGCCGCGGGCGCTGATCCAGAACCGTGTCAGCAGATAATCCTTGCGGACCTGCTCGGCTGCCTCGGGTGACAGTTCGGGGTCGGGTTCGACCAGTTCGGGCGGCGGCGGTGTCACTTCGTCGCCGTTCTCGCCCTCGATATTGACGATGGGCGGCTTCTTGCCCTGTTCACGCGTCGCGGCCGGCTTGTACATGAACGGACAACGCCAAGGGAACTCGGCCGGTTCCCGCGAGGTTCCGGAGCCCCTATTCGGCGGCGCCGTCCCTGACGTGCCTGATCCGCGCCGCCCGATGCAGAACGCGCGACAATTCCTCGATCGAATAAGGCTTTTGCACGAGGTCGCAGCCGCCGGTACCCTCCTGCGACAGGGCCTGGCTGTAGCCGGTGGTCAGAACGACCGGCACGCCGAGTCCGCGCTCGCGGATCGCCTGCAGCAGATCGAGCCCGGTCATCCCGGGCATCACCACGTCCGAGAACACGACATCGAAGCGATCGGCGTCCACGACGAGCTCGGCGAGCGCGTCGGCCGCGTTGTCGACCAGCGTGATGCTGTAGCCGAGCTCGGTGAGCCCGTCGGCGGCGAAATTGGCCAGCTCGATATTGTCCTCGACCACCAGCACCGACATGCCGCTGCCGGCCACCGCCGGCGCCATGTTGGGCGCTTGGCGTTGCGGCAGCAGGCCCGGCGGCACGCGCGGCAGATAGAGCGAGAAGGTGCTGCCGTGCCCCACCTCGCTCGCCACGGTCACCTCGCCGCCGGACTGCCGGGCGAATCCGAACACCTGGGACAGGCCGAGGCCGGTGCCGCGGCCGACCTGCTTGGTGGTGAAGAACGGCTCGAAGATGCGCCCGAGCCGCGCGGCGGGAATGCCGACGCCGGTATCGCTGACGGTGACGCGGACGAAGCCGTGGTCCGGGCTGGCCGAAAGCTGCACCAGCGCGTCCGGAACGGTCGTCGTGGCCTCGACCTTGAAAACGATTCGCCCCTGGCCTTGCATGGCATCGCGCGCATTGGTCGCCATGTTGATCAGCGCCGTCTCGAACTGGCTGGCATCGGCATTGACGAGGCACGGTTCCGCCGGCAGTTGCATGACGATCTCGATCGCGGGGCCCAGTAGCGTGGCGAGCATGTCGTCCAGCGACTGCACCCGTGCGCCGACGTCGAACACCTCCGGCTTGAGGGTCTGGCGCCGCGCAAAGGCGAGCAATTGCGAAGTCAGCTTGGCCGCACGCGCCACCGAATCGGCAATGGCCGTGATGTAGCGTTGTCGCCGCTCCTCCGTCAGCTGCGGACGGTTCAAGAGATCGACCGAAGCACGGATCACCGTCAGGAGGTTGTTGAAGTCGTGCGCGACGCCGCCGGTGAGCTGGCCGAGCGCTTCCAGGCGCTGGCTGTGCTTGAGCGCCTCCTCGGCCTCGCGCCGCTTTGCAGCTTCGGCCTGAAGGTGCTGGGTACGCCGCAGAGCGAGCACCAGCAGCAGGAACAGCAGCGCGGTGGCGGGAATGCCGAACACCAGATGCTGGCCGATGGTGGCGAGCCAGCGTGCGCGGATCGCAGAGGTCTCCAATCCGGCGCTGACATAGATCGGATATTCGGCGACGCGCCGGTAGGCGATGCGCCGCTCGATACCGTCCGAGGGCCAGGCGACCGTGATGAGGCCGTGCACGGGCTGGGTCGCGATCTTCTGGCCCACCGGTCCGGTCGGATCGAGCCGAAGCTCGTGGTCGAGCCGGGGAAAATGCGCGAGCATTGCGCCGTCGGTGCGCCCCATCGCGAAGAAGTTGCCGGGATCGGTGCCGATCCTGGCATAGAAGCTTTCGAAATATTCCGGCAACACGGAGGCCTGGATCACGCCGATGAAGCGACCGTCGTCGGACTCGCGGCGGCGGCTGACGCCGAAGAATCGGGCGCCCTGATAGGGCGGTCGTGGCGTCAGCGCCGTGCCGATGAACGTGCCGATGCTCTGGTCCACATGGGAATAGAAGTAATCGCGGTCGGCAAAGCTCAGGTCCGGCGGCGGCGAGACGAGGCTGTTGACCAGCGCCTTTCCGTTCGCGTCGAAGATCCAGGCCGATTTGAGCTGCGGCAGCGAATCGGTCAGCCGCTTCAGCCGGCGATGCAGCGTCGGCTCGCGCTCGCGGATGATGCCGTCGGGCAGACCGCGCACGACCTCGTTGAGCTCGGCGAGGCTGCGGTCGATGGTCTCGAAGACCTTGAGCGCGTGCTCATGGGCGACATCGACCGTGCGCTCGATCTCGCGGTCGGCGGTATCGTTGGTCGATGTGTAGGAGATCGCGGCGGCGACGACGAACAGCCCAATCGGCAGCGCCAGGGATGCCGCCATCATCCACTGCAACAGCCTCAGCGAGTTGCGTTGCGCCCTCTGCACAGTCGCTCCGTCCCTGACGGGAGCTTAACTGAATCCCGCGCAAGGAAGGAAGCAGCTTGTGCTGGAACCGTTGGTTGCGAGCCGGAAATTTGCGCGTCGAGCGGGTCAGAGAAAAATTCTGCTCGAATTAACGGCAAATGCAGAACACCCCGGCCGGTTTAGCCGGGGCGGAAGGGGGACTTCGCCTCAGATCTGGCGTTCGACCATCTTGAGCTTGAGCTCGGCGATGGCTTCGGCCGGGTTGAGGCCCTTCGGGCAGGCCTTGGCGCAGTTCATGATGGTGTGGCAGCGATAGAGCCGGAACGGGTCCTCGAGATTGTCGAGCCGCTCGCCGGTGGCCTCGTCGCGCGAATCCGAGACCCAGCGGTTGGCCTGGAGCAGCGCGGCGGGGCCGAGATAGCGCTCGCTGTTCCACCAATAGCTCGGGCAGGAGGTCGAGCAGCAGGCGCAGAGGATGCACTCGTAGAGGCCGTCGAGCTTCTCGCGGTCCTCGTGGCTCTGGCGCCATTCCTTCTGCGGCGTCGGCGAGGTCGTCTTCAGCCAGGGCTCGACCGAGGCGTATTGCGCGTAGAAATTGGTGAGGTCGGGGACGAGGTCCTTCACCACCGGCTGATGCGGCAGCGGGTTGATCTTCACCGCGCCGTCCTTCACGTCGTGCATGGACTTGGTGCAGGCCAGCGTGTTCTGGCCGTCGATGTTCATCGCGCAGGAGCCGCAGACGCCTTCACGGCAGGAGCGGCGGAAGGTCAGCGACGGGTCGATGTGGTTCTTGATCCAGATCAGGCCGTCCAGCACCATCGGGCCGCAATCATTGGTGTCGATGTAATAGGTATCGACGCTTGGATTCTTGCCGTCGTCCGGATTCCAGCGATAGACCTTGAACTCGCGGAGCTCGGTCGCGCCCGGGGGCTTCGGCCAGGTCTTGCCGCCAGTGATCTTGGAGTTCTTCGGAAGTGCGAATTCAACCATTCGATTAAGGCCTTCGCTGTTCGATCAATACACGCGCGACGTTTAGTAAACGCGAGCTTTGGGCGGGATGTACTGCACGTCGTTGGTCATGGTGTAGTTGTGAACCGGGCGATACTCGATCCTGACCTTGCCGGCATCGTCCAGCCAGGCCAGCGTGTGCTTCATCCAGTTCTTGTCGTCGCGCTCGGAGAAGTCCTCGCGGGCATGGGCGCCGCGGCTCTCGGTGCGGTTGGCGGCCGAGTTCATCGTCACCACCGCCTGCGAGATCAGATTGTCGAACTCCAGCGTCTCGACGAGGTCCGAATTCCAGACCAGCGAGCGGTCGGAGACGGCGATGTCGGTGATGCCGCTGTGGACCTTCGCGATCAGGTTCTGGCCTTCGCTCAGCACTTCGCCGGTGCGGAACACGGCGCAATTGTTCTGCATCACGTGCTGCATGCCTTCGCGCAGCTTCGCGGTCGGCGTGCCGCCTGAGGCGTAGCGGTAATGGTCGAGGCGACCGAGCGCCATCTCGGCCGAGTTCGTCGGCAGCTCGGGCTGCTTGGCGTTGGGTGTGAGCTTTTCGGCCAGGCGCAACGCGGCGGCGCGGCCGAACACGACGAGGTCGATCAGCGAGTTGGAGCCGAGGCGGTTGGCGCCGTGCACGGAGACGCAGGCCGCTTCGCCGATCGCCATCAGGCCGGGGATCACCGCGTTGTCGTCGCCGTCCTTCTTGGTCAGCACCTCGCCGTGATAGTTCGTGGGGATGCCGCCCATGTTGTAATGCACGGTCGGCACGATCGGGATCGGCTCGCGCGTCACGTCGACATTGGCGAAGATCTTGGCCGATTCCGAGATGCCCGGCAGGCGTTCGGCGAGCACAGCGGGATCGAGATGGTCGAGATGCAGGAAGATGTGGTCCTTCTTCTTGCCGACGCCGCGTCCCTCGCGGATCTCGATGGTCATCGCGCGCGAGACCACGTCGCGCGAAGCGAGGTCCTTTGCCGACGGCGCATAGCGCTCCATGAACCGCTCGCCTTCGGCGTTGACGAGATAGCCGCCTTCGCCGCGCGCACCCTCGGTGACGAGACAGCCCGAGCCGTAGATGCCGGTCGGATGGAACTGCACGAACTCCATGTCCTGCATCGGCAGGCCGGCGCGCAGCACCATGCCGCCGCCATCGCCGGTGCAGGTGTGCGCCGAGGTGCAGGAGGCATAGGCGCGGCCATAGCCGCCGGTCGCCAGGATCGTGGTCTGGGCGCGGAAACGGTGCAGCGTGCCGTCGTCGAGCTTGAGCGCGATGACGCCGCGGCAGGTGCCCTGGTCGTCCATGATCAGGTCGATGGCGAAGAACTCGATGAAGAACTCGGCCGCGTGGCGCAGCGACTGGCCGTACATCGTGTGCAGCATGGCGTGGCCGGTGCGGTCGGCGGCGGCGCAGGTGCGCTGCGCCTGGGCCTTGCCGAACTCGGTGGTCATGCCGCCGAACGGACGCTGGTAGATCTTGCCGTCCTCGGTGCGCGAGAACGGCACGCCCCAATGCTCGAGCTCGTAGACCGCGTCGGGCGCGTTGCGCACCATGTATTCGATCGCGTCCTGGTCCCCGAGCCAGTCCGACCCCTTCACGGTGTCGTACATGTGCCAGCGCCAGTCGTCCTTGTGCATGTTGCCGAGCGAAGCGGAGATGCCGCCCTGCGCCGCGACCGTGTGCGAACGGGTCGGAAACACCTTGGTGATGCAGGCGGTGCGGAGGCCGGCCTCGCTGCAGCCGACGACGGCGCGCAGGCCGGCACCGCCGGCGCCGACCACGACGACGTCGTAGGTGTGGTCTTCGATCGGATAGGCTTTTCCGTTGGTGGCGGGAGCGCCGTTGCCCTTGCCATTGGTCTCAGCGGCCATGGGTTACACTCCGGAAGAAAGCTTCAGGATCGCGTAGGTCGAGGCGAGCGCCACGGCGACCGAGAAGAAATTGTTGAGCATGATCGCGGTGAGCTTGAGCTTCTCGTTATGGACGTAGTCCTCGATCACCACCTGCATGCCGATCTTCATGTGCCAGGCGCTGGCGAAGATGAAGAGGAGCAGGATCACCGCAACGGGAATGGAGCTCAGGGTCTGCGCCGCGTAGACCTGGTTGCGGCCGAGCAGCATCATGATGATGACCAGCGCCGGGATCATCAGCAGCGTCATGGCGACGCCGGTGATGCGCTGGCGCCAGAAATCGGACGTGCCGGAATGCGCGGCGCCGAGATTGCGGACGCGCCCGAGCGGGGTGCGCATCGAGGGACGCTTCGGAGAGCCGTGGGACTCGTCAAAGCTCATCGGCCGCCTCCGTTCGCATAAGCGATGATCCAGATCAGCACCGTCAGTGCGATGCCGCCGACCAGGGCGCCCCAGGTCAGCGCTTCGCGCTCGTTGGCCTTGAAGCCGTAGCCGAGATCCCAGACGAAATGCCGGATGCCGCTGAGCATGTGGTGCATCAGGGCCCAGGTGTAGCCGAACACAATCAGCCGGCCGATGATGCTGCTGGAGAAAGCCTGGACATGGGCATAGGCGGCCGGGCCGGAGGCCGCCGCAACCAGCCACCAGACCAGCAGCAGGGTTCCGACGTAAAGGGCGATACCGGTGGCGCGGTGCACGATGGATAGAGCCATCGTCAGCGTCCAGCGATAGGTTTGGATGTGCGGCGAAAGCGGTCGTTCGATCCGTGCGGTCATGGGCGGCTTTTGATGTTTGTTGCGGCCCAGCATGGGGCGCGCGGGGATCGCGAAAGGTGGGCTCTATTTACGGAGTCGATCTGGCCTGCGCAATCACCAAATCGACATAAACCGAACTGTGGTTCAGCTCTATGGCCTTGATGAACCAAGGCCAATCAGGGTCTTGGTATACCAGCCTATCGGTCCGCCAACGAGTATAGGAATCTAAATTCATTCTTTGGCGCGAGCGTACGGCGCATTGAAATCGCTATTGGAACGCCTCTAAGCCGCCTCGAGCCCGTGCGGCCGCAACGTGCGAGGGACGATGCCGAGGGAACCGTCCCGGCTGCGACCCCAGCGCGACGCTCGGCACCCGCACCGGTTCCCCCACTGCGGGCGGATATGCGCACCCTGCATTCCACCCCAGCCGGACCGTGCGACGTGTCAGGTGCTATCTGTTGGTCTCGGCAGCCGGCTTGCTTCGTCGCAAGAGCTCCTCGCAATGACGCCGACAGAGCGGAGCTCTCTCACTTCTTCGCGTAAATATCCTTGTACGTTTCGCGCAGCACGTTCTTCTGCACCTTGCCCATCGTATTGCGCGGTAGCTCGTCGACCACGAAGACCCGCTTCGGCATCTTGAATTTCGCGAGGCGCCCGTCGAGGCCCTTCAGCACGGCCGCTTCATCGATGCTCGCGCCGGGCTGGCGCACCAGCACCGCGGTGACGCCCTCGCCGAAATCGGTGTGCGGCACGCCGATCACGGCCGACTCCACCACGCCAGGCATGGCGTCGATCTCGCTCTCGATCTCCTTCGGGTAGACGTTGAAGCCGCCGGAGATCACGAGATCCTTGCCGCGTCCGAGGATGTGCACGTAACCCTTGGCGTCGATCTTGCCGAGATCGCCGGTGATGAAGAAGCCGTCGGGCCGGAATTCGGCCTTGGTCTTCTCCGGCATGCGCCAATAGCCCTTGAAGACGTTCGGCCCCTTCACCTCGATCATGCCGATTTCGTCGCGCGCCAGCTCTTTCCCTGTCTCGGGATCGGTCACGCGCACGGAGACGCCCGGCAGCGGAAAGCCGACCGCTCCGGGCACGCGCTCGCCGTCATACGGGTTCGACGTGTTCATGTTGGTCTCGGTCATGCCGTAGCGCTCGAGCACGGCATGACCCGTGCGCGCCGACCATTCGCGATGGGTGTCGGCGAGCAGCGGCGCCGAACCCGAGATGAACAGACGCATGTGCTTCGTCGTCTCGTGCGACAGCGCAGGGTTCTGCAGCAGGCGGGTGTAGAAGGTCGGCACGCCCATCAACACCGTGGCGCGCGCCATCAGCTTGATGATCAGGTCCGGATCGAGCTTCGGCAGGAAGATCATCGACGCCCGGGCGAACAGCGTCACGTTGGTCGCCACGAACAGGCCGTGGGTGTGGTAGATCGGCAGCGCGTGGATCAGGACGTCCTTGTCGGTGAAGCGCCAATAGTCGACGAGCGAGAGCGAGTTAGACGCGAGATTGTCATGCGTCAGCATCGCGCCCTTGGAGCGGCCGGTGGTGCCCGAGGTGTAGAGGATCGCGGCAAGATCGTCGCTTTCACGCGGCACCGTCGTGAATTCGCGGCTCGCTTTGTCGGCGGCCTCCGTCAGCGAGCCCTTGCCGTCAGCCCCGAGCGTCTCGACCTTCGCCCTCACCTTGCCTGCGATCGGCGCGAGCCCCTCCGCCTTGGCAGGATCGCAGACCACCAGCGACGGCTCGGCATCGCCGATGAAGTAGTCGAGCTCGTTCAGCGTATAGGCCGTGTTCAGCGGCAGATAGACCGCGCCGGCGCGCACCGTGCCGAGATACAGCACGATATTGGCGACCGACTTCTCCACCTGTACCGCGACGCGGTCGCCCGGCTTCACGCCGCGCGCGACCAGCACGTTCGCCATTTGGCCCGCGCGCGCGATCAGATCGCCATAGCTGATATGCGCGCCGTCATGCGTCTCGATCGCGAGCCGCTTCGGATCGGCGAGGCCATCGAACAGGCGGGAAAACAAATTGGCGTTGGCAGCTTGGTTCATGCAACATTCCTCACCGGCATAGGCCGGTCAAAACCGAGGGCTGGATTAGCAAAAACCGCCCCGATCAAGCAACGGAGACAGTTTGCATGTCAAAAAGTGGGAAACGCGTCGCCTGGGTCACGGGCGGTGGCAGCGGGATCGGGGAGGCCGGCGCGGAGGCGTTAGCTGCCGACGGCTGGACGGTGGTGGTGTCGGGACGCCGCAAGGATGCGCTGGATGCCGTGGTCGCGAAGATCACGAAAGCGGGCGGCGCGGCCGAGGCGATCGCGCTGGACGTGTCCAAGGCCGCCGAGGCGCAGAAGGCGGCGGATGATATCGTCGCCCGGCACGGCCGCATCGATCTGCTGGTGAACAACGCCGGCATCAATGTTCCCAAGCGCAGCTGGAAGGACATGGAGCTGGAGGGCTGGGACAGACTGGTCCAGGTCAATCTCAACGGCGTGCTCTATTGCATGCGCGCCGTGCTGCCGACGATGCGCAAGCAGCAGGACGGTTCCATCATCAACGTCTCGTCCTGGGCCGGCCGTCACGTCTCGAAGATGCCGGGCCCGGCCTACACCACCACCAAGCACGCGGTGCTGGCGCTGACCCATTCCTTCAACATGGACGAATGCGTCAACGGCCTGCGCGCCTGCTGCCTGATGCCGGGCGAGGTGGCGACGCCGATCCTGAAGCTGCGACCGGTGGTGCCGAGCGAAGCCGAGCAGGCGAAGATGCTGCAGCCCGAAGATCTCGGCCGTACCATCGCCTTCATCGCGAGCATGCCGGCGCGGGTCTGCATCAACGAAGTGCTGATCAGCCCGACGCATAATCGCGGGTTCATTCAGACGCCGAACAACAGGGATTGAGGCGAGGACACTGCCTCAACGGGTACGCCGTCGCAGGATGGGCAAAGGCGCGAAGCGCCGTGCCCACCATCTCTCTCCGCATTTGCATTTGGTGGGCACGCTTCGCTTTGCCCACCCTACTGCTTCGCTACGCTTGTCCGGGTGCTCTCGTTCGCACACGAACATCCCCGCCGATAGTTTCACCCATCACAAAGAATTTTTCCCCGAAACCGCACCTGAAACCCTCCCGTAGTTCGGTCCAACGACGGCACTGCTGCATCACCCTTAACTGTCGCAGGCGCCGTTGTTGCTCAACTCAACGCCGGCCAACGCCGGTCTCAATTCAATCGGGAGACTCTCTCATGTCGAAGCGCATTGCCTATCTCGCTGCCGCCGCCTTCAGCGCCCTGGCCCTCACCGCGACCATCGTCGCGCCCGCCAGTGCCGAGGAAAAGACCGTCATGGTCGGCGGCGCCGCGATGTACCCGTCCAAGAACATCGTCCAGAACGCGGTCAACTCCAAGGATCACACCACACTGGTGGCGGCGGTGAAGGCGGCCGGCCTGGTCCCGACGCTCGAAGGCAAGGGCCCGTTCACGGTGTTCGCGCCGACCAACGCCGCCTTCGGCAAGCTGCCGGCCGGCACCGTCGACAACCTGGTCAAGCCCGAGAACAAGGCAACGCTGACCAAGATCCTCACCTACCATGTCGTGCCCGGTAAGCTCGCGGCTTCCGACCTCACCGACGGCAAGAAGCTGAAGACCGCCGAAGGCGAGGAGCTGACGGTGAAGAAAATGGACGGCAAGGTCTGGATCGTCGACGCCAAGGGCGGCACCTCGATGGTGACGATCACCAACGTCAACCAGTCGAACGGCGTGATCCATGTGGTCGATACCGTGCTGATGCCGGCGACGTAACACCGCGCGATCCTGTTTCATCCCCGAACAGGACGTCCTCAGACCGCGAGCCGGGGATACCCGGCTCGCTCTTTTGTGACCACAATAGCCTCACGACATCGATTCGATGGCGAACGGGATGTAACGAAAGCCGAAACACCGGCGTATAATCGCTGTCACACGACCTCAGGATGGAACCCGCCATGGCGAGCCTCACAGTCACCGACGAGCAGGTCACGGCCACCAAGTCCAAAGTGATCCAGCCGGCCTGGGTGCGGGTCATGCATTGGATCAACGCGCTCGCCATGATCCTGATGATCCTGTCGGGCTGGCAGATCTACAACGCCTCGCCGCTGTTCGACTTCCGCTTTCCGCGCGAGTACACGCTGGGCGGCTGGCTCGGCGGCGGCCTGCTCTGGCATTTTGCGGCGATGTGGCTGCTGATGATCAACGGCCTCGCCTATCTCGTCACCGGCATCGCTACCGGCCGCTTCCGCAAGAAGCTGCTGCCGATCACGGCATCAGGCGTGCTCCACGACGTCAGGGCGGCGCTGACCTTCAAGCTCGGCCATGACGATCTCACCGTCTACAATTACGTGCAGCGGCTGCTCTATGCCGGCATCATCGTGGTCGGCGTGCTGATCGTGCTGTCGGGCCTTGCGATTTGGAAGCCCGTTCAGCTTTATTATCTCGTGATGCTGTTCGGCGATTATCCGGCCGCGCGCTATGTCCACTTCTTCTGCATGGCCGCGATCTGCGCGTTTCTGGTCGTCCACGTCTTGCTTGCGCTGCTCGTGCCGAAGAGTCTGCGCGCGATGATCATCGGTCGCTGAGGAGGAGAATATGGCGAAGCGCCCGTTCCTGATTCCCGGCGTCGACAAGCGGCTCCTGATCAAGGATTCCCTCAAGACGATGCCAGACGTCACCCGCCGCCGCTTCATTGCGGGCGGCGCCAGCCTGGGCGCACTGACGCTGCTCACCGGCTGCGACGTGATCGACTCGTCCTCGGCCGAGACCATGCTGGCGAAGGTCTCGAAGTTCAACGACGCGGTGCAGGCCTGGATGTTCAATCCCGACGCGCTGGCGCCGACCTTCCCCGAAAGCGCGATCACCAAGCCCTTCCCGTTCAACGCCTATTACGATCTCGACGACGCGCCCGATATCTCGGCCGCGGATTGGAAGCTCGAGGTGCGCGGCCTCGTCGACAACAAAAAGTCCTGGACGCTGGACGAGCTCTACAAGCTGCCCCAGGTCACGCAGATCACGCGCCATATCTGCGTCGAGGGCTGGAGCGCGATCGGCAGCTGGACCGGCACGCCCTTGCGCGATTTCCTCAAGCTGATCGGCGCCGACACGCGCGCGAATTATGTCTGGTTCCAGTGCGCCGACAAGGACGGCTACAATTCACCGCTCGACATGCGCAGCGCGCTGCATCCGCAGACCCAGATGACGTTCAAATACGCAAACGAGATCCTGCCGCGCGCTTACGGCTTCCCGATGAAGATCCGCGTGCCGACCAAGCTCGGCTTCAAGAACCCGAAATACGTGGTGTCGATGGAAGTCACCAACGATTACAAGGGCGGCTATTGGGAAGACCAGGGGTATAATTCGTTCAGCGGGAGCTAGCTCCGCTGTCGTAGGGTGGATTAGCCGAGCGGCTGCGCGAAGCGCAGTCGGTGGGCGTAATCCACCATACTTCCGCAGTTGCCGAGCGAAGTTGGTGGATTACGCTTCGCTAATCCACCCTACGGCACCGATTGCTTGGCCGGCCCCACCTTCCGCTGGCACAACGCCGCCACCGCGCCCAGCGCCAATAGCGCCGCCGACACATTCAGCGCGTAACTCAGGCTCCCCAGCGCATCGGTGATCGCGCCGACCACGATCGGCCCGAGCGTCTGGCCGACGCCGAACGAGATCGTCATCGCCGCGATCGCGGTCGGCCACACCTCTGGCGGATAGTTGAAGCGCACGAAGGCGGTGGTCGAGCCGACCACGGCGAAAAAGGCGACGCCGAACACGATCGCGGAGACTGCGAGCCAGGCCGGCGAATGCCCGAGCATCGGCAGCGCTGCGCCAGCTGCGTTGGTGCCGAGGATGATGGCGGTGGCGAGCCCGCCGCGGTCGAGCGCCAGCACGCCGCGCCAGGCCCAGGGCGTCACGAACGCGCTCAGACCGATCAACCCCCAGAACGCCGCCTGCGCCGCGGCCTCGCCGCCGCCGTCGCGCACATAGGCGATCATGAAGGTCATGTAGGCGATGTAGCCGGCGCCGAACAGGAAATAGCCGGCCAGATAAATCAGCACCGGCAGGATCGCGAACGAGGCATTACCGCCTTCGGAGAAGCGCGCGCCGCTCTCGATGCGGATCAGGAACAGCGGGATCGTCATCGCGACCGACAGCAGCGTCAGCGCCCACCACACGATCCACCACGAGCCCGGCCCGAAATATTGCAGCGTGAACGGGGCGATCAGCCCCGAGGACAGAATGCCGATGCCGGGTCCGGCATAGAACAGGCTGAGCAGAAAGTTGGCCCGTTCGGGCCGCGACTGGGCGATGGTGGCGGCGAGCGCGCCGCCGGCGACGAAGCCGGCCGCCGCGCCCAGGCCCAGCACCAGGCGCGCCAGGCTCAGCGCGACGAAATCCCCCGTCAGAGCGCAGGTGGCGAGCGCTGCGACGCAGGCAATTGTTCCGCCGCGGATCGCGGCGGCCCAGCCGACGCGCCGGATCAGGCGGGACGCCACCAGCGCGCCCACGAGATAGCCGACGGCGTTGATCGTGTTCATGAAACCGGCCGCCGAGTAGGACCAGCCGAGGTCCTCCCGCATGTCCGGCAGCACCAGCGCATAGGCAAAGCGGCCGATGCCGAGCCCGACGGTGGCTGCCAGCGACAGGGTCAGGATCAGCCGCGCGGGGTGTGCGTCGGGCAGGGGGCGATCAGGTGCGTGCAAGGGGTACTCCGGCCCGTCCAGTGTGGCAGGCCCCGCCGGCCTTGCACAGCCGCAGCGTGGCAATGGTGTCTTGCCAAGCGCGCAACGCCGCTCTAGCACTCCGGCGCCGTCATTCCGGGGCGCGCGAAGCGCGAGCCCGGAATCCATAACCCCGGCTGGTGGCTATGGATTCCGGGCCCGCGCTAAGAGGCGCGTCCCGGAATGACGAGAGAGGATCGAAAAGGACACGACCATGGCGACCCACAAACTGCTGCTGCTTCCCGGCGACGGTATCGGCCCCGAGGTGATGGGCGAGGTGAAGCGGCTGATCGACTGGCTCAATTCGGCCGGGATCGCCAAGTTCGAGACCGACACCGGCCTCGTCGGCGGCTCCGCCTATGACGCGCACAAGGTGTCGATCTCCGAAGGCGACATGGCCAAGGCCAAGGACGCCGACGCCGTGATCTTCGGCGCGGTCGGCGGTCCGAAGTGGGATGCCGTGCCTTACGAGGTGCGCCCGGAAGCCGGCCTCTTGCGCCTGCGCAAGGATCTCGCGCTGTTCGCCAACCTCCGTCCCGCCGTGTGCTATCCGGCGCTGGCGGATGCTTCCAGCCTGAAGCGCGAGGCGGTCGAGGGCCTCGACATCGTCATCGTGCGTGAGCTCACCGGCGGCGTCTATTTCGGCGAGCCCAAGACCATCACCGATCTCGGCAACGGCCAGAAGCGCGCCATCGATACCCAGGTCTACGATACCTATGAGATCGAGCGCATCGGCCGCGTCGCCTTCGAGCTTGCCCGGAAGCGCAAGAACAAGGTGACGTCGATGGAGAAGCGCAACGTCATGAAATCGGGCGTGCTCTGGAACGAGGTCATGACTCAGGTCCACAAGCGCGAATACCCCGATGTCACGCTCGAGCATCAGCTCGCCGATTCCGGCGGCATGATGCTGGTGAAATGGCCGAAGCAGTTCGACGTCATCGTGACGGACAATCTGTTCGGCGACATGCTCTCCGACATCGCGGCGATGCTCACCGGCTCGCTCGGCATGCTGCCCTCGGCCTCGCTCGGCGAGGTCGACGTCAAGACCAAGAAGCGCAAGGCGCTGTACGAGCCCGTGCACGGCTCGGCCCCCGATATCGCCGGCAAGGGCCTCGCCAATCCCATCGCGATGATCTCGTCCTTCGGCATGGCGTTGCGCTATTCTTTCGACATGGGCGATCTCGCCGACAAGGTCGACCAGGCCATCGCTGCCGTGCTGGCCAGCGGCCTGCGCACCGCCGACATCAAGTCGGAAGGCACCACGGCCGCTTCCACCACGCAGATGGGCGAAGCGATCCTGAAGGAATTGCAGAAGCTGCACGCGTAAGGCGGGAAGAATCGTAGCCTGGATGGAGCGAAGCGAAATCCGGGTTCTCACCCCGTGGACAGACCTTCCCGGATTGCGCTTCGCTCCATCCGGGCTACGGCCTCATTGGAAACCGCCTCATGGATACACCCCGCCCCAAGATCGCGGAAACCGTCATCCATGAGACGGTGCGCCTGCGCGAGGCGCAGGTCGGGCGGCGCTGCGAAGTGCTCGCGGGCACGCGCATCGAATATGCTTCGCTCGGCGACTACTCCTATCTCGGCGAGAATTGCGACGTCGCCGACGCAGTGATCGGCAAGTTCACGGCGATCGCCAACTCGGTGCGGATCGGTGCGCCAAACCACCCGATGGGCCGTCCCTCGCAGCACCGCTTCACCTACGTCCCCGAATATTACGAGGCGGGCGCGACGCGCGACCGCGACTTCTTCGCAGGTAGGCGCGGCGACCGGGTGATCGTCGGCAACGACGTCTGGATCGGCCACGCCGCCATCCTGCTGCCGGGCGTGAGCGTCGGCGATGGCGCAGTGATCGCCGCAGGCGCCGTCGTTAGCCGCGATGTCGAGCCGTACACCATCGTCGGTGGCGTTCCCGCCCGTCCCATCCGCAAGCGCTTTGACGATACCGTTTCCGCAAGCCTGCGCCGCATCGCCTGGTGGGATTGGCCGGATGCGCTGATCTTCGAACGCCTCAGTGATTTCCGCTCCGAGGCCATCGAAGAATTTTGCCGGCGCTACGATCCGGCAGCCAATGCGTAAGACGGACGCATCTCGCGAAAAACAAAAATGGCCGGGCGTGAGCACCGGCCATTTTGATTCGGTCGTGACGCCCGCCTCAGTACAGCGGGAAGTTCTGCGGATAGCCGCCGACATCCTGCGGCGGGGAGAGCGGCTGGCGGTCGATCGGCCGGTTGAGGTTCTCGCGGGCGAAGGACGGATAGCCCACGGCCGGGGGGAAGGCGTAGTCGGTGAACTTGCGGTCGCCCGGATTGACCTCGGTGCCGCCATCGAGCCAGGAGCGCTTGCTCACATAGAGGCGGGTGCGGCCCTGTTGATAGACCGTGTTGGGGCCGCTCGGGCCGTAATAGGGCCGGCCGCGGTCGTCATAGCGCTGCTTGGTCCTGGTGTCGGCGGAAGCCGGGGTCGCGAACGCAACGGCCATTGCGGCGCCCGCCGCAAGCAATGTCGCCAATTTGTTCGCGGCAGAAAATTTCAAGCTCATCACGTCCCCTTCAGGCGGCAGGCCGCCAGTCGATTTCACCCCATACTAGCCCGGCCGGGGCGGACGCAACTAGGTCAATTGGGTCACACCAGCTCGGAATAATCGTGCGCGCCGGCAAAAGTTGCATGCAAACCAGCTACTTGAGCTTGATGCAGAATCCTTGATGCAAGTCAAAGCGCTCCGCGCAATTGCGCGTTCGCTGCGCCCAGCAGCCAGTCCGGCGAGCCCTGAGGGTCACAGCCGCGGCGCCTGAGCTCGGCAAGGGCGAACAATTCCGCCAGCCTCGGCTCGTTGCCCGAGGCCAGCAGCGTCAGCCGCTTCAGCGTGCAGGCGATCGCCGCGCGGCGGGCGGGCAAGCTGTCGCCCTGGCAGGAGAAGCCGGAGATCTGCAAGGCGGGCTCCTCGTAGCGCTTGAGATAGCCGAGGCAGGCCCGCGTCCCCTCTGTCGCGCCGACCGGCCGGAACAGGGCGACGGGGCCGAATTTGCTGTCGATCAGGCCGGCCTGCTCGAGCGGGGCATCTGCACCCAAACCCATCCGGGCGGCCAAGCCCGCGGCCGCCGGCCGTGTCACGTCGAATTCGGCGCCTTGGCGGTAGATTTCGAGTTCGGCCACCGGCTTGTCCGCCATATTGGTCCAGCGCAGCACGTCCCTGCGGCCGCCCTCGGGATGCCTAAAGATGACGTAAGAGGCTGTTTTTTCTGATGAATCGATCCGGCTGACGGCGAAGGCCGGATGCGAGCGGTCGGCGATGCTCCAGCCCGGTCTGTCCGCCGGACCATCGCCACGCAGGTTAGGCAGCTGTCCCAGGCCTGCGAGGGCGAGGATGGCAAACAGGGCGAGCGCCCCCACATAGGCGACCAGATGCGCGAGCGTGCCGACGACCTCGTCGGCCAAGGCCAAGAGCGTCAGCTGGATCTGGGTAGGGCTAACGGCCGTGCTGGCCTCAGGCGACTGCATCCACGTCCCTAAGGCATGGTCTTAACGTTGTCTTGAGTCCGGTTCTCGCATAGAAGCGCTGCTCTTCCTGTTTAAGCATCAGCTTCGGGAACGGGCTTTTTCATCGGAGAGTGAACGATGGGTTACAAAGTCGCAGTCGTCGGCGCGACCGGCAATGTCGGTCGGGAAATGCTCAACATCCTGGATGAGCGCAAATTCCCCGCGGACGAGGTCGTGGCCCTGGCGTCGCGCCGCAGCGTCGGTGTCGAAGTCTCCTATGGCGACCGCACCCTGAAGGTCAAAGCGCTCGAGCATTACGACTTCTCCGACGTCGACATCTGCCTGATGTCGGCGGGTGGGTCGGTGTCGAAGGAATGGTCGCCGAAGATCGGCGCCGCCGGCGCTGTGGTGATCGACAATTCCTCCGCTTGGCGCATGGATCCGGACGTGCCGCTGATCGTGCCCGAGGTGAATGCGGCCGCGACCGAAGGCTTCAAGAAGAAGAACATCATCGCCAACCCGAACTGCTCGACCGCACAGCTCGTGGTGGCGCTCAAGCCGCTGCACGAGAAGGCGACGATCAAGCGCGTCGTGGTCTCGACCTATCAGTCGGTGTCGGGCGCCGGCAAGGACGCAATGGACGAATTGTTCTCGCAGACCAAGGCCGTCTACACCAACGACGAGCTGGTCGCGAAGAAATTCCCCAAGCGCATCGCCTTCAACGTCATCCCCCACATCGACGTCTTCATGGAGGACGGCTACACCAAGGAAGAGTGGAAGATGATGGCGGAGACCAAGAAGATCCTGGATCCCAAGATCAAGCTGTCCGCCACCTGCGTGCGCGTGCCTGTGTTCGTCGGCCATTCCGAGGCCGTCAACATCGAGTTCGAGAATCCGATCACCGCCGATGAAGCGCGCAACATCCTGCGCGTGGCGCCCGGCTGTCTCGTCATCGACAAGCAGGAGCCCGGCGGCTACGCCACGCCCTATGAAGCGGCCGGCGAGGACGCGACTTACATCAGCCGCATCCGCGAGGACGCGACCGTGGAGAACGGTCTCGTGCTCTGGTGCGTGTCGGACAATCTGCGTAAAGGCGCCGCCCTCAACGCGATTCAGATCGCGGAAGTGCTGATCAACCGCAAGCTGATAACCGCCAAGCAGAAGGCGGCGTAAGGGGCTTACATCGGCCGGACTTCGACCACATCAGGCACGAAGTGCTTGAGCAGGTTCTGGATGCCGTGCTGGAGCGTCGCCGTCGATGACGGGCAGCCGGAGCAGGCGCCCTTCATGTTGAGATAGACGATACCGTCCTTGAAGCCGCGGAAGGTGATGTCGCCGCCGTCATTGGCGACGGCCGGCCGCACCCGGGTCTCGATCAAGTCCTTGATCATGTCAACGGTCTCGGCGTCGGCCTCGTCGAAGAACTCGTCCTCGTCGTCGAGATCGGCCTCGCTTGTGGCCGTGCCGTCGGCCAGCAGCGGCGCGCCCGACATGTAGTGCTCCATGATGGCACCTAGGATCGCCGGCTTGAGCTGCTGCCATTCACCGCTCGCCTTCGTCACGGTGATGAAGTCCGATCCGTAGAACACGCCGGTGACGCCGGGCACCTCGAACAGCTTCTCAGCGAGCGGGGAGCGCGCCGCCGATTCGCGGCTCGAAAATTCCATCGGGCTGCCGTCGACCACGACGCGGCCGGGAATGAACTTCAGCGTGGCGGGATTGGGGGTGGCTTCGGTTTGAATGAACATGGTTTTCTCCAGACGTCGCCGGTTCAAGGCCGGCGCGTGCTCTATCCCCTAGCAGATGGCGACGGCTAACGCACGGTCAAGGGGAGGCGGGATATTAGCTCATAAAAATCAGTGGGTTGGCCTTACCCTCCCCTGGAGGGGTCCGGGACGAGCGTAGCTCGCCCGTGGTCGATCGCGCGCAGCGCGAGCGGGGTGGGGTGATCTCTCCACTCGGGCAGTGTCGGATGTGGAGAGACCGTCACCCCACCCCGTCTCATGCCTCGCTTCGCTCAACATGAGCCGACCCTCCCCTCCAGGGGAGGATAAGATGCATCGTCGCTAGGACAGCGAATCCACGCTCTCATCGCTCAGGGCACCCGAGATGATCGTCACCGGCACCGGGAATGTGCCGAGCGCATGCGCGAGCAGCGAGACCAGAGGCCCGGGCCCTTCCGCGCCAGGATTGGCGGCGAGCACCAGCATGGCGATATCAGGATCCTCGTCGATCACTGCGAGCAGCTGTTCCATCGCGCTGCCTTCGCGAATGACGCGCTCCGGCGTGATGGCGGCGATGCCGTTGGCGCGCCCGGCGGCGCGGTCGAGCGCGGCTTCGGCGGCTTCCTGTGCCTCGGCGCGCATGATGTCGGCGACCCCCAGCCATTCCTGGCTCTGCTGCTCAGGCTCGATGATGCGCAGCATCACCACGCCGCCGCCGGCGCGAATCGCCCAGCGGCTGGCGTAATAGACGGCGCGATCCCATTCGGCGCTGTCGTCGACGATGACGAGGCATTTGGGCTTGTGACCCGGCTCGTAGCAAAGTCGCTTGCTGGTCATGCATGTCCCGGATTGTGCACGGGGAGCATGCTGCCACACTCCCGCGATGTTTGGGAGGGGCGAAGCGGCCGGCGCCGTGGCGCCAGCCGGTATCGCGAAGCGCGCCCTAGCGCCGGCGAATGAAGCCGACGATGTCCTTGGAGAGCTTCATGGTCTCGTCGGCGATCGCGCGCGCCCGGTCGGATCCGTCGTTCAGGATCGCCTCGATGTGGCCAGGGTCGGCGACGAGGCGCTTCATCTCGCCGGCGATCGGCGCGAGCTTGGTCACGCACAGCTCTGCCAGCGCGTTCTTGAAGCTGGAGAACTGGCCGCCGCCGAACTCGCGCAGCACGTCCGCCTTGGAGCGGCCGGACAGCGCGGCGAAGATGCCGACGAGATTGTCGGCCTCGGGCCGCGCTTCCAGGCCCTTCTCTTCCGTCGGCAGCGGCTCCGGATCGGTCTTCGCCTTGCGGATCTTCTGCGCGATGGTGTCGGCATCGTCGGTGAGGTTGATGCGCGAATTGTCGGAGGCGTCCGACTTCGACATCTTCTTGGTGCCGTCGCGCAGGCTCATCACGCGCGTCGCCGGACCCGTAATCAACGGTTCCGGCAGCGGGAAGAACAGCCCGTCATTGACGCCCTGCGCGCGGATCGAGTCGCCGAAGTCGTTGTTGAACTTCTGCGCGATGTCGCGCGAGAGTTCGAGATGCTGCTTCTGGTCCTCACCCACGGGAACGTGGGTGGCGCGGTAGAGCAGGATGTCGGCCGCCATCAGCACGGGATAGTCGAACAGCCCGACCGAGGCGTTCTCCCGGTCCTTGCCGGCCTTCTCCTTGAACTGGGTCATGCGTCCCAGCCAGCCCATGCGCGCGACGCAGTTGAAGATCCAGGCGAGCTCGGCATGGCCCGAGACCTGGCTCTGGTTGAACACGATGTGCTTCTTCGGATCGATGCCGGCCGCGATGAACGCGGCGGTCACCTCGCGGGTGTTGCGCGCGAGCTCGACCGGCCCGCCCCAGACGTCCACCCCTTGCGTGATCGCGTGCATGTCGACGACGCAATAGATGCAATTGTGGGTTTCCTGCATCTTCACGAAGTTGACGATGGCGCCGAGGTAATTGCCGAGGTGCAGATTGCCCGTCGGCTGGACGCCCGAAAAGACCCGTTCAACGAATGGCATGGTCAGCCTTCCCATAGGTATTCGGCCGTCGTTTCCAACAGCGGCGCTGCCCCGTCAAGGGTCTTTCGCGGAGGCCGTGGTCTAGCTGGGCCGTTTCAATGCGTTAACCGCCTCGCGCCAGGAGGCGGCACCGAGGATCTGCAGCAACAGGCCGTAGACGGCGATCCCGGCTGCGATCTGCACGCCCAGCACAATGAAGTGGATGAGCCCATGGGCGCCGGCCGGCACCAGACCCGCGGTCAGCCAGAGCAGGGCGCCCATGGCGATCGCGGCCAGCACGATCCGCGGCAATCGCGTGCGGGCCGCCGCGTCGATCGAGAAGCCGAACTCGCCCGCGCCCTTGCGGAGCAGCGCGAGCGCGCTGCTCCAGGCGCCAGCCGCGATGCTTGCCGCGATTCCGCTTGCGCCAAAGACATGACCGAGCAGAACCGCGAGCACGACCGTCACCACGAAGCCCTTGGCGGTCGCGAGCAGCGGCGTCATCGTGTCGCTGCGGGCATAGAACGCCGGCGACAGCGTCTTGATGAGCACATGCGCCGGCAGGCCCAGCGCCAGCCACATCAGGGCACGCGCGGTGGCCGCGCTATCCGCCGCACCGAACGCGCCATGCTCGAACAGCAGCCCCACGATCGGCTCGGCGAGCACGATCAGGCCGAGGGTGGCCGGCAGTGCCATCCCGGCGGCAAGCTCCAGCGCGCGGGATTCGGCATGCGCCACCGCGTCGCGATCGGAGCTCGCGACGGCGCGCGTCAGCTCCGGCACCAGCACGGTGCCCATGGCGACGCCGACGATGCCGAGCGGCAGCTCGATCAAGCGGTTGGCGAAATAGAGCCAGGACACCGCGGACGGCGTTGCGGACGCGATGATCGCACCCGCCACCATCAGCCATTGCGGCCCCGAGCTTGCGATCATGCCGGGGATCGCCTTGGCGAAGAAGCCGCGCATCTCCTTGTCGAAACTCGCGCGCAGCGGTGTCGCAAGGCGCGCGCTTCGCTGCGACAGCAGCATCAAGAGTTGCAGCAAGCCGGCGAGGCCGACGGTCGCTGCCAGGATCCAGGCGGCGAAGCCGGCGTCTGCATGCCAGACCAGCAGCATCGCGATCGCGGCGATCAGCGCAATGTTGAACAGCAGTGGCGAGAACGCCGTCAGCGCGAAGCGTCCCTGCGCATTGAGCAGCCCCATCAGCACGGTGACGGGACCGGCGAAGGCGAGGTAAGGCAGCATCAGCCGCGCGTTCTGAACCGCGAGATCGAGCGTGCCACTGCCGAGGAATCCCGGCGCGATCACCGTCATGATCAGCGGCATCAACAATGCGAGCAGGAGTGAGATCCCGATCAGGGCCGTGCTGACCGTGCCGATCACGCGCCCGGCGAACGCCGCGGCTTCCGCCACCCCGTCGCGGTCCCGCACCCGCAGCCAGGCTGGGATCAGCGCCGCGTTCAGCGCGCCCTCGCTGAGCAGCCGCCGCACCACGTTGACGAGCTGGAACGCCGCCAGAAACGCATCCGCCACGGCGCCGGTGCCGAGCAGCGCCGCAATCAGGGAATCGCGGGCGAAACCCAGCAGGCGCGAGGCCAGCGTTCCCGTCGAGACGGTCAGGAAGGAGCGGATCATGCTCTCGAAAATACCGTTGCTTGCCCGCCAAGGCCCGGTCGTGATAGGCCGCGAGCTTGGATTTCAGGCCGACAGGAAGCGGATTTCCGGTTAGATCGCAATCCGGCAAACAGGATCAAGGTGAATGGCTGACGTGAAATATGACGTTCTCGGCATCGGCAACGCGCTGTTCGACGTGCTGGTTAGGACCGACGAGGCCTTTCTGGCCAAGCATGGCATGGCGAAGGGCAGCATGTCGCTGATCGACGAGGCGCGCGCGGCCGCCATCTACAAGGACATGGGTCCGGCGACCGAGGTCTCGGGCGGTTCGGCCGCCAACACCATCGTCGGTATCGGCAGCCTGGGGGCGCGCGCCGCCTATGTCGGCAAGGTCAAGGACGACCAGATCGGCAAGCTCTACGTGCACGACATTCGCGCCGCCGGCGTCGCCTTCAACACGCCGGCCGCCAAGGACGGCCCCGCCACCGGTTGCTCCTACATCCTGGTCACCGGCGACGGCGAGCGCACCATGAACACCTATCTCGGCGCGGCGCAGGACCTGTCGCCCGCCGACATCGATCCGGCCGAGATTGCTGGCGCAGGCATCGTCTACCTCGAAGGCTATCTCTGGGACCCCAAGAACGCCAAGGAGGCCTTCGTCAAGGCGGCCAAGATCGCCCATGACGCCAAGCGCAAGGTGGCGCTGACGCTGTCCGATTCCTTCTGCGTCGATCGTTATCGCGACGAGTTTCTCTCGCTGATGCGAGGCGGCACCGTCGACATCGTGTTCGCCAACGAGTCCGAACTGCACTCGCTCTACATGACCTCGGACTTCGACACCGCGCTGAAGCAGCTGCGCAACGACGTCAATCTCGGTGTGGTCACACGCAGCGAGAAGGGCTGCATGGTGGTCTCGTCCGAGGATGCCGTCGCAGCGCCGGCGTTCCCGGTCGACAAGGTGGTCGACACCACCGGCGCCGGCGACCTCTTCGCCGCCGGCTTCCTCTACGGCCTCGCGCGCAATTTCGGCTACAAGCAGTGCGGCGAGCTCGGCGCGCTCGCCGCCGCCGAAGTCATCCAGCATATCGGCGCGCGGCCTCAGGTATCGTTGAAGGAGCTGGCCGAGCAGCGCGGGCTGACGGCGTAAGAAATTATCTCTGCCTCCACGATGCGGTCGGCATAGCGACCGCACTTTGCCGGCGTGCCGCGTAGAACGAGGCGCTCTCTCTGGCTCCTGATCAAAAAAAACGGCTCCGAGCCGAATGGCCGGAGCCGGGATCTTGGGCTTCTTCGTTTCTCAGTACTTGGCCATCATCGGCCCGCCGAACTTGTAGTTCAGGCCGGCCCGCACGGTATGGAAGGTGAGGTCCTGCGAGATGCGTTCGACGTAGTTGGAGCCGGGCGGAGCAAAAGTGCTGCCGGGCACGTAGGTCGATGTGTAATCCACGCCGCCGAGATCGGTGTAGAGATATTCGAGCTTAACCGTCCAATTCGGCACGAAAGCGTGCTCAACGCCGGCGCCGACCGTCCAGCCGACCTTCGTCTCGGACACCGAACCCGTCTTGGTATAACCATTGGACGAGGTGAGATCCCAGCTTCCCTTGACGCTGCCGACGGCCAGACCGCCGGTGACGTACAGCAGGGTCTTGTCGACCGCATAGCCGGCGCGGCCGCGAACGGTCACGAGCCAATCGTTGCGGATGCTTTCGTCGAAGGTGCGGATCACCGGCGGATTAGCTCCGGTGAAAACGGTGCGCGCACCGATATCTGTTGCGTTGGCGTCGGCTTCTACACCCAGAACCCAAGCACCGGTCTGCCAGTTCGCACCGATCTGAAGACCGCCGAGTGCGCCGGCCGGATCGAGGCGGCGATTGCTCAGCGCCACGAACTCGTTCCTGAACGCTACGGGTTCGACGGCCCAGCTGCTGGTGGGATCGAGCACGGTGCCGAGATCCGACTGCCCCCAAGCGTAACCCGCATTCACGCCCACGTAAAAACCGGTCCAGTTATAGACGGCTACGGCGGTCGCTGGTGCCTTGAAGGGCCGGGCCGCGAGATCTGCGGCGCTTGCCGAATTGACGGTTGCAAATCCAACTCCTGCAACCAGGATGGCTCTCCAAGCGAAGTTCATGGCATTCCCCCTAGATCAACAATCGATCAAGTCAGGACACGACCGTAACATTGTACTGCCGCGATGTCTGTGCCGGGCCTGCCACAGGTGATCGACATTGACCGCGCGTGCGGGACGCGACAGGCAGAGTCAATGGCGCGTCTGTCCAAGGGCTGGAGCTATGCGTGCAAGCGCAGGGTCTGACCGCGTAAGGCCCTCTACTCTTCCGTCATTGCGAGCGTAGCGAGCAATCCAGCTTGTTTCGTCGGAAAGACTCTGGATCGCTTTCGTTACACTCGCAATGACGTGCACTTCACGCTGTCTTAGCCGCCTTCAATCCGAGCCGCTGCTCGACTGCCTCGCGCATCAGGAATTTCTGGATCTTTCCGGTCACGGTCATCGGAAATTCGTCGACGAACTCGACGTAGCGCGGGATCTTGTTGTGGGCGATCTGGCCCTCGCAGAAGGCACGTACTTCCTCAGCCGTCAGTTGCTCGCCCGTTCTGACGCGGATCCAGGCGCAGAGCTCCTCGCCGTAGCGGGTGTCTGCGACGCCGAAGATCTGTACGTCCTGGATCTTGGGATGGCGATATAGAAACTCCTCGATCTCGCGCGGATAGAGATTTTCGCCGCCGCGGATCACCATGTCCTTGATGCGGCCGACGATGTTGCAATAGCCCTCGTCGTCGACGGTGGCGAGATCGCCGGTATGCATCCAGCCGTTGGCGTCGAGCACGTCGGCTGTCTTTTCCTTCTCCTCCCAATAACCCAGCATGATGCTGTAGCCGCGGGTGCACAGCTCGCCGCGTTCGCCGCGCTTGACGATCCTGCCATCGAGATCGACGATCTTGACCTCGACATGCGGATGGATACGTCCGACCGTGGAGACACGTCGCTCCAGCGGATCGTCCACCGCGCTCTGGAAGCTGACGGGGCTGGTTTCGGTCATGCCATAGGCGATGGTGACCTCCCGCATGTTCATCTCGGTGTTGACGCGCTTCATCACCTCGATAGGGCAGGGCGCGCCGGCCATGATGCCGGTCCGCAGCGATGTCAGGTCGAAGCCGGCGAATTCGGGGTGATCAAGTTCGGCGATGAACATCGTCGGCACGCCGTAGAGCGCCGTGCATCTCTCCTGCTCGATGGTGCGCAGCGTCGTGAGCGGGTCAAAACCCTCGCCGGGATAGACCATTGCGGCGCCGAGCGTCACGGAGGCAAGGTTGCCCATCACCATGCCGAAGCAATGATAGAGCGGCACCGGAATGCAGATGCGGTCCTGCTCGGTGAGGCACATCGCGCGGCCGACGAAATAGCCGTTGTTGAGGATGTTGTGGTGGGTCAGCGTCACGCCCTTCGGTGATCCGGTCGTGCCGCTGGTGAACTGGATGTTGACGGGATCGTCGAACTGCAGCTCGGCGCCGAGCGCGGCCAATTGCTGACGGTGCCGGTCGCCACCCATCTGCGCGACCTCGTCGAAGGCAATTGTGCCCGGTGCGGCCGGGCCGCCGATCTGGATGACATTGCGGAGGGCCGGCAGCCGTGCCGCTTGCAGCTGTCCGGGCCTGGCGGATGACAGCTCCGGCAACAGCGTGTTGAGCATCTCCATGTAGTTGCTGGTCTTGAACGCCGTCGCGGTGACGATCGCCGCGCAGCCGACCTTGCGAAGGGCAAATTCCAGCTCGCTCAGGCGATAGGCAGGATTGATCGTCACCAGGATCAGGCCGGCCTTGGCGGCGGCGAACTGGGTCAGCGTCCATTCCGGTCGGTTCAGCGACCAGATGCCGATCCGCTGGCCCCGCTCGAGTCCGAGCGCGAGAAAGCCGGCGGCGAGCGCATCGACCCGTTCGGCGAATTCCGACCAGGTCCATCGCACCCCGTGGCTGGGCGAGACCAGCGCTTCGCGATTGCACCAGCGCTGCGCGGCCTGGTCGAGACTCCGGCCGATCGTGTGGCCGAGCAGCGGCGCGTCCGAGATGCCGCAAACGTAGCTGTCCGCTTTGTCCGCCAAGTCGAAATCCTTTCGTGAGTGATGATCGGCACACTCTACCCGTCGTCATGCCCGGGCTTGTCCCGGGCATCCACGTTCTTTGTGCCGCGTGGCAAGTCGTGGATGGCCGGGACAAGCCCGGCCATGACGTCAGGTGAGAGGTTGCGAGTCACGCCGCCTTCTGCCCGCTTCCGGCAGCATCGAGCCCGGCATAAACGCCGCGCTCAAAGCCCGCGAACGCCTCCAGGCATTTCGCATCCGCGAACGGCAGCAGCTGCATCAGGATGACGCCGGTGACGTCGCGCGCCGGATCGATCCAGTAATAGCTGTTGGCAAGGCCTGCCCAGGCGAGGCTGCCGGCGCTGCGGCCCTCGGCGGTCTTGGCGGTGTTGATCATGAAGCTGAGGCCCCACTTCTTCACCTGCTCAGGATAGAGATCGACGTCGTTAGTGTACATCGGCGCCGCCGTCGTCATCTTGCCCATAGCGAGATCGCCGATGTGGTTCTGCCCCATCGTCGCGACCGTCTCGGCTTTCAGCACCTGGTTGCCGTTGCCGCGCCCCTTGTTAAGGATCATCTGGGTGAACTTGATGTAGTCGCCCGCCGTCGAGTACAGGCCGCCGCCGCCCATGTGGAATTCCGGCTCCTGCTCCAGCTCGAACGGGATCGCTGCCAGCTGGCCGTCCTCGCCGCGCGCATGCATGCCGACCAGGCGCTTGCGCATGTCGTCGCTGATCTTGAAAGCGGTGTCCCGCATGCCGAGCGGCGCGAACAGATTGTCGCGCAGGTACGCGTCGAGCCGCTTGCCGCTGGCGGCCTCCACCGCCTTGCCGACGAAATCGATGTTGGTGCCGTATTCCCAGCGCGTGCCGGGGTCGGACATGATCGGCGTCTTCAATGCCGCGTTCTGGCAGGTGGTGATGGCGGGAATGCCGTTCTTGTCCAGATAGACCGCGAGATCGCCGTTCCACATGTTGTAGCAGAAGCCGGCGGTGTGGGTCATGAGCTGGCGCAGCGTGATCGGTCCTTTGGCCGGCCGCAGCTTCGCCTCGCCATTGGCGTCAAAGCCTTCGAGCACCTGCGGATTGGCGAGCTCCGGCAAGACATCGCCGATCGGCGCATCCAGCGACAGCTTGCCCTGCTCAACCAGCTGCATGGCGCCCGCTGTGGTCACCGCCTTCGTCATGGAGGCGATCCAGAACACGCTGTCGACACTCATCGCATCGGGCTTGGACAGATCGCGCTTGCCGAACGCGCCCTGATACAGCACGTCTTGACCGCTGGCCGCGATGGCGACGACGCCCGGAATCTCCTTGGTCTCGCTCTTCTGACGCAGAATCTCATCGATCTGGGCTTGGCTTTGCATGGCGTTTCCTCGGGTTTGATTATTGTTGGAAGTGATCGATTGTCTTCCCGGATCTGCGGCGCGGCAAGCGCCATCTATGTACCTGCACCGGTCGCGATGTCGTGACTTGACGGTCTTGATCCAACGCAGGACGACAACGAGGCTGAGCGCGTACGCTCTTTTGCAATCTGCGGTGGATCGGCGTGTCTCGCCTCACCTTGGATGGGTTGCTCGCGATATGCTTCGTGGTTCCCGAACCCCTGAAACATTTCGTGAGCTGCCGCGTTCAGCACCCGGCCCGATCGACGAGCCGTTAAGACTTGATGCAAATGTGCCGGCCGTGGATGGGCGGCGAGGGGGACCTCAGATGATTTCGACCTGGAGCGAATGGAAGCGCTATCCCCGTCCGGGACGTGGCGAGAACCTGGAGGCGCCGATTTCGCCGGGGATCTACGAGGTCCGCGTCGCCGGTACCGGCGCCCTTTATTCCTTCGGGGCGGTGGACAATCTGGCTCAGGCGCTGGCGCTGCTGCCGGTCGGCTCGAAGTCATGGTTCGGCCGCCGCGACACCTCGTCAGTCCCCGATTTAGAGTACCGGACCTGCGCGACGTCCACGAAAGCGGATGCCAAGGCCGCCGCGGAGCGCATGATCGGCCGCCGCGAGACCTATATGAGCGGCGCGGCCTAAGGCCGCTGCCAGTTTAGCTGCCATCTGACGTGCGTTTGCAGGGCGGTGCATTGCGCACCGTCTGTCCCTATATTGCGGCCGATCCGATCGCCCAGGGAGAAACGCCATGACACCGACCGCCGCCGCACGCGCCCCGCAAGCCACCGCCACTCTGCGCGACCGGTTGAAGGACCCCTCGCTGCTGAAGGAGGCCTGCTACATCGACGGCGCCTGGGTCGGCACGCCGGTCTTCGCCGTCAACAATCCCGCCACCGGCGTCGAGCTCGCAAAGGTGCCGCAGCTTGGTGCCGACGACACCACCCGGGCGGTTGAAGCCGCCGAGCGCGCCTTTCCGGCCTGGGCCAAGCACACGGCCAAGCAACGCTCCAACACCTTACGCAAATGGTTCGAGCTGATCACCGCCAACCGCGAGGATCTCGCGCTGATCCTCACCTCAGAGCAGGGCAAGCCGCTCACCGAGGCGCTCGGCGAGGTCGATATCGGCGCGGCCTATATCGAGTTCTTCGCCGAGGAAGCGAGGCGCGTCTATGGCGAGACCATCCCGACCCAGCGCGCCGATGCGCGCCTGCTCGCCATCAAGCAGCCGATCGGCGTCTGCGGTGCGATCACGCCGTGGAATTTCCCGAACTCGATGATCACGCGCAAAGTGTCGCCGGCGCTGGCGGCCGGCTGCACGGTGGTGCTCAAGCCCGCCAACGAGACGCCGCTGTCGGCGCTGGCGCTGGCCGTGCTCGCCGAGCGCGCCGGCATCCCCAAGGGCGTGCTCAACATCATCACCGGCGATGCACCGCCGATCGGCAAGGTGCTGTGCGAGCATCCGGCGGTGCGCTTCGTCGGCTTCACCGGCTCGACCGCCGTCGGCAAGATCCTCTACCAGCAGGCCTCGGTCGGCGTGAAGCGGCTCGGCCTCGAGCTCGGCGGCAACGCCCCCTTCATCATATTCGACGACGCCGACATCGACGCCGCGGTCGAAGGCGCGATCGTCTCGAAATATCGCAACATGGGCCAGACCTGCGTCTGCGCCAACCGCATCTACGCCCAGGACAAGATCTACGACGAGTTCGTGCAGAAGCTGTCGAAAAAGGTCGCCGCGATGAAGATCGGCGACGGCACCGAAGGCGGCGTCACGCAAGGCCCGCTGATCAACATGAAGGCGGTCGACAAGGTCGAGCGCCACATCGCCGATGCCGTCAAGCGCGGCGCCAAGGTTGTCACCGGCGGCAAGCGCAGCGAGCTCGGTCGCTCCTTCTTCGAGCCGACGGTGCTGGCCGACGTCAAGCCGGACTCGCTGGTGTCGCAGGAGGAGACCTTCGGCCCGCTCGCGCCCGTGATCCGCTTCAAGGACGAGGCCGACGTCATCGCGATGTGCAATGCCTCGCCGTTCGGCCTTGCGTCGTACTTCTACTCCCGCGATCTCGGCCGCGTCTGGCGCGTCGCCGAAGCGCTGGAGTCGGGCATGGTTGGCGTCAACACCGGCCTCATCACCACCGAGGTCGCGCCCTTCGGCGGCGTCAAGGAAAGCGGCCTGGGTCGCGAAGGCTCCCGTCACGGCATGGAAGAATATGTCGAGATCAAATACGTGATGATGGCGGGGGTGTGAGCGGCTCGCTCGTGTCAGCGCGAATGCGAGCCAGGCGGAGATGTTGGAGAGGCCGACCGGCCTCTCCACGTCATTGCGAGCGCAGCGAAGCAATCCAGAATCCCTCCGCGGAAACACTCTGGATTGCTTCGCTGCGCTCGCAATGACGGAGCGAGACGCGACAGTCGCGCCTAAATCTTCAGCTCTGTCCCCGTCACACGCCGATACGCTTCCAGGTACCGCTTGCTGGTCGCGTCCACCACGCTGGCCGGCAGCGGCGGCGGCGGGGCATCGCCGTTCCAGCGGCCGGCGCGGCGCTCGACGTCGAGATAGTCGCGCAGCGGCTGCTTGTCGAAGCTCGCCTGCGGCTGGCCCGGTCTGTAGGCGTCGACCGCCCAGAACCGCGACGAATCCGGCGTCATCACCTCGTCGATCAGGATGATGCGGCCGTCCTTGTCGCGGCCGAACTCGAACTTGGTGTCGGCGATGATGATACCCTGCTCGCGGGCGAGCTCCTCGCCGAGCGTGTAGATCGCGCGCGTCATGCTCTCCAGCGTGTAGGCCACCTCGTCGCCGACCACCGCGCGCATCTTCGCGATGGTGATGTTCTCGTCATGGCCGCTCTCGGCCTTGGTCGCCGGGCTGAAGATCGCGGGCTCCAGCTTCTCGCTCTCGATGAGGCCCGGCTTCAGCTTCTCGCCGGCCAGTGTGCCGCTCGCGGCATATTCCTTCCAGGCGGAGCCCGAAAGATAGCCGCGGATCACGCATTCAATCGGAAACACGGCGGTGCGCTTGCACAGCATGGCGCGGCCGAGGATCTCGGCGCGGTGCGGCTGCAACGCCGGCACGGCCGCAATGATCTCGTCGGTGTCGGCGCTGATCATGTGATGCGGCACCACGCCTTCGAGCTCATTGAACCACCACGCGCTGATCTGGGTCAGCACCGCGCCCTTCATCGGGATGGTCTCGCCCATCACCACATCGAAGGCGCTGATGCGGTCGGTGGTGACGAGCAGCAGGCGGTCGTCGTCGACGGCGTAGATATCGCGCACCTTGCCGCGTCCGATCTTGGATAGAGGCAGGTCGCTGGAGAGCATGGTGGTCATCGGCAAAGCCTTCGCACAGGACATCCGGCCGCGTCTGATCGCGCGGCCGGACACCGGATTAGCCTATTCCGGCAGCGGAATGAACTCGTGTTCCTGCGGAACTGCGGCGAAGCGCCCGGTTTTCCAGTCCTGCTTGGCCTGCTCGATCCGCTCCTTGCTGGAGGAGACGAAATTCCACCAGATGTGGCGCGGGCCTTCCAGCGCATCGCCGCCGAGAAACATCATTCGCGTCGCCTTCAGCGCCTTCACGGTGATGCGGTCGCCGGGCCGGAAGATCAGCAGGCGCGGCCCCTCGTAGCGCTCGTTGGCGATCTCGATTTCGCCGTCGACGACATAGATCGCACGCTCCTCATGATCGGGGTCGAGCGGCACGCTCGCGCCCGCGAGCGCCGTGACCTCGGTGTAGAACCAGGGCGAGACCATCGACACCGGCGAGGCGATGCCGAAGGCGGAGCCCGCGATCACCCGCGCGGTGAAGTCGCGCTCGGAAATCATCGGCAAATCGCCTGCCGCATAATGCTGGAACGACGGCGCGATCTCTTCGGAGCCCGCCGGCAGCGCGATCCAGCTTTGCAGGCCGAGCATCTTCTGGCCCGCGGCGCGCTGCGCATCCGGCGTGCGCTCGGAATGCGCGATGCCGCGGCCGGCCGTCATCAGGTTCATTGCGCCGGGAGCGATCTCCTGGACGTTGCCCTCGCTGTCGCGATGCATGATGGCGCCGTCGAACAGATAGGTGACGGTGGCGAGCCCGATATGCGGATGCGGCCGCACGTCCATGCCCTTGCCGGAGACGAACTGCACCGGGCCGAAATGATCGAAGAAGATGAAAGGTCCGACCATCTGCCGCTTGCCATGCGGCAACGCCCGGCGCACCGCGAACCCGTCACCGAGATCGCGCGTGCGCGGCACGATGACGAGATCGAGCGCATCGCAGGACATGGGATCGCCGAGCACGGGATCGTTCGAGGGCTGCCAGCTCATGGGGGAACTCCTTTTGGCTTTGTTGGGCGCGACGCTAGCAGACTTTCACATCAGCGTCGCGACAAAGCCCGCTCATCAAACTCCGCTGTCATGCCCCGGCTTGACCGGAGCATCCAGTACGCCGCAGCCCATCGATTCAACCGCTGCCGTCTCGGAGTACTGGATCGCCCGGTCAAGCCGGGCGATGACAGCTGTGGATGCCGCCCCTAGCCCTTGCATGCGGATGGACCTTGAAAAAGCGAGCCTGACGAACGATGTTCGGCTGCCTTCAACCGCGACCGTTCGCCCCAGCCGATGACCCTTGCCGCAACCGAACTTGCCTTCCGCGCTGCCAGCGTCGCGCTGCTATTGGTGCTGGCGGCGTCATTGCTCTCCGATTTCCGCAATGTGCTCGCGGCCCGCCTCGGCGCGGCCTTCGCGCTAGGCTCGGCGGCGCATGCCGCGAGCTATTCCATCGGCGTGTCGTCGCTCGTTCCAATCTGGCACGCGCCGCTGATTGCACTGTCGACCGGCAACATCGTCGTGTTCTGGCTGTTCACGCGCGCGCTGTTCGACGACGAGTTTCGGCTCCGCTGGTGGCATGGTTTGATCTGGGCCGCGGTGACCGCCTTCAGCTTCGTCGGATGTCTCTGGATCGCGCCGGGCGGCAACGCGCGGTTCTCCGTGACGGCAGTGAACCTGATCGTGCTCGGCTTCATCGCGCTCGCGGTGGTGCAGACGATCGGATCGTGGTCCGCCGATCTGGTCGAGCGTCGCCGCCGCCTGCGCGTCGTCATCGTCTGCGCCGCCGCACTCTATGGCGGGTTGAATGCGCTGCTCCAGATCCTCGTTGCCTTCAGCGCGAGCGATGTCGCCGATACCATCAATACAGGCGTGCTCGCCTGCATCGTTGCCGCGATCGCCTACGCAATGTTGCGAGTCGATGGCGCCGATCTGTTTCCGATTGCGCCAGAGCCCGCACCCGCGATCGCGCCGATCCAGCCTTTGGCCGAGGACTCCGACCAGAAACTCATCGATGCCCTGATGCGCCTGATGGCGGACGAGCGGATCTATCGCCAGGAGAACATTACCATCGGTGTGCTGGCGGGCCGGCTCAGGATTCCCGAATACAGGCTGCGCCGCCTGATCAACCAGCGGCTCGGCTATCGCAATTTCAATGTGTTCCTGAACAACCACCGCATCGAGGAAGCCAAGGCCGCGCTCGCCGATCCCTCCCAGGCCGAGGTCCCCGTCATCACCATTGCCATGGACGCCGGCTTCCAGTCCCTGGGACCATTCAACCGCGCCTTCAAGGCGGTGACAGGCGTAACGCCGACCGAGTACCGGCGGTTGAAGACGAGTGCGGCTTGATCTTTCTTTACCTCTCCCCGCTTGCGGGGAGAGGTCGGATCGCTCTTGCGATCCGGGTGAGGGGGTAGGTCCGTCGGCAGTCTCGCGTGCGGAGAGGCCCCTCACCCCAACCCTCTCAGCGCGAGCGAAGCTCGTCGCGGCCCCGTAAGAACGGGGAGAGGGAGCGCACCACCGCTGTGACGGCACGGTACCTCTAAGAATTTGGAATGGCTTCACAATTCCAAAATCGGCCAGCCCGCCCCGATTTCAACCAACCCCTTTTCCAAATCCGGCGAGCATCCCCCGCCCGCATCCCGCTTCCTCCCCGGCATACGCCTCAGCCGGAGAACGCCCGTGACCCGCCGCCGCAAGATCGTCCTTTTCGCCTCCGCCATCGCCGCAGCCGGCCTCGCGCTCGGCGCGGCTCGAGCCCACGACGTGCCGAAGGTCGCGACCGGCTTCGTCGCCGACATCCTGTGCGCCGAGACGTTCGTGTCCGGCCTCGATCCCGGGCGCAACTTCGCCGAGACCACCGACGCCATGCCCGGAGCGGGCCTGATCAGCTGGGCGATGGAGTACAGAATCGACCGCGTCCGCAAGGATGTCACGGTGACGCTGTTCGGCCTCGGCCGCAGCCACGCCATCTATCGCGAGGGCCTCGGCTGCACGCTTGAGCACGGCGCCGGCATTGCCTCCGTCGAGCCGCTGCCTGACGACAAGCGGCCCGCGTTCCTTCCCGCGATCGCCGGCCCCGCGATCGTGCCGCCGCAGAGCCCCGAGCTCGGCGCCGCGCTCGACCGCGCCTTCGCCGAGCCCGCTCAGCCGCCTTACCGCCGCACCCGCGCCATCATCGTGATGAAGGCCGGCCGCGTCGTCGCCGAACGCTACGCCGACGGCATCGGCCCCGAGACGCCGCTGCTCGGCTTCTCCATGAGCAAGTCGGTGGTCTCGGCGCTGATCGGCGTGCTGGTGCGCCAGGGCAAGCTGAAGCTCGACGGCCCCGCACCGGTCGCCGCCTGGAAAGATCCCGACGATCCGCGCCATGCCATCAATGTCGATCAGCTGCTGCGCCACACCGCGGGCCTTGCGCTCGGCAGCTCGTTGCAGGCCTCGCTCGGCTCCGCCTTCGAGCCGGTCAACCGGATGAAATTCGCCGAAAAGGATATGGCCGCCTATGCCGAGAGCATGCCGCTCGCAACCGCGCCCGGCACCGCATGGAATTATCACGACGGCAACACGCTCATTCTCTCGCATCTGATCCGCGATGCGGCCGGCGGCACACCGCAAGACGCGCTGCGCTTTGCGCACCGCGAATTGTTCGCCCCGCTCGGCATGCGCAATGTGGTGCTTCAGCTCGACGGGGCCGGCACGATCGAGGGGTCGAGCGAGATGCTCGCCTCCGCCCGCGACTGGGCGCGCTTCGGCCAGCTCTATCTCAATGACGGCGTCGCCGGTGGCAAACGCATCCTGCCGGAAGGGTGGGTCACCTATTCGGCGACGGCCACGCCAAATGCGTGGGTCGGCATCGGCGCCGGCTTCTGGACCAACCAGGGCGACAGCTTCGGCGCAAATCTTCGCATGGAGCACGGCTGGCCGCGCGATGCCTTCTTCGCCAAGGGCACGATCGGGCAGTACACCATCGTGATCCCGTCGGAGCAGCTGGTGATCGTGCGCATGGGGCGCTCGCCGAACGCACCGCCGCACGTCGATGGTGTGTTCGACCTCGTGTGCGATGTGGTGGCGGCAACGCGCGAGAAGGGGAGGCTGGCGGGAGGGGATTGAGGTCTTCTTACCCTCCAGGGGGGGAAGCGGAGCGCCGCGGTGAACTTACCTCCCCAATTCCGTCGCCTGCGCCACGCGGTCGAACCGCTCCAGCGTCATGATCGCATCCGCGAACTTTTCCGCGCGCGCGTTCAGCACGGGGCGGGCCAATGTCAAAAATTTCTGCTGCATCGCCTGTGTATCCGGGAACGAGGTCGGCTCTCCGGACGGATCGGCGTAGAGCCGCTCGTGCACGCCGTCGTCCGTGGTGATGCTCACGCGCGCGCCGAAGGGATGAGTGCGGCCGATCTCGAGCCGGTCGTCCTGCACCACGTCGAACTTGTCGGCGAGCGCGTCGATGGTGGCGTCGCCGAGCCGGCTGTAATCGTCCCAGCCGAATGAACCCTGGTCGAGTGCGAGCGCGCCGGTGAAGAACATCGAGAACTGGCCGCCGACGATCGAGCGCGGGTGCCGCTTGGTCGCGGCGTCGCCGGTCAGCGTGATGCCGTTGCGGTGCAGACCGATCTCGACGCGCTTGACCTGCTCCGGCGTCAGATTGTGCTCGCGCCGCATCGCGATCAGCGCGTCGATCGCGGCATGGGTGTAGCGGCAGCTCGGATAGGGCTTCACGCCGATCTTCATCGTTTCATAGGTCTTGCCGAGCTCGGCCACCGCCTTGCCCGGATGCGCATCGTCGGTGTAGCCGGCGAGCAGGCCGTGCTTGCCTTCGACCGACTCGGTCGCGCCGATGAAATCGTTGCGCGCCAGCGTCGCGGCGATCACGCCGTTCATCGCGGCGGCGCCGACCTGGTAGCGCTTGTTCCAGGCGCCGTTGACCAGAAATTGCAGCGAGCCCGCGGCCTGGCTGCCGGAGACGCCAAACGCGGCAATCAGCTGCTTCTCGCTCAGGCCGAACAGCTTGCCCGCCGCCGCGGCCGCGCCATAGGTGCCGGCCGTCGCCGTCGGGTGGAAGCCGCGCGCGTAATGCGAGGTCGGATCGAGCGCATTGCCGAGGCGGCAGCAGACCTCGTAGCCAGCAACGATCGCCGTGAGCACGTCGCGCCCGGAGGCGCCGACCATCTCGCCGACAGCGAAGGCGGCCGGCACCACCGGTGCGCTCGGATGCAGCGAGGAATCGGCATGGGTGTCGTCGAAATCGAGGGAGTGGCCGAGCGCGCCGTTGAGCAGCGCCGCGACCGCCGGCGTCCAGGTCTTGGCATCACCGAACACGGTGGACTCGCCCTTGGTGTCGAGCGCCAGCGCCTCCAGCATCTTCAGCATCGACGGGGTCGATTCCGCCTCGCGTCGCGCCCTGATGGCGCTGCCGAGGAAGTCCAGCGTCAGTACCTTGGCGCGCTCCAGCACCTCCGCCGGAATATCCTGGTACTTGAGATTGAAGACATAGGCGGCGAGCGTTGCGGTTTCGTGAGCCATCGTGTTTCCTCGATTTGGCGCGCAAGTTAGGCGGGCTGATTTGGCCTTTCAAGCGGCCTTGCGTCGGCGGGGATCAGCCATGCTTTTGCTTAGGCGAAAAGGATCGGGATATTCCGCATGACGCGCGCAAGGCAGCTGTTCGACCGGATTCGAGCGCGGCGGACGCAATTGGGGCTGGCGATCCGGGTCACGGTCGCCGCGACAGCGGCCTATGCGATCGCGACCGCGCTGCATCTGCTGCTGCCGCTCTGGGCGGTGCTGACCTCGCTGATCGTGACCCAGATGAGCGTCGGCCGCTCGCTGAAGGCGACGCGCGACTACATGCTCGGCACCATCGGCGGAGCCCTCTATGGCGGCGCCATCGCCATCCTGATTCCCTATTCCAGCGAGGCGGGCCTGCTCGGCCTGCTGGTCCTCTCCGTCGCTCCGCTCGCCTTCATCGCCGCGATCAATCCGAGCCTCAGCGCCGCCACGGTCACCGCCGTGATCGTGCTCCTGGTTCCGACCCTGCATCATGCCGATCCCCTGACCTCGGCGATCGATCGGGTCAGCGAGGTCGGCGTCGGTGCCGTCACGGGATTGCTGGTCTCCTTCCTGGTGCTGCCCTCGCGCGCGGTGCGGCAGATCCGCGCCAGCGCGGCGGTTCTGCTCGAATTGATCGCCGATGCCCTCGCCGAGCTGCTGGCAGGCCTCACGCGCGGCCGCGACAACGACGCGCTGCACCGGATCCAGGACGGAATCGGCACCGCGATGGTCAATCTGAATGCGATCGGCTCCGAAGCCGAGCGTGAGCGCGCGGCGCGCTTGTCGAGCGGTCCGGACACCGGCCCATTGCTGCGAACGATCCTGCGGCTGCGCCATGACGTCGTGATGATCGGCCGCGCCACGGTGGTGCCGCTGCCGGTGGAAGTGCAATTGCGGCTGGCAGCGCCCCTGTCGGAAGTGTCGACCGCGATCGCCCGCTTCCTCCGCTCGGCCGCTGGCGCCTTGCGCGAGGGCGCCGGCGCGCCGCCGATCCATCCCGTCCATGTCGCGCTCCAGCACTATGCCGAGGCGGTCGCGTCCGTCCGTCAGGATGGCATGATCCGCGGCCACGCGAGCGACACAGCCGAGCGCTTCTTCGCGCTCGGCTTCTCCCTGGAGCAGATGCACCAGAATCTCGGCGACCTCGACCGCGTCGTCGGCGAATGGTCGGAGGCCTCGACAGATAAAACCGCACGCGTTGCGGAGTGAGTTCGGGCGCGTCGTCGTCAACGTCGGCTTTCGACAGTAATGCGCGTGTGCGAAGCGCGGCGGTGATCGGCGGTCTGCGGCTCTGAGTCGCTCCACGCACGAGGTTCCATCGGGTCATGTTGCTGACGCATTTTCTGTTTTAATCGGCGAGAAGCTAAACACGACGTGAGACCACTCCGGTTCTCACAACGGTTCCGTAGCCAGGGGTTGGCTCGAATCCGCAAAACGATCGGCAAGTTCATGAGCGCTGCTGCGTTCGCTTGACCACGTGTGCGGTTCTGGAACCGGACAATCTAAAAAATCACAGGACTCATGATGCTCTTCCGCTCGAGCGCCGCAGTTTGCGGCGCCCTGGTTATGCTTGCCTTCTCTGTTGCCGTTGCTCGAAGTGAAACGCGTGGGGATCACTCAAGTGCCGTCGTCGATGCCGCCTCGGGCGATGCGATTATTGGCGCGGCGTCCACCTATAATCCGTTCAAGCCCGGCAAGGAGGAGGGCGGTCCGCAGACGGCTTCCGGCGAACGTTATGATCCCTCCGCCTGGACGGCTGCCATCAAGACGAGCCTGCGCCGGAAATTCGGTGGGGTCGGATTCGGCGCGAGGCCGAAATATGCTCTCGTCGAGGCCGTGGGCAAGAAGGTCATCGTCAAGATAAACGACGTGGGACCACTAAGACCTGGCCGCATCATCGACCTCAATGAGCGAACGATGCGCCATTTCGATCCGAGCATGGACCTCGGTGTCATTCCTGACGTGAAAGTCAGTCCGCTCGCTGGCGACAATTGGACTGCAGGGCCGGTGGGCTGAACAGGGCGTGTTCGTTCAATGTCGGCCCGCACAGTTCATCAGGCCGTCTCCACGATGCGTCCCATCATGTTGCGGACCACGAGCTTGTGGAAGGGCATGATCAGCGCAAGATAGGTCCGGCCGAGCAGGTTGTGCGTGCGCACCAGCGTGGTCGAGGTCACATGGCGGCGCGCGGCATTGCCTGAAACGTCGACTACGATGCGGAAATCGAGGTGCGAATCATCGAAGCCCGCGACCAGCTGCTCCGGCGTCTCGCTCAGCACCGGAAACAGGCCGATCAGGCCGTACGGCGCCGGCGCGCCTTCGCCCGATGTCTTCAGCCCGAACGGCCTCACCAGAATGTTGCGCAGGCGCAGCAGTGCGTCGATCCAGCGCGGCCCGTGCAGCACCATCCTGGTGCAGGCTTCGCGGGCATTCACCGCCGCGGCGCCGATGTCCACGCAAAACGCGTCGATGAACTGCGCGCCGGCGAGCAGCGCATCGGCATCGACTTCAGGCGCGACTTCGCGGACCGTCCCGATCATCCCGCCATTTTGCGCGTCAGCATCCGGAAGCGCAAGATCAGGAGCCCGGCATAGACGAACGTGCCGATCGAGAATCCGATCCAGACGCCGATCGCGCCCAGCCCTGTGTGGAACGCCAGCAACCAGCCGATGGGAAAAGAGACGCCCCAATAGCCGATCGCGGCGAACAGCAGGGTCATCTTGGTGTCGTTGATGCCGCGCAGCGCGCCGCCCATGATGGTCTGCAGGCCGTCGGCGATGAAGAAGCTGGCCCCGACCAGCAGCAGCGTTGCCGTCAGCTCGACGGTGACCGCACTTTCGCTGCCGGCGCCGAAGAACAGCCGGCCGAGCTGATAGCGACCGATCACGATGGCGATCGTCAGCGCGGAGACCAGCGCGAGGCCGAGCACGGCTGCGACGAGCCCTGCGCGCTTCACCGCCGCCGGATCATTGCGGCCGAAGGCATGACCGACCCGCACGGTCGCCGCCATGCCGATGCCGAGCGGCACCATGAACAGCACGGCGGTGACCTGGAGCGCGATCTGGTGCGCGGCAATCGCGGTGGTCGAGATCAAGCCCATCAGCAGGGCGGCCGAGGAGAACAGGCCATATTCCAGCAGCAGGGAGAACGAGATCGGCGCGCCGATCGAGATCAGCTGGCGCATCAAGGGCCAGTCGATCCGCCAGAGGCGGGCGAGCGGATGATAGTCCGCGAACGGCTTGCGTAGCCCGGCGATCGCGAGCGCGGCGAGGAAGGTGCCGAGATTGACCAGCGTGGTCGCAAGCCCCGCGCCGAACAGGCCGAGCTCGGGCAGGCCGAACAGCCCGTGGATCAGGGCATAGACCAGCGCGGCATTGACCGGGATCGCCGCCAGCGTGATCCATAGCGGCGCCTGCGGCCGGTTCACTGCGCTCATCATGCTGCGCAGCGCGATGAATCCGAGCGCCGGTGCGATGCCCCAGGCCAGGCCATTCAGATAGTGCTGTGCCAGCGCGGCCGAGTGCGGCATTTGACCGAGCGTGAGCAAAATCTGCTCGCCATAGAGCGGCGAGGCCATCATCGGCAGTGAGATCAGCAGCGCGGCCCACAGACCGACGCGCAAGGAGCGCCGAATGCGCCTGACGTCGCCGGCGCCGTACGCCTGCGCCGCCAGCGGCGACACTGCGGAGGTCAATCCGAGCCCGAAGGTGAAGCTGACGAAATAGACCGTATGTGCCAGCGCCGCCGCGGCCACCGCCTCCTCGCCGAGCCGCCCGATCATCGCAAGATCGGTCGTGATCATTGCGATCTGCCCAAGCTGGGTCAGCATCAGCGGCACGGCGAGGCGCAGCGTCTCGATGAATTCTTCGGCAAGATGGTTCTGCCGTGCGTCCAGGCGTGCCCGGTACCGCCGTTTGGTATCCAAAAGCTCGGTCATGCCGGGGACATAGCAGCCTCGATCGGCGAAGTAACGGCAAAGAAATGTGAGGGCGGGTGCCGCTGAAAAAAGGCGGGGGCTCAGGCGAAGGAAAGGTCGGGTTGCACCGTATTCGTCATGTGCGGCGAATCTGGGCCGGTCTCACATTGGGAATTGAGTATGATAACGAGATTTAGACTGACGTTCGCCGCACTGTTCATCGGTTCTGCCATCCTGGGTGCCGGCGCCGCTGCAGCGGCCGACCTGAGGCTGCCCGCAGCGCCGCCCCCGCAGGCGGCGTCGGCAGCCCTGCTGAGCTGGGCGGGGCCCTATCTCGGCGTTCAGGCCGGCTATGTCTCGGGCCGCTCCGAGATCTCGCTGCCCGCGACGGGTGAATTCCACTTTGTCGATCCGAAGGGCGCGATCGTCGGTGCAACGGCGGGCTTCTCGGCGCAATGGGGCCGGATCGTCGCCGGGCTCGAGGGCGACGTGAACTTCGTCGATGCGCGCACGACGATCGATACCGGCTTTGCGCCTACCCCCGCGGTCACGCAGCTTCAATCCGCGGTCAATTGGAACAGCCATCTCCGTGGACGGATCGGCTATGCTTTCGACCGCACGCTGCTGTTCGCCGCCGGTGGCCTTGCCGTCGCGGGCGTCGAGAGCAAGGCGTTCGACAATGGGATCGGGGCCGTTGCGAGCTGGAGCGATACACGGATCGGCTGGTCGATCGGAGCGGGCGGGGAATTCCGCTTCGCACCGCAGGCCTCGGTCCGGCTCGAATATCTCTATGACAATTACGGCTCGAAGACGCTGGCCGCCCAGACGGTCGGCGCGACGACCTTCGGCGCGCGCGAGTCCCGGCTCGACACGCACACGGTGCGAGCCGGAGTCTATTGGCGCTTTTGATGCTCGGTTGGAGGCGGCTATCGTCTGGTAGGATCGGTTCGCAATTCTCGGCTACGATGTCCGCAGGCCAGAGCAACAGATCGATGTGATGGAAGAGCCATCGGACGAGGCCTTGATGGCGGAGGTTTCGGCGCAGCGGCAGCATGCGTTTCGCGTCCTCATGCGGCGCCATATGCCTCGGGCGCTGCGGGTCGCGGAGCGGATCGTGCGCGACCCGGCCGAGGCCGACGACATCGGCCAGGAGGCGTTCATGCGGGTCTGGACGCACGCAGCCTCGTTCGATCCGCAGGTTGCGAAGTTTACGACCTGGCTCTACCGCATCGTCCTCAACCTGACCTTCGATCGCACGCGGCGGCGAACGTTCCTGCCGCTCGAAGACGCCGGCGACGTACCCGACATGGGACCGCACGCCGTCGAGCGGCTGATCGCGGATGAGGAGCTCAGTCTTCTCAATCGCGCGATGGCCGGCCTGTCGGACCGGCAGCGCGGCGCGATCGCGCTCTTCCACATGGAGGGATTGAGCGGCGAGGAGGCCGCCAAGGCGATGGACGTCAGCGCCAAGGCGTTCGAATCGCTGCTGGGCCGCGCCCGCACGGCGCTCAAGGCAAATGTTCAGAAAATACAGCAGACGGGGAGCCACGTATGACGCCCGAACAGTTCAGACAATTGGCCGAGACATGGGGAGGTGACGTCGAGCGCTGGCCCGCACCGACGCGCGAGGCCGCGCGGCGGATTGCGGCGACCGCGGAAGGCGCTGCGGTCCTGGACCAGCAGTCGCGCCTCGACCGGCTCCTTGCCGTCGCCCCGGAGATCGAGACGGCGAGGATGGATCGTTCGAGCTTTCTGGTCCTGCAAAGGCTCGCCGCCATCCCGCAGCAGCATAGGCCGGCATGGCATCGTCGCCTGTTGCGCTGGCCGGCGCTCGTTCCCGCCGCAAGTCTCGCCTGCTCTGTGATGGTGGGTGTGTGGCTGGCGGGGGCGCTGCCCTATGCCCACGCGCCGTCGGACCCCCTGTCCGTCATGAGCGGCGTCTTCGACATCTACGCAATCGGCTATGGATCGGTGCAATGAAGTTCCGGCGAGAATGGTCCACTCCCTGGCGGGCGCTCATGCTGCTGTCGCTGTGCGTCAACGTCGCCCTGTTTACCTATGTCTCGGCGCAATGGCTGCTACCCGGCGGCTTTCGACCGGGCGCAGCCGTGCCGCTACGCATGATCGAGCGTGTCGCCGAAAGACTTCCGGCGGAAGACGCGGAGATCCTGTGGAGCATCTATCGCGGCAAGGAGGCGGAGCTGGCCCCGCTCCAGGCCGAGTACCGGCTCGCGCTGATGAAGGCGATGAAAACGGCGGCGCAGACGAATCTCGACAAGGCCGAGCTGGAAGCAGCCGTGAAGGATGCCCGCGACAAGCGCGTGAAGATTGGCGACCTCGTCGTCTCGACCTTCGTCGAGATGCTGGAACGAATTTCAGCGAAAGGACGCCGACAGCTCGTCGGCGGCTATTTTCGCTGAGTCGCGCAAAGTGAACGAGGGATTCGGCCCGTCCAGACGTATCACCTACATCGATGTCTGCGAATTGGTGGAGATGATATGGTGCAACGATTTGACAGGACGGCAAGCGGACCAGTGGTGAGGTTCTCGCATCGGACGGCCGTCTACGTGCGTGCGGGTCTTGCGGCCGCGAGTCTGATCGCACTTCTCGTGTTGTTTCTTTCGCAAGCCTCCGCAGGTGATGCGCGGAGTGAGGCAAAGCAGGCCTGCAAGGCAGACTATTCACGGTTCTGCGCCGGCACCATGCCCGGGAGCGGCCGCATCCGCAAATGCCTCGGCGACAATTACGCGAGCTTGTCCGCGGCCTGCAAACAGGCCTTCGACGCGAATCCGCCAAAATAGAACAGGTTAGCCCCGCTCCGGCACGCGCTTGATCTTCGCACCAAGCGCGTTCAGCCGCTCCTCGATGCGCTCATAGCCGCGCTCGATCTGGTCGGCGTTGTTGATGGTCGAGGTGCCCTCGGCGCAGACGGCCGCGAGCAGCATCGCCATGCCGGCGCGGATGTCGGGCGAGGTCATTGTGGCGCCGTGCAGGCGGCTGGGGCCGGCGATGATGGCGCGGTGCGGATCGCACAGCACGATGCGCGCGCCCATCGCGATCAGCTTGTCGACGAAGAACATCCTGGATTCGAACATCTTCTCGAACATCAGGATCACGCCCTCGCATTGCGTGGCGGTGACAATGGCGATCGACATCAGGTCGGCCGGGAAGGCCGGCCAAGGCTGGTCCTCCAGCTTCGGCACATGGCCGCCGAAATCGTCCTGGATCTTCAATGTCTGGTTGGAGGGCACGATAAGATCATCGCCCTCGATGCGGCAGACGATGCCGAGCCGCTCGAAGCCCATGCGGATCGAGCGCAGATGCTCGACGCCCGCGCGCGCGATGCGCAAGGGCGAGCGCGTCACGGCGGCAAGCCCGATCAGCGAGCCGACCTCGATGTGGTCGGGCTGGATCCGGTACGTCGTCCCGCCGAGCGTCGCTTGACCATGGATGATCATGGTGTTGGTGCCGATGCCTTCGATCCTGGCGCCGAGCGCGACCAGGAAATTGGCGAGGTCCTGCACATGCGGCTCGGAGGCCGCGTTGCGCAAATAGGTGATGCCGTCGGCGGCGACCGCCGCGACCAGCGCGTTCTCGGTGGCGGTGACGCTCGGCTCGTCCAGGAACACGTCCGCGCCCGCGAGCTTTGGCGCGCGGAATTCGAGCCGATCGGTCGCGGTGACCTTGGCGCCGAGCTGCTCCAGCGCGAGCACATGCGTGTCCAGTCGCCGTCGGCCGATGACGTCGCCGCCCGGCGGCGGCAGCATCACCTCGCCGCAGCGGGCGAGCAGCGGCCCGGCGAGCAGGATCGAGGCGCGAATGCGCACGCACAGTTCGGGGTCGAGGTCGGCGGCGCGGATGCTCTTGGCGTGGATGTGAAGCGTGTTGCGCGCGGACCATTCGGCCGACGCGCCGACCGAGCGGACCAGCTCGACCAGCGTCTCGGTGTCGCGGATCCGCGGCACGTTCTCCAGCACGACCGGATGCTCGGTCAGCAGCGCGGCGGCGATGATCGGCAACGCCGAATTCTTATTGCCGGACGGCTCGATCGAGCCCGAGAGCCGGTGACCGCCCTCGACGATGTATTGGATGGGCGCCACGGGGTTCTCGCTGTCCTGTTGAGTGGGAGGGCCTGTTTCGGGCGGAAACTACAGAGATTTGAGCGCGGGAGCAATTGTGCCGGCTGGGACCCGCACACGTCCGTCCGTCGCTTGTGGCAGGACCCGCCCTCAGAACAACCCGATGATACTCCCGACCACATAGAGGAACGCGATCAGGATCAGGACGCCCATCAGGAAGAAGGAGATTTCGATGGCGATGGCGCCGGTGCCGAGTGCGGCGGCGACAGCGGCAAGGAGCCGTTCCTCCCGAAAGATCAGCGAGAGCACCGACAGCAGGATGGCGAGCAGGCCGAGCGAGATCGCCGTGACCGATGCGATATCACGCCAGCTTCTTCCAGCCGACTTCTCGAGGTCCGGAGCCTTGAACTCCACGCCCTTCACCTTGGCGACGATGCGGTCCTTGATGCGATGTCCGGTGTCGACGATCACCTTGTCCGCCGGCGGCGGCGGAAACACGATCGGCACGACCCAATGCGGCAGCACGGCCACCATCAGCGCCAGCACGCCGACAATGCTGCCGATGATGCCGAGACGGCGTGAGGGCGCGGCGGAGCCGGTCGTTGCAGAGGCGGTCATGGCGCGACATTTCCCGGCCGGAATTGGCCTTGCGGGGTCATGCCGTTTCGTCGCGATGGCGGGTGGGGAGGTTCAGGGCCGGATTGGTGCTGCCGTCATGCCAGGGCTTGTCCAGGCTTGTCCCGGGCATCCACGTTCTTTGTTCCGCGGGGCAAGACGTGGATGGCCGGGACAAGCCCGGCCATGACGCCGCGGAAGCATGTCCTCTAACGGAAAACCTTGACTCAGTTGTCGAAAATCCCGCAGCAGAATCAATGGTCGATTTCAGCTTGATAACACAATTCTCTGACTCAGATAACGCGATTGTTTGACTCTAGGAAGGTCCTCCAACGCACAAACCTGACTCAATAGCCAAACTGCCACAATTCAGGTTGTATTGAGCCCCAGTCTAGGTCGGTCGATGGGCAATCGAAAGCGATCGCGCCAGCGACGTCAGGAAGAGTTAATCTTGACGACTAGGACGCGATGCGCTCTTCGAGAAAGTAAAGGATGGCTTCTAGGAAGGAATGGTTCGGTCGTTAGGCTTCGCCGAACTTCAGTGCCATCACGGCAGTGAATTTCCTGAGTGCTTCGTCGACAAAACGAATTCCTGAACTACCTCTCGGAAATCGATCCAGGATTGTCTGCGCATCGGCGATGGTCTTGTCGAGATTGTTTTTCAAGACAGTATTCAAGAGGGCTGGATAATACTCGATCAGCCCAAGTCCTAGCTCGCATCAAGAGGCTGGATCGTTCCAGGAGCCCGGCATACGATGTCGGTACCCCTCGAACTAGCCCGGCAACTGCCGCTTTATCGCAGCAAAAGTCCGGCCTTTGGCGAGCCTATGGATTCAAGCATAAGTTCTCGAACGGGTTCGTATCCCTCAATATCGCGCGTGGATACGTGGAATAGCTGCCTTGCGGCAATGGTTGTTCGCCGCGTGATTTCCAGAGCTCGTTGAGTTTGGCAACCAGATCCGCGGTCGAGGTTACAGCCAACTCGGTTGACCGTGTGGATTCCGATGTGACCGAAGGATCGTTCGATGGCAGCCTCGTCGAGGTGGGGATTGCGCGAGAGCAGACAGCTCCGGGTCGCGACCGCAAGACCCGCGCCGTCCGTGATGAACGCGCCGCCCTCGCCGACGAACGGTACTCCGATCACTGGCACGCCGAAATCGTGCGTACGTGCCAGTCGGTCGCCTGGCCGCCCGCTGCGCGAGCCGTCCCAACCGTTGAAGTTGAGGTCGATGGCGACGGTATCGCCGCCGCGCTTGGCGAAAACCGGTGCGATGTCGCGCATCCAGACATCGTCGACGGGGGCCGGCACGATCTCGACTTCGACGCCGAAGCCACGCTGCTTGGCGGCGCCGACGAGGTCTGGCGGCGTCAGCAGCGTCACCGGTTCATCCTCCGCGATGGCCCGGATCACCGTCTCGAGCTCACGCTCGACCCGCTCGCGGTCGCCGCCCCACTCGCGGTGGACCGCCCACGCCATGATCGTGCGTGCATGCGTCTCGAAGTCCGCCGGGATTCCGATACTCGCGCTCACTTCGGATCCGTCGGAAACTTCTTGGCGAGCCATGCCTGGTGATCGGGGTGGCCCCAGCGCCACGGGAGCTCGGCGTCCTGGGTGACCCCCACACGCGGTCCGTTGAGCAGCCAGGTCACGGGCTCCACGGGACGGAGCAGGCGAAGAGGGCGCTTCAGGAGCGACGCCCCGTCGAGCACCGGGTCGAATCCCATCGCCTCGCCCAGGTTGAACGGTCCATTGCAGAGTTTTCTTTCGTATCCGCTGGCGCGGTTCTTGACGACGCGGTCGGCGGCGTCGGCCTTGCTGCGGCGCTCGGCCATGATGTCGATTCCGAGGACGGGAAGGCCTGCGCGGACGAGCACGGTGCTGCCCTGACCTTCCTCCCCGCATACGATGTCGAGAGCCCACATGTCGCGGCTGCCATGGATGCGGGCAGTCCCGTGCGGCGTCAGGTTCTTGGCCCCCTTGTTTCGACGGGAGCGGTTCTCCGGGTGAAGGTGGGAGGCGCGGTCGCTGCCCCCACCGTAGGCCTCGACGTCGATCAGCAGGATCGCGGTCTCGGCGCCTCGGTTGTCGTGGTGCAGCACGCAGCCGACCAGCCGGGGCGCCACCTCGGCGGCGGGCGGCGCGAAAAAGTCCGCGTCGACCTCGACGTACTTCCTTCCAACATATTCGGTCACCGAACTTCCTTTCCTTGAAAAAGGTGCTGCGCCGGATTCGCGTCGCCGACGGCCAGGACATTATGGCGGGTCCGCTGCAGCGTCAAATAACTCTTATAAATCAATTATTTGTATGTATTTTTAACCTCCGAGCCAGAATCGACCAAGAAAGCGAAGCGACGGCGCAAGCCGCGAGGCCCGCGCCTAGGGCCGAAGCTTCCGCTTCCACGGCGGCTGTGGAACGGGGCGTGTTCCGAAGCCCGCGCCTGCAAACGGGACGGTTCCAGACATCCGGATGCGGATTCCAAGTGCACCGCCGCCGCGAATGCCTGCATGAAGACGGGGACCTTCATCGGCCCTGATGTGGTGACGCGAGCTCGGAAGCAGGCCGCGTCCTTGAGAAGCATCCGCAATTTTCCCTGGGGACAAATTCCTGAATGACGCATCTTGAGAGCTTAGCTTCCCACTGCGATTTGCCCGCCACTTTTGATCCGGCCATGCTGATGTTGGCCGCCGACCAGACAAACCCGGCGGTCCCGAAGCCGGATCCGCTCGCGGGGAAAGTGCTCGGCAAAGGAAGGAGCAAGCTATGGTCGAGCGTGAGGAATTGCGGGAGCGATCAGTCTTCAACAGCATCAAAGCGATCTTGATCGATCCCCAGATGAAGTCGGTCGCCAGAATCGACATCAACAAGAATGCGCGGCTGACCCACTATTTCGGCGCGGAGCCGCGGGCGGCCATGAAATTTCCGAAGGGCGACGTCTTGTTTGCAGGAATCGAAGAGCGAGAGGAGGCGTTTACGGTTGGAGGATCTCGGCCGATCCCGGGACCTGCTCTGATCGTGGGCCGGCGCAGTGGACCCGGGGAGCGCGGTCCGGTACACGTTCGCCTTGCCGAGGTGGTCACGATGGTCCGTTGGACAACCGTAGATCTGCCTCCCAAGCGGCCGGCCACCGTGCGAGCGATCGTGATCGATCCGGAGCAGGGTCTCATCGATGAAGTGGTGATCGCAGCAAACAGGCTCGCGCTGGTGGGCGTATTGGGTGGCCAAGTCGATTCGTGCGTGCGCGTTCCGGGGAACGACCACGTTGTGTCGCCCGCGACCGGCCCGGAAACGCCTTGGTCCTGGCGAAAGGACGATCTGACGTTCGCCTCGCGATGCGTGCTAGTCGGTCACGATTCAGAGACCGGCTATCTAGCCGACGCTGTGACATCCGTAGAGAACCTGCGGAACAGCGTTGCGTTTCGGGGGCCTGGCGGAAATTGCTGGACCAGCTACGCGGATCGTAAGGCGCAGGCGGAACGGTCACCGGTGGAGTAGGCCGCTCGGCCGGGCTCGATGCACTCGCGAGACGGGGCTTTTGATTTTCGATGCGCGAAGAGAGGTAATGGATGGGTAAGCCGCGCACGTATTCGTGCTGGGACACGTCGGTAAAGATTCAAGAGGCTGGTCACGGGCTCGGAGTCTAAGGGAACACCTACGAGGTCTTCCCGGGAGGAGGTTACACGCGCACCGGCCACCCGATCAGGATCCATATGACACCAGGCATCCGGTTTCGGATCAAAGATGTCGATGCAGCCATTGCCGAGGCTGATCGCCGCGTAACCGAGCGGGTCTGATCTGTGGATCATCATTGACCGAGACTCAAACCCATGACCGAGCGCACTCGTCGGCTGGAGCCGGAGCCGAATAACATCCGCGCACTGCCGTCCCGGGTCATGCGTTCAAAGCGAATAGTTGCCATTAGGGGAGAGGACCTGGCGGAGAAAGTGGGACTCTCCTCCCCTAATCGGCAATCGTCCGAAAAACGGCGAAAAACAAGGATTCCCGAAAAACCCGGTCGAATTTTGTGACCACCGCTGTGTACCACTCATTCGGTCGGTCGGGCCGTCAATTTCGGTCGATTTCGAGGTAATTAGGGCCGGATCCAAGGATTAGATTTTCGCGGGAAAGCGGCTTTGCGGCCGTCCCCTCCTGCGCCGAACGCGTTGACGTCCTCCTGAGTAATACTGGGTATCCCAACCGGCGGCTGAGCCCGTCAGAATAGATCGTACCGGAGCAACTGATATCGCGGTATAGCGCACTTATTCGGAGGACAGCTTGCAGACCTCGCCCGGCTCGAGGTTCACTTCCTCGAACGTCTCCTGCTGTTTCTCCGAAAGGACCGCCGGCAGAACTTGGGCCGTCCAGCCCTCGGGTACGGCCGCGAGCACCAGCGTCACGGCTTGGCTTGGCTTGGCCCGCGCAAGCCAAATTTCCGTGGCCGCCCCGGGGTCCGAGGTCACCTCGACGACAGTAAACTCGTCACCGAACGACTCTCCCATGGAGATCAACGCAGCCTCAAGACCAGATTTGCTGGCCGGAGCGGGCTCACTCGGGCGGCTGCAAGCCGGGTGACTTCAGCCACTCGCTCATGTGGGAGCCGGTCTCACATTGGCGGGCCTTTCGGATGACCTGCTCGCGTGCAGGTCCGTGCGGAAGCTGTGCGGCTTCGTCACGCAAACGCCTTGCCTCCTCGGCAAGACGCTCTTCCAATGATCGAGTCTGTTTGAAACGACGCCGCTTCAGCATGGCGTTGCTCCCTTGTTCGAGCGGGCGGGAGCGCCAGGGGCGTTCTCGGCCAAAGTCCGGGCTGTGATACTCCGAAGCTGCGCCGCTCCTTGTCCCCGCGCAAGGCATATGTTTCGCTATCGTCCGGGAACACTTTGGGAATGGCTCAAGGGGCGTAAGCTGCTCAACCGCAGACGATTGCACCAGAATCGCTGTTGCTCATTATTCGCCCTCGGGTGTCCGTCCACGGGATGCCAGGCGGCCAAAGGCCCAATTTCGTTGTGAACGACGACACTCCGTAATAGCCTAAACGGAACATCCCGAGTGATCGACCAATGAATCTGGAAGACCTTTACCGCCTACTACGCAGCGAACATGTCCAGGCGCAAGGGATCGTCGACACCCTGCAGGAACCCCTGCTGGTCCTTGACCAAGCCGGATGTGTTCTGACGGCCAATCGCGGGTTTTACGAAACCTTCAGGGTCAGTCGCGACGACACGGTGGGACGCAGCCTATTCAGCCTGGGCAGCGGTCAATGGGACATACCCGAGCTCAAGCGCCTGGTTGGCGAGATCATCCCCCGTTCTACCGCCGTTGTCGGATACGAAGTGAAGGCGGATTTCCCGACCATCGGTCCCCGTACGATGCTGGTCAGTGCGCGTCGCCTCGTCCATCCCGACAATAACAGCACCAGCATCTTGATCCTGTTCGAGGACGTGACCGAAAGGCGGCACAGCGAGGCCCAGAAAGACATTCTCCTCGCCGAAACCCGCCATCGGATGAAGAACCTTCTCGGGATCATTCGCTCTCTTGCCAATCAGACCGAAGTGGAAGGTCGATCAGCCCAGGAGTTCCGCGATGCCTTCTTGGGGCGGCTCCAAACTGTGACTGAAGCCGAGACCCTCGCACTGGCTGGCCGCGCTGAACCCGATCTTGCTGTTCTGGTGGAGCAGTCATTGAAGGTTGCCGGCCCGGAGCAATACCGGGTGGTCGCCGGACCAGCAATTCGACTCTCCCCACGGCAGGTCGTACCGATGAGCCTCATTCTGCATGAACTCGTCACCAACGCTTGGAAGTATGGAGCATTCTCCAAATCCGGAGGGCTCGTGCACCTGAGTTGGCGCACGTCGAGCAGGGCAAATCCTTCCTGCACATCGACTGGCGAGAGGAAAACGGCCCACCCGTCACTGCGCCAAGTCGCTCCGGGTTCGGCTCCAGGCTGATCGATCTCAGCGCCGTGCAGGGCCTACGTGGAGCTGTGGAACTGAAGTACGAGCCAACGGGTTTAACGGCTCACATCTCTGCGCCTGTGGAGTCTTGACCCCCGGGGACACATTGTGGATGACGCTCCCCGAATCTTGGTGGTCGAAGACGAGTACCTCATCGCATTGGAGCTCGACACCGAGCTGAGGGCCGCAGGATACCGCGTGATCGGTCCAATCGCAGACGTAGATGCCGCTCTCGAGTTGCTGAAGGATGACCGGCCCGACGGGGCCGTCCTCGACGTGAACCTAGCCGGGGAATGGGTCACCCCCGTCGCCGAAGCACTCAAGGCGATGGCCGTGCCGTTCATTCTCGCCAGCGGCTATGTCGCCGCCGATCTCCAAGCCGAACCGGTCCTGCGCGAGGCAGCCAATGTCGGGAAGTCGTGGAGGTCCGAAGATCTGCTCAAGACCCTCCGGAGCACCTTGGACCGGAAGTAGAGATGTTGCTGGGAGGCTGGCTGCGTTACTACGGGATCTTCACCCTAATCGACGACCCTCACTATGGGGCACCTGCCGCTTATCACTGGCTCGAAGCGCACATCGGAGTCGGCCCCACCTGTTGTTCGCTGCAACGCGGCGAGAACTGGCATCCGGCACCGGGAGCCCCGTCTAGATCCGACGGATTCTTCCTGAAGGTTAACATGCCTGAATCCTCAGACTGGGAAAACTCGGCTACAATGCGATTTTCCCTGATTGGGGGCATCTCATGTTCGACACGGCAACCACCGCGCTTTTGCGCGCGGTTCTCGATGAAGTATGCGAAAGCGTCTCGCAGCGCGAGATCGGTGCACGCACTCACGTCGCATCCAAGATCTTGGAAGCAGCATCTAGTGGCGAAGTTTCTCGCGAGGGGCTTAGGCAAATTGGCCGGGAAGCCTTGTCGCGCGCTCCAACGATGTGGCGCTGATCTGATCCGGAGCGGGACGTGAACTTCCAGGTTACGGTCCTGAAGATCCTGGTGGCCTACCGCGACGGTTTCGCCGTCATGGCGGACCTCAAGAGGGACATGGCCATCCTGGCGACCAGCGGACGCGACTGGGCGGACCGGACGAGACGCCTCGCCGCGCGGGTCCCGGATCTCGACATTTGGTCACAAGGGCTGGTGGAGCGCATAAGCGGCGGGTGGAGGCTGACTTCCAAGGGACGGGAGGTGCTCGAGTTCATGGAAGCACGACCGTCGCAGGAGGCAATCCAGGTGACTCCGGTCAGCGAGACCACCCAGCCGATGGCCGAACAAGCGCCGGTTTCTCCGCTGCGGCAGCCCGCCGACCGCGCCAAGCGGCGGCGCGAGCGGCGCGAACGTCGTCGCGAGGCCCGTGAGCGAGCAAGGGCGAAACGCCTCCTAGTCAAAGAAAAAGCTGCCAGCGACGAGAGCACCGCCATTTAAGTGCACTCGGAAGCGCCGAAGAGGACCCAGGCATCCCGATGCTGGTCCGCCGCGAGGCTAAGCGCGGCCCTCTAGAGAATCGAGACGCTTGCGCAGAAACGCCAGAACCATGATCTCGTCGGAAGTGAGCTTGGCGTGCTGGCGCTTGAACTTCTGCGCGATCTTGGCTTCGATCATCTTGACGAGATCACCGGACATGTAGGCGTTCAGGACTTCCGGGTGCACGTAGCACTTGCGGCAGATTGCGGGCGTGTTGCCGAGCTGCTTCGAGACGTTCTCGATCGCGGCAACGACGTTGCGCTTCGCCTCGGCCTGGCTGTCGTACTTCTTGAACTCGGTCAGCGCCAACGCCGCTAGAACCGTCCCCGCCCAAGTCCGGAAATCCTTTGCGCTGAAGTCCTCGCCTGTGATGTCCTTGATGTAGGCATTGACGTCGCCGGAATCGACCGTACGCGGCTGCCCGTCGTCGTCCAGGTACTTGAAGAGCTCATGTCCTGGGATCTCCGCGCAGCGCTTCACGATGGCGGCAATCCGCTTGTCCTCGACGCGAAGTTTCCATTGTTTGCCCGACTTGCCCGTGAAGTCGAACCGAAGGACACCGCGGCCCACCGCAACGTGCTTTCGTCGCATCGTGGTGAGCCCGTATGATTTGTTCTTCTCGGCATACTCGGCGTTGCCGACCCGGATCAAAGTCTTCTCCAGAAGGCTGACGATCGTGGCCAGAACCTTCTCGCGAGGCAGTCCTTCCAGCTTCATGTCGGCCGCAACACGGTCGCGCAACGCGGGCAGCGCGGCAGCGAACTGGACGATGTGTTCGTACTTGTTCTGGTCGCGCAGCTCGCGCCATTTCGCGTGGTAGCGGTACTGCTTGCGGCCCCGCGCATCGAGCCCCGTCGCCTGGATGTGGCCGTTCGCCGAGGGGCAGATCCAGACGGATTCGTAGGCCGGCGGAATACCGATGGACTTGATGCGTCGGATGACGGCGGCATCGGTGATGCGCTTCCCGTCCTTATCGTAGTAGCTGAAGGTCGTACCGGTCCGCTTGCGCGTGTAGCCCGGCGCGGAGTCGCTGACATACCGAAGCCCTTCTTCCGCGATGGTGGCCGCCACTTCGGCGGTGCGGTCCAGAACCTGTTCTTCGTTGCCGGTCTCTCGGAGCATGGGCCTGTCCCTCGGAAGCACCCTGAGATCGAGGCTCCACTCCTCGTAAAGGGATGAAGACACCGGTTGGTTCCGCTCTGAGATCGGTGGATGCGAGGTGGAGACCGGACCGGTTCCTTCGACAAGCGCAGCGCGTCGTTCAGCGGCGCAGATTATCTTCAGACAATCGCCACAAAGTTCACCGACACGCTCCCCCACAATCAGTCTCCGCGAAGGCTTCCATGTCCCGATATTCACTCGATGTGCTGCGTCAGCGCTATGTCGTCGAGAAAAGACCGCTCGAGGCCAGCGTCGAGCAGATTCTGCGGGCCGACCCCCGCGCTGGAGCCCGTGCCATCCTGGCTTCGATCGACAAGCGGCGTTTCGAAAACAGGTCCGAAGGGCAGCGCCTCCGCAAGATGCTGAGCTTCGAGACCGCTCTCTGGGAGAGCGGCCTTCATGCCGTGGCGGGCGTGGACGAGGCTGGAATGAGCCCTCTCGCCGGGCCAGTCTCCGCCGGCGCCGTGATCCTGAAGCCCGGCACGCGGATAGTCGGGATCGACGACTCGAAGAAACTGGACGCTGCGGCTCGCGAGGAACTCGCGATGGAGATCAAGGCGAACGCAGAGAGTTGGTGTGTGGCGTTCGTCGAGGTCGAGGAGATCGACGCGATCAACATCTATTGGGCCGGCATCCAGGCCATGCAGCGAGCAGTCCGGGGGCTCGCGTTGACGCCGCAGCACTTGCTGATCGATGCGAAGCGCTTGAAGGAAGTCGACATCCCTCAGCAGGCCATCATCAGGGGCGATGCCAAGTCCGCCAGCGTCGCCGCTGCCTCCATCCTTGCGAAAGTCGAGCGCGACACGGTCATGCGAGCCCTCGACTCTCGTCATCCGGGCTATGGATTCGCGGATCACAAGGGCTACCCCGTTCCTGCTCACTACGAAGCTCTCGCCAGGCTCGGTGCCTGCGCAGCTCACCGTCGGTCGTTCGGACCCGTTCGCAAGGCTCTCGGGTTGCCGCCCCTCCCGCCGTGGCCTTCAGCAGCCGAGCGCGAAGCCTCCTGAACCCGGGTCTTTTGCTCCGCCTTCCCTTATTATCTTATCGCGACCAACTCTTTTCGCGAACGACATCCTTGGCCTTTTTGTCGGACCGAAGGCCAAGATAGACAGGCTGGCGCAGCTCGCCCTTGCTGGTCCACTCCGCGAACTTCACCTCTGCGACGAGCGAAGGCCGGACCCAGGTCGTGACCTGTTCATCCTTCACCTTGGCGGGAAAGGGCGACTTGGCCGTCTTCAGCCTCACTAGCTTGCTGTGAAGCTCTTCCAGAACCTGGTGGCTGAAGCCGGTGCCGACGTGGCCGATGTACCGCCATGCCTCGTCCTCGCGTACCGCCAGCACGAGGGCGCCGAAGAAGGGCCGGGTCCGCCTCGGTGCCGTGAACCCGGCGATCACGACCTCCTGCCGCTGCGCGGTCTTGACCTTCAGCCAATCGGCGGTCCGGCGTCCGGACGCGTAGGGGCTGTCGGCGCGCTTGGCCATGATGCCTTCGAGATGTCTCCGCTCGGCTTCTGCGAAGAACTCGGATCCCTTGCCTTTGCGGTGCTTGCTGAACGCAATCAGCTTGTGGCGCGGCAGGATGCTCTTTAGCCGCTTCTTGCGCTCGAGAAGCGGCAGCGCGCGCAGATCCTCACCGTCCGCGAACATGAGGTCGAACGCGCAGTACAAGAGCTTGGCTTCATGGCGCAGGGCGTTCTGGAGCAGTTGGAAATGGGAGACGCCGTCTTTGCCGATCGCGACGAGCTCGCCATCGATCACGGCGTCCGCCTTCACGCCCTCTAGCGCTTTCGCGACCTCGATATAGGAGTGGCTGATGATCTTTCCGTTACGGCTGTAGAGCGCGACCCGACCACGCCGGATTTCCGCAACCATGCGGAAACCATCGAATTTGTCCTCAAAAACCCAATCGGGATCGTCGAAAGGCGCATCCGTCAGCGTGGCCAGCATGGGCTGCAGGCTAAGAGGCAAGGTCGATTGTCGGGCCATGGCAGGGGCTCACTATAGGGCCGGCAAAGGCCGAAACGAGGAGGATGGAAGGCGAACCCGCGCGCTGTCGCCGGCCACAACCGGTCCCCCGGCCCGGACTACGCCCAGCACCCCGGATTTGAACGCAGGGCCCGTTTCCGCCGACGAGAGCACCTGCCGCTTGAGGCCGGCTCGGAAGCGGTCGATAAGGACACAGGGCGTCCGGAGGCCCGTCAGCTCGACGACCGCGGACGGCCCGAGCCCGATCAGGGTCCCCAGCGGCATCCGTTCGAGGTCCAATCCGGCGGTGGTGACGTTCTCGCCGAGGTCGCCGGCGCCAACTTCGAAGCCAGCTTCGAGAAGAGACGGGAAGAGTTCGGATGGGATCAGGTGGACCTGCCGGAGATTGGGCAGGCGGGGCCGGCGGCGTGCCAAATAGCGGTGCCGGACGAACGGGCCGGCGTGGGCGTCGCCTTCGACGCCGTGCCCCTCCACCAGAACGATGCCATCCAGGACCGGTTTGCTGAAGTGATGGCCGCGATCGGCAGCGACCGCCACGACCCTGCCCTTGAGCGCCAGATCGTGCCTCTGCTGCATCAGGCGGCGCGGGCGAGCGAGCGCCGCTTCTGGCGAAGGTAGCGCGTGATTTCCGCAAGCGTCATCGCGTTCAGGACCCGGTCGGCAGGGACACCGCCCTTGCGGGCCATCAGGACACCCCAGTGCATGTGATCGAGCTCGGGGATCGAGTGCGCGTCCGGATTGATGCTCAGCATGCAGCCGAACTCCAGCGCCGCCTGGTGCCAGCGCCAGTCCAGATCGAGCCGCCAGGGGTGGGCGTTAATCTCGACGACAACGTCGTGCTTGGCGCAGGCCCGCAGCACCTTTTCGACGTCGATTTCGTAGCCCGGCCGCCGCTGGAGTTGCCGCCCGGTCATGTGGCCGATGATGGTCGTGTGAGGATCGGAAATGGCGCGCAGCAGCCGCTGCGTCTGGGCCTTGCGGTCCAGTTTGAACCGGCCATGGATGCTGGCGACCACGAAATCAAAGCGCTCCAGAACGTCATCGTCATAGTCAAGCGACCCGTCCGCCTGGATGTCGGACTCGATGCCTTTCAGGATCCGGAAATCCTTGCCGAAGCGCTTGTTCAGTCGATCGGCTTCCCGGTGCTGCTGCGCGATCTCCTCAACGGAGAGACCGCCGGCATAGTGGGCAGACTTGGAATGGTCCGCCACGCCGAAATACTCGAAGCCCCGCTGGCGCGTGGCCTTGGCCATGGTCTCCAGCGTCTCGGTGCCGTCGGAGGCATCCGTGTGGCAGTGAAGGATGCCGCGCAAATCCTGGTCGGTGACGAGCTTCGGGAGCTTGCCTTTCAGAACCGCCTCGATCTCGCCGCGCCCCTCCCGGAGCTCAGGGTCGATGAAGAGCAGACCGAGGGCGCGGTAGATCTCAGCCTCATCGCCGGCGATCAGCGTGCGGCCCTTGTGCAAGCCGTCGGCGCCTAACCGCATGCCCTTCTCGGCGGCCAAGGCTTGGAGCTGCTCGATGTGGCCCGCGGAGCCGGTGGCGAAGAGAAGGGCGGCGCCGAAGTGCTTGCGGTCGGATACGCGGATTTGCAGCCCGTCCGTCGATGGCGTCGTTATCTTGTCCGGCTTGGCGGCCTCCGCAACGATCGCGAGATCGCCGACGAGTTCGCAGCCGCGACGGAAATCGCCGGCGATCGTCACCCGCTTGAGTTCGGGCCGGGATTTGCGGATCGAGTCCTTCGCATGCGCGAGCAGCGCGGCGGCGCGGTGCAGGTGGAGGCGGCCTTCTCCGCTTTTTGCCATCGCGAGGTTCTGCAGGATCTTGGTCTGCAGCGCGGCGCCGAGCCCTTTCGCCTTCTTGATGCGGTCATCCTTGGCGGCGGCCTCCAACTCCGACAGCGATCCGATGCCGAGATCCTTGTACAGGCGCAGCACTTTCTCCGGACGAAGGCCGGGCACAGCGAGCATCTCGAGCACGCCGGCGGGAATCTCCTTCCGCAGCTTTTCGAGGCTGGGGTGACTGCCCGTCTTGTGAACCTTGGTGATAATGTCGGCGATAGCATCGCCGACACCCGGGATCTCCGTCAGCCGGTCTTCGGCGACGAGCACGTCCAGAGGAACGGCTAGGGCCGCCAAGCTGTCGGCGGCCCGAGAGTAGGCTTTCGCCCGGTAGGGATTGCCGCCTCGCAAGGCGGTGCGCTGCGCGTACTCTCGCAGGAGACTTGCCACACCGCGCGCGTCGAGCGAAGGCATTCAACCGGCCTCCCGGTCCGAGCTTTGCGGCGCCGCCGGAGCAAGGCGACCACCGGGGCGGTCGCTTGACCGGCGATCGAGAGACGCCTCGAGCTTCTGGGCTACGCGAAAGTCCTCAAGGTGCTGGACATTGGGGCCGTAGGCAGCCTCTTTCTTGAGGAGATTGTAGATACGACCGGCGACCAGCTGAAGATGCTTCATCTTGCCGCGCGGCATCGATCTCGCTTTGCAGAGGGCCCGGACGGCGTAGGCACGGAAGTAGTCGAATGCGTCTGACATGATGTCAGTAAACGCCGGCTCTCGCCGGGAGTTCGATGGGCTCTCCCAAGACTGGATCGCCCGGCGCGGTCTGGCGCAAATGCGCGAAGTGGGTCCCTGGAACTCCTCGCCGCCTTCGAAGTTGCGAGACTCGTTGATTGAGGTAGGTAGACTGCCCGCCGTCGGCCCCAACCCGGCGGCGGGTTTTTTGTGAGTTGAGTAGCGTGGCAAAGAGTAAAAAGGCGCCTCGGGCCGAAAAGACCGAGGTCCCTACAATGCCGGGGTTCATCGCCCCCCAGTTGGCGACCCTGAAGATGAAGGCTCCTTCGGGATCTCTATGGATTCACGAAGTCAAATACGATGGCTACCGCATCCAGCTTCGTATCGATGGTGATGACCGGCGGGCCTACACCCGCAACGGTTACAATTGGATCAGCAAGTTCTCAAGAATTGCGGGTGCCTTCGATATCGAAGGACAGGCCATCGTCGACGGCGAGGTCGTCGTCATCCATGATGGGCGCACGAACTTCTCCGAGCTGCAAGCAGACCTCGGCAGGGGCGATCAGGATCGACTGGTCTACTTCGCTTTCGATCTGCTCTGGCGGGACGGCAGAGATCTGCGCAAGGAGCCGCAGATCGAGCGGAAGAGGCTGCTCAAGGAGCTAATCGAGGAGCACGACGTCCAGGAGCCCGTCCTCTTTAGCGAGCACCACGAAGGGGACGGCCGGGCACTGTTCGCGGCAGCCAGCAAGCTGAATTACGAAGGCATCGTCTCCAAGCGGGTGGATGCACCATACCGCTCGGATCGGGTGGAGGCCTGGCAGAAGATCAAGGTCGTTCAGAAGGGCAAGTTTCCTGTGGTCGGCTTCATCAAGGACCCATCCGGCGTAGCCGCGCTTTATCTGGGCAAGAAGGAAGGCAAGGATCTGGTCTACATGGGAAAGGTCGGGACCGGATGGAGCCGAACCACGTCGGCGCAGATCCGCAAGGCGCTCGACACCGTGGTAAGCCCGAAGCAGAAGCTGACCAAGACCATCAGGAAGCCGAAAGCTACGTGGGTCGAACCCAAGTTCTATGCCGACATCGAGTACCGCGACATCACCTCCGAAGGTCTGCTGCGGGCCAGCTCGTTCAAGGGGCTGAGCAAAGGAACGCGCCGATCATAGCCGCGTTTTCCTGCGGAGTATGTGGAGTACCGGTCATGGATCCGGAACGAGTTGCGAAGGCCTTGGAAGACGCACAAGGCATCTTGGCCCGGCATGTCGAGCCCGGCCCCAGAAATTGCGAGCAAACCATAAACAAGCTGCTGGATGTGCTCGACGACGAAGCCGTCGTGCAGGCGCTCAAGGATTCGAAGATGGAAAAGCCCACCACCGAACAACTCGACGAGCTCAAGAGGCTCAGTGCGATCGCGCGCGTCCCGGACGAATCGGAGATCGTGACTTCGAAGGAAGAAGCCGAAATCCGAATCCGCGATCTCAAAGACAAGGCTCGGATGGAATGAGACTACTCCAGAGCGAAGATCTCGGTCGGTGAAGGGAGGTCGATTTGGGACATCCGGCATGAACGCGATGGACAGGTTCGATCCAGATATGCTGTGCCGCGTTCACGATGGTCTCAACGGCCAGATCATCGAATGGAGTCCCCAGTGGGCGTCGATGTACCGCCAGTACGCGTCGAAATGGGACGAAGGCGTCATTGCCTGGGATGGCCTGTTGCTCGACGGATGGTTTCCCATCCTCCGTTCTCGCGGCCACTGAGCGGACTCACGCGGAACCCGCGAATCCTTGCGGCGTTGCATTGCTATCAGTTCGCAAGAGGAGGAGCCGATGGCGGCAGCGAAGAAGAAGACCGCACGTGGACGCAAACAGGACCGGGCACGCGTCGCCAAGGGACAGGACTACGAAGTCCGCTACGAAGCGAAGAAGACCGGCCGTTCGGCATCGGCGGTGAAGAAGGCCGTCAAAAAGGTCGGCAACAGCCGCAAGCGGGTCGAGAAGCGTCTCGGGCGGTAGGCCGCCTCACATCCTAACCGGCCGCTCCGCTGTTCGCGTGTCAGGCCTCGCCGGACCCGGAGAAGATCGAGGTGGGAGGAGTCGTGCGCGGTAGGGGGAGCGGGCGCTCGGGCGGGGAAGATCGCAACGCCTGACCGCCTTTGGCATTATACCGCTTCGCCAGGTCCAGCAGGCGTCGCCTGGTGAACGGGTCGGCCCTTTCGGCGATAGTCCGGACCCGATGCGCGAGACCCCGGTAGAATTCCTGCTCCATGGCGCACCCCACCCCCGACGTCACTCCTCAAATTTGCTTAGTCTGCACTCGGCGAGTCAAGCGGCGCGAGCGCTGTGACGGCAGCCAAACCTTTTTAACATGCGCTTGTACCGACACCTACGGCGGGCCTAAGCTGTCCGCGGCAGGGAAATTCGACATGACGGTACTGCACCCGATCCGGAAGCCGTGTCCGGTCTGCGGAGGGCCTATGAAGCTCGTCGAGAACGACGCGGGCCCCGGCAGGGAGCGCTATGCGTGTCCGGTCTGCGACGACGACCCGCTGTATGACCCTACCGCCCTCAAGTGGGTGGACAGTCCGTTGAAGCCACCTAAGGATTGAGCTCGCTCAGCCGGAACGGCAGTTAGATGCGGCTTGAGAACCGTGTGAACGCGGTCAGCCTCTGCACGGTAGGCTCGACGTCCTGCATATAGATCTGGGTGCGTAGAAACGTGATCTCTTCGTCCAGGCTGCTCTCGTCGACGTCTGTGAACCACGACTTGGGTCTCCCGTCGCTTCCGTCGTTCCAACGATAGCCCCTTCGCTTCAGCGAGTCCTTGAGCTCGAACGCGGTCTGCTCCGCCCAGATCCGCATCGTCGGCTTGCGGGCGGTCTCCAGCAGGAGCGCCAGTGCGGACGAACCAGTCGACGGCAATTCGAGAGCGAGAACCTCCAGCAAGGCGTGGCAATCGTCGACTGCCCGGTGCGCCTGGTGGAAGTAGCCAGCTCCGTTCAGGAGATAGCCGAGCTGCGAGCCCGCGAAGCCATGTTTGCGCCAGTCGATCTCGCTCATGCTGCAGCCCCAGGCCTTGTGCTCGAACACGGGCCAGTAGCGTTCGGCGAATTTTCTGTCGAAGCCGCTGTTGTGCGCGATCGTTATAACTCCGCTTTCGACGAAGGCTGTGACGGCGGCATCGTCGAATTTGCGTCCGGCCACCATTTCGTTGGTTATGCCGGTTAGTGCCGTCACTTCCGCGGAGATCGGCGCACTCGGTTCGTTGAAAGCGCAGAACGTGTCTCTGACGCCGAGGATCCGCCCGTCGGCCGCGTAATCAAACTTGAGCATCCCGAGCTCGATGTCTCGTCCTTGGCGCAATCGAGGCCGGTGGTCTCGCAATCGAGCAGAATGCCGGTCCTGACCTCTTGCCCCACAGTCGGAACGTAGCTCGGTCGGGCAACCAAGCGCCGCAGGATCCGGTAGTCGGGTGACCGGCTCAGTGCCTCGGCCATTGTGGCCAAGTCCGCCGGGTCCGGAGTATGCTCGTCTCTGAAGGGCTGGGTCAGCGCGTCCATGGGCCACAGTACCGGCCAAAAGCTCCACGAGGTACCCGAAAAACAAGCGATTCACGACGTTTTCGGACGTGCCCGAGGGCGCTGCGGGCAGGTGGCCAATTTTCCTGTTGGCGGCCCGGAGCATGTCGGAACCGGCAGGCTCCGTTCGTCTTGAATCCAGGCCGCCCCGAACCGGAGTTCTGCGTACATGGCGCCCCGAGCCAACTGGAAAGGGTTTCTGAGACTCTCGCTCGTCACGTGTCCAGTGGCGCTATACCCGGCGACGTCGGAGAGCGAGAAGATCAGCTTCAATCAGCTCAACCGGCAGACGGGCCACCGCATCAAATACCTTAAGGTCGACGCCGACACCGGCGACGAGGTGCCCAACGAGGACATCGTCAAGGGCTACCAGCTCGAGAAGGACCAGTTCATCGAGGTCACCAAGGAGGAGCTCGAGGAGATCGCGCTGGAGTCCACGCGCACCATCGAGATCGACGAGTTCGTCGACAGGTCGGACATCGACCCGCGCTATCTGATCCGCCCCTATTACATCCGCCCCGACGGCAAGGTCGGCCACGACGCCTTCGCAGTGATCCGCGAGACCATCCGCGAGATGGACAAGGTCGCGATCGGGCGGGTGGTGCTGACCAACCGCGAGCACATCATCGCGCTGGAGCCGATGGACAAGGGCCTTGTCGGCACCCTGTTGCGCTACCCTTACGAAGTACGCGGCGAGCAGGAGTATTTCGACGAGATCCAGGACGTGAAGGTCACGAAGGACATGCTCGACCTCGCCAAGCACATCGTGAACCAGAAGGTGGGGCGGTTCGAGCCTGAGAAGTTCGAGGACCATTTTGAGACCGCGCTGATCGACCTGATCAACAAGAAGCGCGCCGGCAAGCCGATCACGCCGAAGTCCCAGCCGGCGGCGACCAACGTCGTCGATCTGATGGAGGCGCTGCGCCGATCCGTCGGCAGGGAGGCTGCGCCGGAGAAGGCGGCAAAGCCCGCCAAGAAGGCGAAGAAGGCATCTGCGGGCCAGAAGGAGATGCTGATGCCGATCGAGGGCAAGAAGCCGGCGAAGGAGGCGGCAGCCAAGAAGCCGGCCGCCAAGCCGCAGCGGAAGTCGGCCTGAGACGCGTGCGACCACGTGAACGGATTGGAGCTAAGGGATTCGCGAGGCGTCGAGTCTCCGCCCCCGGCACTTCCCCCAAAACCCCGCCGGGGGAAAACCTACCACCAGGTTGGCGGTCCGAATGCGCAGTTATGGCGCAAGGACCGTTTGCGCCCGGAGGAGGGTGCAATGAGCCATCGCATACCGGACCGGAGAAAGGTGTTTCGAGATGCGGGCGCCGAGGCACCGGCATCGGAGATCACGATTCGCCGCACGCGACATAAGTTCACTTCTGAACCAAAGCGACTTGAGTTAGTTTACCCGCATCACCGGCTTCGGCTCTGCCCGTAGGCGTCGGTGGCTGAGAGACCGATTGCGCTCCCGCCTGCATGGCAAGGGTGCGTCTAATGTCAGACTCGTCGGAAATCACGAACCACATCGGAATTCGCAGACGATTGGCGGCTTACCAAGCGGAGGCCGTTGCACGGTCTCGGGATTTGGTAGCTCAATCAAAGGCGCTCCTCAGCAAGAGTGACCCGAGCACGTTTGCGGGGTCACAGCGACACCGAAACAACCCACCGGCAACTGCGAACGGCAACCAGTGCGATACGGCCCAAAGCGCAGGCAGTTTGCTCGGAGATGACTGAAATCCTCGGCTGCCTCTCAAGCAGCAAAAAAGGGGTCGGTCGTACAAAGCAGCTTTCGCTTACCGGGTGACGATGACCCAGCCACCGCCGCCCGACAAAGAAAAACAATGCACCCGCTGCGGTCGCCGCTTGGCCGCATCGCATGCGATTTTCGACCCACGCACCGGTCGTATCCTTCGGCTGTTTCGCTGCGAATGCGGCGAACGGGTGTGGGACGACTAGGCCGTGTACTCATTAAGGAGTTGGCCGCCCGATGTCCGCTCTACCTCCAACAGCGGCGAAAAAGCGGACACCTCCCGAGGTCACTGAAGGGCCAAAACCGGAAGTGCCTCTTTGACGCCCCTCAGTTCTTGGGCTGACCGAAGTCGAGCACCGGCGGCGGCAGCTCAATCTCCGGAATTTCGATCTTGATCTTGTCCAGGTCCACCTTGGTCGGAGCGTCCAGCAGCCCGGTGACAGTGATCGGGAATGCGATCACGACCGCAACCATGATCGCCTGCAGACCGATCCACGGCACCGCGCCCCAATAGATGTCTGAACTCTTGACTTCCTTTGGCGCCACGCCGCGCAAATAGAACAGCGCGAAGCCGAAGGGGGGATGCAGGAAGGAGGTCTGCATGTTCACGCACAGCATGATTCCGAACCAGATCAAGGCGGCATCCGCGCCGACGACAGGCGTGAGGAGCTTGAGGGCGGTCGGCGCGATCATGGGGACGATAATGAAGGCAATCTCGAAGAAGTCGAGGAAGAAGGCGACAAAGAAGATGA
>NZ_JADYVQ010000025.1:0-67893 GCF_020193895.1 Bradyrhizobium sp. NBAIM14 | reverse complement strand
GCCGCAGGAAAAGCGCACAGCGTCGCCCTGATCGCTTGCGCCAGGAAGCTCCTTATCTACGCCAACACCGTTGTTGCCCGAGGTACGCCCTGGCGTGAAAATACCGCCGCAACTTAATGGTTGCTACAAGTGCTCGTGCGCGGCGGCGCCTCTACGGACAAACCGCCTCGACATTGTTGCCATCAGGGTCGATCAGGAACGCGGCGTAGTAGGTCGGGCTGTAATCCCTGCGTGGGCCGGCGCCGCCATTGTCGCGACCGCCGCTCTTCAGCCCTTCGCTATGGAACGCCTTGACTGCGTCGTGATCCTTGGCGCGAAACGCGATATGCGCACCATCTGCCTTGCGGCCCTTGTTCAGGTGCAGCCACAGCGCCGGCTCGCCCTTCGGCCCGAAGCCGGCATAACCGTCGCCGCTCGAGCACAGGACAAAGCCGAGTGGCGCCAGCACCGCGCTGTAGAAGCGCGTGGCGGCGTCGAGGTCGGCAACGCGCAATCCGATGTGGTCGTACATGTTCGTCTCCATTGCGAAGAAGCGTGCCGCGAAGGGCACGCGCCGGAGACGACCCTAGTCAGTTGAGGGCAAGCTGCTCTTGGAGAATCTTGCGCTCCCCCTTCGACGCCTGCCGGAACTTGGTCGGCGACACGCCGGCGGCGCGATGGAAGGTGCGGACGAAATTGGAGAGATCGCCGAAGCCGACGTCATAGGCGATATCGGTGACGGCGATGTCCTCGTCAGCGAGCAGCCGTGCCGCGTGGCGCAGCCGGGAGCGCACCAGATATTGATGCGGGGTGACACCGAGCACGGCCGAGAACAGCCGCAGGAAATGAAACGGGCTCAATCCCGCCTGCTTGGCTGCTTGCTCGAGGTCGAGCTCGGCATGCGAGTTATCGTCGATCCACAGCGCCGCCTCCACCGCGCGGCGGCGGTCGCGTGCGGTGGGAGTGGCCGGCTTGCGCGCTTTGCCCGAGACGGCGTCGACAAAACGGCCGGCCAGGATCTGGCCGATCTCGTCGAGGCCGAGATCGCTGTTGCCTTCTGCTGCCGTCTGGGCCAGCTCGCCCAGCACCATCAGCTCGGGCAGCGGCGGCGTTGCGCCGATCTGCCAGACCTCGCGCCGCCCGCCGAGGGCGTCGACCAAATCCTCGCTGAAGAAGAAGCCGAGGCAGACGTCGCCGGACACGTGCTCATGCGTGCAGGTGTATTCCTCGCCGGGGGCGCCGATCAGCATCGAGCCCGCCACCAGCTCGAAGAAGCCGGCGCGGCAATGGCAGCCGAAGCTGCCGGAGCGCACATAGGCGATGGAATGGCCGGTGCGGCATTCCGCAAACGGCCTGTCGTCCGGTCCCGCATCGCAGCGAAACTCGGAAGCCGTGATCGAGGGCGTCGTCAGCAACGTGGTGGCGTGCATGCCGCCTATTTAGGTAGGGGCGCGGGGCGGAGCAACCGGCAGCAGCACTTCGAACAAGGTCTTGCTGGCGACGGGATGGGCGCCTTCGAGCGCCAGCAGCCGCCGCTTCGAGATCACGCCGCCATAGGGCGAGAGCCGGTCGGTGTAATTGCCAGCCTCCAGCACCCGGTGACAGGGCACGATCAGCATGAAGGGATTCTTCGCGATCGCCTGCGCCACGGAATAGGACGCGCCGGAGGCGCCCAGCGCTCGGGCGACCTCGTGATAGGTGCGTGTCTCTCCGCGCGGAATGCTGCAGGTGTACTCGTAGACGCGCCGGTCGAAGCCGGGCACCCCGCCGGCGTCCAGGCTGACCTCGGAGAAGTCGGGATCGTGACCTTGCAGCAGGCCCGTGATGCCCTCGATCGCAAGCTCGGCGTTCTCGGACGGGCGCTGCTCTCGCGCCTCGGGATGGACCTGGAAAATCCGGCGGCGGGTGTCGATCTCCCGCGCCTCCGGCAATTGCACGGCGACCACGCCGGTGCCGCTCCAGATGATGCCGCAACGGCCGATGGCCGTATCGAATATCGCGTAAGCCCGCCCCACCATGCACACGCCCCACTCAGTGCACGTTTCTCCCCGGAGAAGCGATCATAACACCGCCACAATCCGGCGCACCTGGAATCTTATCAGGACGTTAACAACCGCCCCGCTCGTCGCGCCAAACCGCTTGGCGGCAGGCGCCGTCTCGGCTAATCAAGAGGGGCGCAAAGCGCACATCGCGGGCGTAGTTCAATGGTAGAACGGCAGCTTCCCAAGCTGCATACGAGGGTTCGATTCCCTTCGCCCGCTCCAGCCCTTAGTTCGGCAGGCTTCTCAGAAACTGGACGATCGCCGCGTTCACCTCCGCCGGCCGCTCCTGCTGCGTCCAATGTCCGCAGCCGGGCAGCATCTTGATTTCGCGCAGCTGCGGCACCCATTGTTTCATGTTGGCGAGATGTTCGGCGGCACCGGGGAAGGCGATGACCATATCATGGTCGCCGGCGACGAAGAGCGAGGGCACCACCACTTGCATGCCCTCGAATGCTGCCATCAGCTCCCAATTGCGATCGATGTTTCGGTAGTAATTGAGCGGCCCGCGAAAGCCGCTGCGCGCAAATTCGGCAGCGTAGTGGTCGAGCTCGGCGGCACTCAGCCAGGACGGAAGCGGCACCGGCACCTTCGGCAGCATGCCGTCCTTTCGGGAGACCATGCCGACCGCGACGGTCCGCCCTTGACGCTCGGCATTGGCGCGGATCGCGGCCGCCCCTTCGCCGGAGCCGCCGAAGAGCATGGCGCCGAGCGTTGCGCGAGGATCCCGCTCGAACTCCGCTTCGGCGATACCTGGCTGCTGGAAGTACAGCTGATAGAACTGCGCATCCGCCGTCTGCGGCATGACGCTCGTCGGCCGCACGGGACTGCGCGGCCGATACGGTACGCTGAGGATCGCGGCGGCCCGGAAGCGATCGGGCCGCAGGCGCGCCGTGTGCCAAGCGATTGTCGCGCCCCAGTCATGTCCAACGATGACGGCGTCCTTTGCCTCGAACGCGTCGAGCACGCCGACGAGATCGCCGACCATATGGAGGATCGTGTATTGATCGATCGCTTCGGGCCGGTCGCTCTTTCCGTAGCCGCGCATATCCGGTGCGACCGCGTGGTAGCCAGCCGCCGCCAGCGCCTCGAGTTGATGCCGCCAGGAGTACCAGCCTTCCGGAAAGCCATGGCAGAGCAGCACCATAGGCCCGTCGCCCTGCTCGGCGACATTGAGGCTGATGCCGTTGGCTTTGATCCTCCGCTGCGTCGGGCCATCCATTCGTCGCCTCCGATTTTTTGTGGTTGGGGTGCATCCTAATCGGGCGTACGGCCTGCGCAAAATTTCTAATATATTGGACTGCCGCTCCCGGCGTGTGCCTCCCCGCGCGCTAAGCTTCTCTCACCCCGGCGGATGCGGTCCTCGTATCGGGCGATGTTCGGATGAAACCCATGGACCAGCAAAAACTCGATCGCGCCATCGGTCGGCGCCTGAAGACGCTGCGGACGCAGGCGGGCATGACGTTGAACGAGCTTGCAGGCCGCTCCGGCGTCAGCCGGGCCATGATCGGGCGGGTGGAGCGGGCGCAGAGCAGTGCGACGGCGGCGCTGCTGAACAAGCTCTGCGCGGCGCTCGACGTCACGCTCAGCGATGTCGTCGCGCTCGCCGAGAAGCCGCCGGAGCGCCTGGTGCGGCTGGCGGACCAGCCGCTCTGGCGCGACCCCGACAGCGGCTATCGCCGGCGGCACGCCTCGCCGCCGGATGCGGCCAGCGGCATCGAGATCATCGTGGTCGACCTTCCCGCCGGCGCGCGCGTCTCCTACAGCCCCTGGGGCCGCAACGCCTTCACCCAGCAGCTCCTGATGCTGGAGGGCGCCATCGCCGTGCATATCGACGCCAAGGCGGTGCGGCTGGGCGAGGGCGATTGTCTGGATTTCGACGTGATGCGCGCGGTGATCTTCGAGAACGAAACCAAGCAGGACGCGCGCTACGTCATCATCGTCAGGCGCGGCGCGTCCTACGGCAAGATGTGAGGGCAAAGCGTGGAGACGAGCACGATGCAGATCCGGACCGGCGACACCTATGATCCGCGCGTCGTCGCGCTGCTCGATCACCACGTTGCTGCTGCGCGGGCGCAGACGGCGCCGGGCAGTGCCCATGCGCTCGATCTCGCGGGCCTGCGTGCACCCGACGTCGCATTCTGGACCGGCTGGGACGGCGAGACGCTGGTCGCGACCGGCGCGCTGAAGACGCTTTCGGCTGGCCATGGCGAGGTCAAGTCGATGCACACGCTGCAGACCGCGCGCCGGCGCGGCTATGGTGGCCAGATGCTGCGCCACATCATCGCGGAAGCCCGCGCGCGCGACATGACGCGGCTCAGCCTCGAGACCGGCTCGTGGGACTATTTCAAGCCGGCACACGCACTCTATCTGGCGCACGGTTTCGTCGCATGCGGCCCGTTCGAAGGTTATGTCGAGGATCCTAACAGCCTGTTCCTGACGCTGGAGCTGTCGGCGCTGGACCGCCGATAGCTTAAGAGCGCGTCTCCTCGATCTTGTCGAGCACGCGCTCGGGCGCGATGTCCCGGGCCGCTTCCTGCAGGTCGCGCTCCGCGTCCGGCTTGACGTCGAGCCGCTCGGCGACCTGGGTGAGCAGGCGGGCCACCTTGGTCAGCTCGTGCTCGGCGAGCAGGCTGATCTGGAGATCGAGATCGGCGCGCTTGTCGGCCGCCGCCGTCATGCGGTTCTGTGAGATCAGCACGAAGGTGGAAAGGAAGATCGCCTCCACCGAGGCGATCATCGCCAGCATGACGAAGCTCTCGTCCCAGGCGGCAAGCCCCGGAATCCAATGCAGGTTGGCGATGATCCAGAACCCGAACAGGGCGAGGTGCAGGTAGACGAAGATCATGCTGCCGGTGAAGGCCGTGATCGCGTCCGCGACCTTGTCCTGGCCGCTTGCCGCCTGCTGCTCGCGGCGCCGCCGCGCCACCAGCGCCTGGATGTTGCGCTCGAGCGTCGGGCTCAGCCCCTCGCCGGAATCATGGGTGATGTCGTTATGCACGCCCCGACAACGGTCCGCTCGCGGAGCCGTTCCAGTAAGGGGAAGCAAAAAGACCGATCCCCTCATCAAATGAGTTGCGTACCTCAAAACACCTCTGCTAGCCTTCAGCCATGGCCGAGACCCTGAGCCCGACTGTGCTGACGCTGAAGGACATCGCCCGCGAGGCCGGTGTCAGCCTCGCCACGGTCGATCGCGTGCTGCACAACCGGCCGGGGGTCCGCCCGGATACGGTCCGGCGCGTCAAGGACGCCATCGCGCGCAATTCGTTCCAGCCGCATGTGGCGGCCGCCGAGCTCGCGCGCGGCCGGGCCCGCCGCTTCGCCTTCGTGATGCCGTCGGGCTCGAACCCGTTCATGCAGCAGATCGAGGCCTATCTCGGCGAGATGGGGGGCTGGCTGTCGGCCCGCCGCCTCAATGTCGAGATGATCGCAACCGACGTGTTCGAGCCCGCCGCGCTCGCGGCCTCGCTCGAGGCGCTGTCCGGCGACTATGACGGCGTCGCCGTGGTGGCGCTGGACCATCCGAGCGTCCGCGCCGCCATCAATGACCTCGTCGATGCCGGCGCCAAGGTCGTGACGCTGGTCTCGGATGTGCCGTCCTCGCGCCGCCACCATTATGTCGGCATCGACAACATCGCCGCGGGCCGCACCGCCGGCGCGCTGGTCGGGCGCCTGGTCGGCCAGAGGTCCGGCAAGGTCGCGATCATCGCGGGCTCGCAGGGCCTGCGCGACCATGCCGAGCGCATCTTCGGCTTCAACCAGGTGATGGCGACGGAATTCCCCGATCTCAGCGTGCTGCCGGTGCTGGAAGGGCGCGATGAAGATGATCGTTCGGAGCAGCTGCTGGCGCGGCTGCTCGGCAAGCATGGCGACATCGTCGGTCTCTACAACGTCGGCGCCGGCACGCAGGGCGTCGCCAAAGCGCTGAACGACAAGGCCCAGAACGCGAAGGCATCCGGCGCGGCCGGGCGCGACAAGCAGGTGGTGTTCGTCGGGCACGACGTCACCGCGCTGACCCGCCGCTTGCTGCTGCAGGGCGTGATGGATGCCGCGATCTCGCAGAACCCCGGACATGAAGCGCGCGCGGCCGTCCGCGTGTTGCTCGCGCTCGCCCGCGGCGAGCCGATCTTGAGTGAACAGGAGAAGATCCGGATCGACATCGTGATGCGGGACAATCTGCCCTAGCGGCAGGTGAACTTGGAAACGGGACCGCCAGCGGGGAAAAGCGACGCAAGATCGCTCTCCCGAGGCAGGCGAAAGGGAGGACGATTTGTATCTCGGGATCGACATCGGCACGTCCGGTGTGAAAGCGGTGCTCGTGAGCGAAGCCGGCGCGGTTGTCGCGACGGCGGCGCGCGAGCTTGCGCTGTCGCACCCGGCGCCGCTGTGGTCCGAGCAGGATCCCGACGCCTGGGTCGATGCGGCCGTCGGCGCCGTCGACGATCTCGCCGCGCGCCATCCGCGCGAGGTTGCGCAGGTGCGCGGCATTGGGCTGTCGGGTCAGATGCACGGCGCGACGCTGCTTGGCGAGGACGGCCGGCCGCTGCGTCCGGCCATCCTCTGGAACGACGGCCGCTCGCAGGCCGAATGCGCCGCGCTGGAGCGGCGCTGTCCCTCGCTGCACGCGATTGCCGGCAATCTCGCGATGCCCGGCTTCACCGCGCCGAAGCTGCTCTGGGTGGCACGGCACGAGCCGAAGATCTTCGACCGCGTGGCAAAGGTGCTGCTGCCGAAAGCCTATGTCCGCTATCGCCTCACCGGGGAGATGGTCGAGGACATGTCGGACGCGTCAGGCACGCTGTGGCTCGACGTCGGCCTGCGGCGCTGGTCCGCGCTGCTGCTGCATGCCACCGGGCTCGATCTGCACCACATGCCGCGCCTCGTCGAGGGCAGTGCGGTGAGCGCGGTGCTCGCGCCTGAATACGCGCAGCGCTGGGGCATGGCGAAAAATGTCGTGGTCGCGGGCGGCGCCGGCGACAATGCGGCCAGCGCGATCGGGCTCGGCGCCATCGCGCCGGGCGATGCCTTCCTGTCGCTGGGAACGTCGGGTGTCCTGTTCCGCGTCACCGATCGCTTCGCTCCGGCGCCGGCTTCGGCCGTGCATGCCTTCTGCCACGCGCTGCCCGGCCTCTGGCACCAGATGGGCGTGATGCTGTCGGCCGCAGCCTCACTCGCCTGGCTCGCCGGGGTGATGGAGACACCCGCCGCAGCGCTCCTGGCGCCGCTCGGCGAGCGCGTCGATGCACCTGGCACGGTCCAGTTCCTGCCTTATCTCGACGGCGAGCGCACGCCGCACAACGATGCCGCCGCCAGCGGCGCTTTCGTCGGCCTGCGCGGCGCGGCCGGGCGTTCAGAGATCGTGCAGGCCGTGCTCGAAGGCGTCGCCTTTGCCGCGCGCGACAATCTGGCGGCGCTGGGCACAGCCAGCGGGCCGATCAGCGAGGTCGATCTCGTCGGCGGCGGCTCGCGCTCGCCGCTATGGGCGCAGATCTGCGCCGACGTGCTCGGCATGCCCGTCCACCGCGTCGAGGAAGGCGAGGTCGGCGCCGCGCTCGGCGCTGCGCGGCTCGGCCGGCTCGCCGCGACCGGCGAGAACCCCGCGGACGTCTGCACGCGCCCGCGGCGGCTCGCAAGCTTCACACCCCGCCCGTCCGTCGCTGCGGCCTATGACGAGGCCCATCGGCGATGGCGCGCGCTTTATCCCGCATTGAAGGAGCCTTAAGTGAACGCGCCAGCCAAATTCTTCGATGCAAGTGCACCCGTCGCCTTCGGCGGCAAGGAGGCCGAAGGTGCGCCCGCCTTCCGCTGGTACGACAAGGACCGCCTGGTGCATGGCCGCCGGCTCGAGGATCACTTGCGCTTTGCGGTCTGCTATTGGCATTCGTTCTGCTGGCCGGGTGGCGATCCCTTCGGCGGCGAGACCTTCCTGCGGCCTTGGCACCACGGCACCGACGCGATGGCGATGGCCCGCGCCAAGGCCGATGCCGCCTTCGAGCTGTTCCGCCTGCTGGACGTCCCCTTCTTCACCTTCCACGACGTCGATGCGGCGCCGGAGGGCGCTTCGCTCGCCGAGTCCGTCGCCAACCTCAACACCATCGCCGATCTGTTCGAGCAGAAGATGGCATCGAGCAAGGTTCGCCTGCTCTGGGGCACTGCGAACCTGTTCACGCACCGCCGCTACATGGCGGGCGCGGCCACCAATCCGGACCCTGACATCTTCACCTATGCCGCCGGCCAGGTCCGTGCCGCACTGGAGGTGACGCACCGGCTCGGTGGGCAGAACTACGTGCTGTGGGGCGGACGCGAGGGCTACGAGACGCTGCTCAACACCGATCTCAAGCGCGAGCTCGACCAGCTCGGCCGCTTCGTCTCGCTCGTCGTCGAGCACAAGCACAAAATAGGCTTCAAGGGCCCGCTGCTGATCGAGCCGAAGCCGAAGGAGCCGACCAAGCACCAATATGATTTCGACGTCGCCACCTGCTACGGCTTCCTCGAACGCTACGACCTGCTCAAGGACGTCAAGCTCAACATCGAGCAGAACCACGCCATCCTCGCCGGCCATTCCTTCCATCACGAGGTCGCGCTGGCCGAGGCGCTCGGCGTGTTCGGCTCGCTCGACATCAACCGCGGCGACGATCTGCTCGGTTGGGACACCGACCAGTTCGCGATGAACGTGCCGGAGCTGGCGCTGGTGTTCCACGAGATCCTGAACCGTGGCGGCTTCACCACGGGTGGACTCAATTTCGATGCCAAGATCCGCCGCCAGTCGATCGATCCCGATGATCTCATCCATGCCCATGTCGGCTCGATGGATGCCTGTGCGCGCGCCTTCCTCGCCGCCGCCGAGATGCTCGACGCCGGCGCGCTCAGCGCGCCGCTCGCAAAGCGCTACGAGGGCTGGGCCGGCCCGGAGGGCCGCGCCATTCTCGGCGGCCAGCGTTCGCTCGCCGATCTCGCCGACCGCGCGATGTCTCCCGGCTTCGATCCGCAGCCGCGCTCGGGCCGGCAGGAATATCTGGAATCCCTGGTCAACCGCTATGTCTGAGGAAACGCCGCTGATGACGAAGACTGACGCGACACCGGTGCTCGAGCTCACCGGCATCGGCAAGGAGTTCGGCGCGATCCGCGCGCTGCACGATGTCGATATGCAGGTCTGGCCCGGCGAGGTGGTCGGCCTGATGGGCGACAACGGCGCCGGCAAGTCGACGCTGGTGAAGATCATCGCCGGCAATTTCCGCCCCACGCATGGCGAGATGCGCTTTGCCGGCAGCGCGGTGCATTTCAACCGGCCGGTCGATGCCCGCGCCGTCGGCATCGAGGTCGTCTACCAGGATCTCGCGCTGGCGGATAATCTCACGGCCGCCGCCAACGTTTTCCTCGGCCGCGAGCTGAAGCGAAGGTTCGGACCCGTCGCCTTGCTCGATCACAAGGCGATGGCGTCGCGCGCGCTCGAGCTGTTTGGCGAGCTGCGTTCGGAGACGCGCCCGGACGATCTCGTCAGGCAGATGTCGGGCGGCCAGCGCCAGGCCGTCGCGATCGCGCGCACCCGGCTGTCCAATGCGCGGCTGGTGATGATGGACGAGCCGACCGCCGCGATCTCGGTGCGTCAGGTCGAGCAGGTGCTCGGCCTGATCCACCGGCTCAAGGAGCAGGGCGTCGCCGTGATGCTGATCTCGCACCGCATGCCCGACGTGTTCGCCGTATGCGACCGCGTCGTCGTCATGCGGCGCGGCGAGAAGCGCGCCGACAAGTCGATTCACCAGACCTCCCCCGAGGAGGTCACCGCCCTCATCACCGGTGCGAAGGAGGCGGCGTGATGGCCATGCCCTTGGAATCCCCGATCAGCTTCACCAATGTCGGCAAGATCAGGTGGTGGCAGCGCGGCATCTTCGCCTCGCAGACCGGCTACGTCCTGCTCGCGCTGGCGGTGCTGCTGGTGATCATGCATTTCGCCAGCCCCTACTTCTTCACCCAGGGCAACATGCAGAACGTGGCGAAGAACTTTTCCTTCATCGCCATCGCGACGCTCGGCGTCACCTTCGTGATCATCACCGGCGGCATCGACCTGTCGGTGGGATCGATGATGTGCTTTTCCGCCATGATCACATCGATGGTGATGACCGAGCTGTCGGCGCCCGGATCGCCGCTGGTGCACATGGCGGCCGACGGCAAGACCGTGCTCGCCAATGTTCCGGGGCTGATCCTGCTCATCTCGATCCTCGCCGGCCTCGGCGTCGCGCTGATTGCCGGCCTCGTCAACGGCTTCTGCATCGCCGTGCTTGGCCTGTCGCCCTTCGTCACCACGCTCGGCATGCTCTCGATCGTGCGCGGGCTCGGCTATGTCGTCTCCAACGGACGCGGCAGCTTCCCGGGAGGGCCGGACGCCGATTATTTCTATGCGCTCACGTCCGGTGACGTGCTCGGCGTGCCGGCGCCGTTCATCTATCTCGTGATCCTGGCGCTGACCATGGCGGTGGTGCTGCACCACACCTCGTTCGGCCGCCACGTCTTTGCGCTCGGCGGCAACGAGAAGGCGGCCGAGCTCACCGGCATTCCGGTGGTGCGGGTGAAGATCGAGGTCTACGTGATCTGCGCGCTCGCCGCGGGCCTGCAGGGCATCATCATCTCCGGCTGGCTCGGATCGGCGCCGGCCAACATGGCGATGTCCTACGAGCTCAACGTGATCGCGGCGGCCGTGATCGGCGGTGCCAATCTCGCCGGCGGCATCGGCGGTCCGCTCGGGGCCATCGTTGGCTGCGTGCTGCTGGAGGTGATCCGCAACGGCCTCGTGCTGGCCCAGGTCTCCTCGTACTGGCAGCAGACGTTGGTCGGCGTGATCATCATTCTGGCTGTGCTGGTCGACCGCGTCCGCTCGCGGATGACCTGAAATGACGACATCTCGGGAAGGCAAGGAAAACGTCGCCTATCCGCTTCCCGGGGGCTTTCGAGGGGATAGGCACCAACAAGAGTGGAGGAGACAATGAGGAAACTGCTTCTTGCCGGCATCGCGGTCGCGATGATGGCGACGCCGGCATTTGCTGCGAACTACCGCTTCGTCATCGTGCCGAAGGCGATGAACAATCCGTTCTTCGATTTTTCGCGCGACGGCTGCCTGAAGCGCGCCAAGGAGCTCGGCAACATCGAGTGCATCTACAAGGGACCGGTCGAGCATGAGCCGGCGAACCAGGCCCAGATCATCCAGGACTTCATCACGCAGAAGGTCGACGGTCTCGCCATCTCGGTCGCGGACGTCGCGGCCATGACCAAGTCGATCGAGGCGGCGACCGCCGCCGGCATTCCGGTCATCACCTTCGATGCCGACGCGCCGGGCTCCAAGCGCATCGCCTATATCGGCACCAACAACAAGGAGTTCGGCCTGGCCCTCGGCAAGGAATTGCTGAAATTGCGGCCTGACGGCGGCAAATACGCGATGGTCTCCGGCGGTCCCGGCGCAAAGAACCTGGCCGAGCGTGTCGACGGCGTGCGCGAGGCGCTGAAGGGCTCGAAATGGACCGAGGTCGCGGGTTCGCCGAGCTTCTGCAACGACGATCCCGCGCTCGCGGTCCAGCAGATGACGGACATGCGCACCGCAACGCCGGATCTCGCCGCCATCGTTCCGATCGGCGGCTGGCCGATGTTCGCGCCCGAAGGTTTCAAGGCCTTCGCCAGCAGGAACAAGAAGGACATCGATTCCGGCAAGTTCACGCTGGTCGTCGCCGATACGCTGAAGATGCAGCTCGAGCTGCTGCGTGACGGCTATGCCAATGCGCTGGTCGGCCAGCGTCCGTTCGAGATGGGCGAGAAGGCGATGGACACGCTGCTCGCCATCAAGAAGGGCGAGAAGGTGCCGGAGATCGTCTACACCGGCCTCGATCTCGTCACCAAGGACAACGTCGCGAAGATGTTGAAGTAGGAGCGCTGCCCAGCCCCGCGCTTCTGCATGCCTCTCCCGCTTGCGGTTTCCGCAAGCGGGAGAGATGATTTGGAATGGACGACGACTGAAGGCGATGGGAATGAAAAGGTCGCGGCTCGGCGCTCTCGATGTCACCTCGATCGGCCTCGGTTCAGCCCCGCTCGGCGGATTGTTCTCGCCCGTCAGCGATGCCGATGCGCAAGCGACGATTGAACGCGCCTGGTCGCTCGGTGTCCGATTCTTCGACACCGCCCCGCTTTACGGCTTCGGCCTCGCGGAGCGGCGGCTGGGCGCCTTCCTGCGGCAACAGAGGCGCGACTCCTACGCCATCTCGACCAAGGTCGGCCGCCTGCTGCGCGCACCGGACAATGCTGCGCCGGAGGACGAGCACTACAAGGGCACGCCGCGCGAGCGGCCGGTGTTCGATTTCAGCTATGACGGCGTGATGCGGTCGGTGGAGGAGAGCCTGCAGCGCCTCGGCCTCGACCGCGTCGACGTCCTGCTCGTGCATGATCCCGACGATCACTATGACGATGCCGTCACCGGCGCCTTCCGCGCGCTCCAGCGCCTGCGCGAGGACGGCACGGTGAAGGCGATCGGCGCCGGCATGAACCAGTCGGGGATGCTGGCTCGCTTCGCCGAGGCCGTGCCGGTCGACTGCTTCCTGCTCGCCGGCCGCTACACGCTGCTCGACCAGGGCGCACTGGATGCGCTGTTTCCGCTCTGCCAGGCCAGCAATATCGGCATCCTGCTCGGCGGCATCTACAACAGCGGCATCCTGGCCAATCCGCGGGCCAGCGCGAAATTCAACTATCAGGATGCTGATGCTGCGCTCGTGGCACGCGCGCTGGAGCTCGACGAACTTTGCCGCGGGCACGGCACCGAGCTGAAAGCCGCCGCGCTGCAATTCTGCATGGCCCATCCGGCGGTGACGGTCGCCGTGATGGGCGCGCGCAATGCCGCCGAGGTCGCCGACAACATCGCGATGTCCGAGAAGGCGGTGCCGCCGGCATTCTGGCAGGAGCTGCGGGCACGAAAGCTGGTCGATACGCGCGCGCCGCTTCCTGGCGGAGGTTGAGGCATGATCGTCGATGCACACCAGCATTTCTGGGATCCGGCGCGCGCCGATTATCCCTGGATGGAAGGGGACGAGCTGGCGCCGATCCGCCGTGCCTTCGGCCCGGCCGATCTCGCGCCGCTGCTACAGGCGAACGGCATCGAGGCCAGTATCGTGGTGCAATGCCGCTCCGCGCTGGAGGAGACCGAGGAGTTTCTGCGTATCGCGGCTGCGACGCCCTCGGTGGTCGGCGTGGTCGGCTGGGCCGATCTCACCGATGCGGCGCTCGGCGAGACGCTCGACCGGCTGCGCGCTCTGCCTGGTGGCGACAAGCTGGTCGGCATTCGCCACCAGGTTCACGACGAGCTCGATGCGGATTGGCTGCTGCGCGAGGACGTCCAGCGCGGACTCACGGCCGTGTTCGCCCACGATCTCGCTTACGATTTCCTTGTCCGCAGCCGCGAGCTGCCCGCGGCGGTCGCAACCGCGCAGGCCTTTCCGCACGCGCGTTTCGTGCTGGATCACGCCGCCAAGCCGCCGATTGCCGCCGGCGGGAGCGCGGAATGGACCGAGCGCATCGCAGCGCTGGCTGCCTGCGGCAATGTCTGGTGCAAGATCTCGGGATTGGCGACCGAGGCGGTCTGGGACGACTGGAATGCAGAACGGCTGTTTCCGTTCGTGGAGCACGCCGCGAAATGTTTCGGCGAAGACCGGCTGATCTTCGGATCGGATTGGCCCGTATGCCTGCTCGCGGGAAGCTACGGCGAGATCAAGACCGCGCTGGAGACCTGCCTGGCGAGGCTCGGCCCGCGCGTGCGGGGCAAGGCTTTCGGCGTGAATGCCAAGGCTGTGTATCGCTTGGGTTAATCTGCAGTGGATGTGCGCTCTTACCCTCTCCCCTTGTGGGAGAGGGTGGCTCGCCGCGAAGCGGCGAGACGGGTGAGGGGTCTCTCTCCGCGAGCTCGCGTGTGGATAGATACCCCTCATCCGGCGCTTCGCGCCACCTTCTCCCACAAGGGGAGAAGGAAAAGGCGACGGGGCCCGCCTCGCTACTCCGACATCGGCTTGTCGGAGATGTCCCAGTCTTTCCCGGTGAAGGTGGAGATGAACAGCGTCTTCATCGGTGTGTAGTCCTCGGGCGTGTAGCTGTAGGTGACGCCATCGAGGAAATACGGCGAGTGGAAACCTTGCAGGTTCGATGCCTGCTTCAGCACGTTGGCGCGGGTGAGCTCGTTGCCGCAGCGGCGCAGGATCTCGGCCATGGTGGCGGCCTGCCCGTAGCCGGCGAAGGCGATGGTGTTGTCGGGATCGATCGCCGGCGTGTACTTCTTGCGCAGCTCCTCGAACGCCATCACGTCCGGGTCCTTCTCCCATTTGGGCAGGCCGACCTCCTTGTTGTAGCGGATCGCGACGATGCCGGTGGCGTTCTCGAGCCCCGCGGCATTGAGGATCGAGCGGCCGGTGGAGCCGGCGGACAGGAGGTGCAGCGGCTTCCAGCCGAGCTCGGCCACTTTCCGGATCGACTGCGACGAGGCCTTGCCGGTCGAGATGTTGTAGAAGACGTCGGCTCCGGACTTCGAGAGATTGATGAGCTGGGAATCGACGGTCGGCTCGGTGAGATCGTAGGTCTGCTCCATGATCACTTGCGCGGTGCCGCCGGCGTCCGCCAGTACTTTCTTGAACGGACCGAGGAAGTCGCGGCCGAAATCGTCGTTCTGGTAGAGGATGCCGATCTTCGCGTTCGGCTTCACGCTGATGACGTGCCGCGCCAGGATGCGCGCCTCGGTCGGATAGAGCGGCAGGCCCGCCATCGTCCACTTGAACTCTTTCGGATTATTCCACTTCGACGCGCCGGTGTTGAGCAGGAGCTGCGGCACGCCCTTGGAGTTCAGGTATTTGTGCACGGCGGTCTGCGGCGCGGTGCCGAGCGAGCCGTACAATGCGAGCACTTCCTCCTGCTCGACCAGCCGGCGCGTGGCCTCGACGCATTTCGGCGCGCTGTAGGCGTCATCCATGGTGAGGAACTTGACCTTGCGCCCGTTGATGCCGCCCTTCTCGTTTAGCATCTGGAAATAGGCTTCGCCGACGCGGCCGAGCACGCCGTAGAGCGAGCCGGGGCCGGAATGCGGCACGGTCTGACCGATCTTGATCTCGGTGTCGCTGGCGCCCGCATCGTATTTCTTCTCCGCGGCCCAGACGTAGGGCGCGGGCAATGTCGATGCGGCGATGGTGGCGAGCGCGCCGGCGCTGAAATCGCGCCGTGATGGATTCTTGGTCATTGTTGTTTTCTCCCTGATGCGCGCATTGTGCTGACATCGCAGCTCGGCTCGCAAGTGGGAAGTCGCAGCTTTGCGACGCAATGACGCTCAAATCATGAGACGTTAGCGCCTAGACTCAAGTTTTCTCGGCGACGACGACGAGGCCACGCACCGGCTCGTTGTTCTCGTTGCGTGGCGAGGCCGGCTCCAGAGTCAGCAGCTTCATCCCCGCCTTCGCGATGGCGCTGCGCACATATTCCGCGGAATGGGCATAACGCAGGCCATCGCCGAGCACGATGCCGTCGCCCGCATGCGTCTCCACCGTGAAGGCGAGCACGCCGCCTGAGACGAGCACGCGCCTTACTTCGCTCAGCACCGGCGCGAGATCGGAGAGATAGACGAACGCATCCGCGGCCACGACGAGGTTCGCGCTCGCGTCGGCCTTGCCGCGCAGGCCCTCGATCATATCGGCGACTTCGAGTTCGGCATAGAGGTTCGTCGCCCGCGCCTCCTTGATCATGCCGGATGACAAATCGATGCCGGTGAAATGGTCGACCTGCTTGGCGAAGGCAGCGGCCGCGAGCCCGGTGCCGCAGCCGAGATCGATGGCGCGCTTGAAGTAGGCGGGCTTCTTGGCGGCGACGCGCGCCGCCAGCACCGCCTTGAAGATCAGCGTCGGGGCACGATAGCCGAGATCGTTGATCAGCGCGTGCTCGAACCGCGGCGCGTATTGATCGAACAAGGCCTGCACGTAGGCCTTGGGCATCTCCGCCATCTCGGTATCGCCGAGCCGCATCAGGTGCAGGCCGGCGCCGTGCTGATCCCCGGGGTCGCATCGCCGCGCTTCACGAAAGGCCGCGATGGCCTTGTCGCGCTCGCCGAGCTGCTGACGAATCTCGCCGAGCGTGAACCAGGCCGAGGTGAAATCAGGTGCAAGCTCGATCGCCTGCTCCAGGAGGTCGGCCGCGGCGGGAAGGTCGCCCTTGAGCTGGAGATCACGCGCGAACTCGAAACGGCGGTCGGCCATGAGATCGCCGGAGGTCAGGAACAGGCGGAGCGGCATTGAGGAACCAGGAAACGAAACGGGTAAGTGACTCGAAGATGTGATGGCTCGACTTATATAACAGGCATGCGTCCGCAAGACATCCTGCTGCCAAATGCTGCCGGCCTGTGCTGCAAGCCCGGCGGCTTCCATATCGACCCCGTCCGCCCCGTGGAGCGGGCCGTGATCACCCACGGCCATTCCGACCATGCCCGTGCGGGCCATGGCGCGGTGCTGGCGACGCAGGAAACGCTGGACATGATGCGGCTGCGTTACGGCGAGAACTTCGCCGGTTCGACCCAGGCCATCCGCTATGGCGAGGAGATCCGGCTCGGCGACGTCAAGATCAAGTTTCACCCGGCCGGCCACGTGCTGGGCTCCGCGCAGATCGCCGTCTCGTGCAAGGACACGTGCATCGTCGCCTCCGGCGACTACAAGGACGCGCCGGACCCGACCTGCGCGCCGTTCGAGCTGGTGCCCTGCGATGTCTTCATCACCGAGGCGACGTTCGGCCTGCCGGTCTTCAGGCATGGCGATGCGAGCGACGAGGTCAAGAAGCTGCTGGCTTCGGTCGCGCTGTTTCCGGAGCGCGCGCATCTCGTCGGCGCCTACTCGCTCGGCAAGGCGCAGCGCGTGATCAAGCTGCTGCGTCTGGCCGGCTATGACGCGCCGATCTACCTGCATGGCGCGATGGAGACGATTACGCATTACTATCAGAGCCGCGGGATCGACCTCGGCGAGCTCAAACCAGTGAAGGGCATGAAGAAGGCGGCGCTCGCCGGCACCATCACGCTGGCACCGCCCTCGGCCACCTCCGATCTCTGGACGCGGCGCTTTCCCGATCCCGTCACCGCCTTCGCCTCGGGCTGGATGCGCGTGCGCGCCCGGGCGCGGCAGCGCGGCGTCGAGCTGCCGCTGGTGATCTCCGACCACGCCGATTGGGACGGCCTCACCGCGACCATCGCGGCGACCGGCGCCGGAGAGATCTGGGTCACCCACGGCCAGGAAGATGCGCTGGTGCATTGGTGCCGGAGCAAAGGCCTGAAGGCACGGCCGCTCGACCTCGTCGGCTATGGCGACGAGGAGGAGAGCGAGACGCCGATTCAAGGCGAGGCCGAAGCATGAACCGCTTCGCCGAGCTGCTCGACCGTCTCGCCTATGAGCCCGGCCGCAACAACAAGCTGCGGCTGATCACCGGTTATTTCCGCGAGGTCGGCGATCCCGACCGCGGCTATGCGCTGGCTGCGCTGACCGGCGCACTCAGCTTCAAGCACGCCAAGCCCGCGCTGATCCGCGACCTCATCGCAGCACGCACGGACGAGGTGCTGTTCGGGCTGAGCTACGACTATGTCGGCGATCTCTCCGAGACGGTGGCGCTGATGTGGCCGAAGGCCGCGCTCGCCGCCCACAACAACCCGCCGCCACCGAGCCTCACCGAGGTCGTTACCACGCTGCGCACGCTGGGCAAGACCGAGCTGCCCAAGCAGCTCGAGCGCTGGCTCGACGAGTTAGATGAGACCGGGCGCTGGGCGCTGCTGAAGCTCGTCACCGGGAGCTTGCGCATCGGCATCTCCGCGCGCCTTGCCAAGACTGCGGCCGCAGCGCTCGGCGACAAGGACCCGCACGAGATCGAGCTGATCTGGCCGGGGCTCGTCCCGCCCTATCTCGACCTGTTCGCCTGGCTGGAAGGCCGCGGCGACAAGCCCGTCAACCGCGATCCCGCGCCGTTCCGCCCGGTGATGCTGGCGCATGCGATCGAGGACAACGATTTCGCCGCGCTCGATCCCGCCGACTACATCGCCGAATGGAAATGGGACGGCATCCGCGTGCAGGCGGTGGCCGGGCGCGACGAGCGCGGCCATATCACCGCGCGGCTCTATTCGCGCACTGGCGAGGACATCACGGGAAGCTTTCCGGATCTCGTGCCGTCGCTGCGCCTGCCGGGCGCGATCGATGGCGAGCTCTTGATCCTGTGCGAGGGCCGGGTGCAGAGCTTCAACGTGTTGCAGCAGCGCCTCAACCGCAAGGTCGTGTCGCCGAAGCTGATCAAGGAGTTTCCGATTCACCTGCGTGCCTACGACCTGCTCGGCGACGACGAGAACGATCTGCGCGAGCTGCCTTTTGCCGAGCGGCGCGAGCGGCTGGAGCGATTCATCGCAAAGCTCGACGATCCCCGCATCGATCTCTCGCCCACCGTACCCTTCGATAGCTGGGAGGCACTCACCGCCGCACGCGCGGATCCTGCGAGCGCCGGCGCCGGCGAGGACGCGGACGCCGTCGAAGGCGTCATGCTGAAGCGGCGCGATGCGCCTTATCTGCCGGGGCGGCCGAAGGGGCAATGGTGGAAGTGGAAGCGCGACCCGCACATCATCGACGCCGTGCTGATGTATGCGCAGCGCGGCCACGGCAAGCGCTCGTCCTATTATTCCGACTACACCTTCGGCGTCTGGACCGAGACCGAGAATGGCGAGGAGCTGGTGCCGGTCGGGAAAGCCTATTTCGGCTTCACCGACGAGGAGCTCTTGCAGATCGACCGCTTCGTCCGCCGCAACACCACGGAAAAGTTCGGCCCCGTGCGTCATGTCGTGCATGAGGGCGACAAGGGGCTGGTGCTGGAGGTCGCTTTCGAAGGATTGCAGCGCTCGCCCAGGCACAAATCCGGCGTCGCCATGCGTTTCCCCCGCATCAGCCGCCTGCGCTGGGACAAGCCGCCGCGAGAGGCCGACCGGCTGGAGACGCTGGAGAAGATGCTGAAGGCCGAGGCGGCGGAGATCGAGGTGTGAACTGTTGCCACGAGGACGGTGCGCTCCCTCTTCCGCCCGAATTAAACTCCCGTAACCCGATTGACGGCCCCTTGCGGGTTCCCCATGTCCCCCGCCGTGCCTATAATGGGCTCGAATCCGCTTCAGGAGTTTGCGATGGTCCAAGACGTCAGAGATTTGCCGGCCGGCCGCAGCGACGGCCTGCACCGCTTTCTCGGCGGCTCGCCGCTGGCGGTCGCGTTCCGCCTGGTGCTGCTCTCGATCCTGGTCGGCGTCGTGCTGGCGACGATCGGCTTCGACCCCTGGAACATCATCCACAGCATCCGCCTGTTGTTCCAGCGGCTGTGGGACCTCGGCTTCGATGCGGTGAACTGGCTGTGGCGCTACTTCCTGCTTGGTGCGGTCATCGTGATTCCGATCTGGCTGCTGTCGCGCGTGTTCGGCGCGCCGCGCGGCCGGTAAGGATCGGATTGAGGGGGTGCGCAGCCGATGCAATTGCGGTTCGTCGGCTGCGGTGATGCTTTCGGCTCCGGCGGCAGGCTCAACACCTGCTTCCACGTCTCGGGGCGCAAAGCGAACTTCCTGATCGACTGCGGTGCGTCGGCGCTGCCGGCGCTGAAGCGGCTCGAGATCGATCGGGGCGACATTGACCTGATCCTGATCACGCATTTCCATGGTGACCATTTTGCCGGCCTGCCGTTCGTTCTGCTCGACGCGCAATTCTCGCGGCGAACGCGGCCGCTGACGATCGCGGGCCCGCAAGGCATCGAGAGGCGGCTGCGCGAGGTGATGGAGGCGCTGTTCGAGCATTCCTCGAACACCAAGCGGCGCTTCGAGCTGAACGTGGTCGAGCTCGCGCCCGGGCAAAGCCAAAGCTTCGGCGCGGTGAATGTGACGCCCTATCCGGTCGTGCACGGCGAATCAGGCGGACCGTTCCTGGCCTATCGCGTCGCGGCCGAGGGCCGCACGCTCGCCTACAGCGCCGATACCGAATGGACGGAGACGCTCATTCCGCTGGCGCATGGCGCGGACCTTTTCATTGCCGAAGCCTATATGTACGAGAAGGTGGTAAAGAACCATCTCAGCCTGAAGACCTTGGAACAGCATCTGCCCGACATCGGCGCCAAGCGGCTCGTCCTCACCCATATGAGCGACGACATGCTGTCGCGCCTGGGCGAGGTCGAGCACCTCGCCGCCGAAGACGGCATGGTGCTCGTGTTCTGAAGATGCACGCACCCGTCCATCACCGCGTCGGTAGCCGGCAGGTCTTCGCCATTGCAGGTCCGGCGATGGTCGCGAACCTCACGACGCCGCTGATCGGCGTGGTCTCGACCACCGCGATCGGGCGGCTCGACGATGCCGCGCTGCTCGGCGGCGTCGCGATGGCCTCCGTCATCTTCGACTGCCTGTTCTGGTTGTTCGGCTTCCTGCGCATGAGCACGCTCGCCTTCACCGCGCAGGCGCTCGGCGCGGGCGAGACGCGCGAGCAGACCGTGATCCTGGTGCGCGGTTTCATCGTCGCCGGCCTGATCGGTGCGGCGCTGATCGTGCTGCAGCTGCCGCTGGCAGGCGCACTGTTCGACCTGATGGGCGGCAGCGAGGGCGTGACGCAGGCCGCAAAGACCTATTTCATGATCAGGATCTGGTCCTCGCCCTTCGCCTTCGCCAATTACGTCATCCTCGGCTGGCTGGTGGGGCAGGCCCGCGCCAATCCGGCCCTTGCGCTCCAGGTCGTCATCAACCTCATCAACATGGTGGCGACGATCCTGCTGGTGCTGGTCTACGACACCGGCATTGCCGGCGCGGCGATCGCCGCGCTTCTGTCCGAGACGATCGGCTTCATGCTCGGCGTGATCGTGTGCAGGCGCCATGCACTCGGCGGTTTTGCCATACCTCGCGCAACGCTGTTCGATCGCGACAAGCTGATGCGGCTCCTGGCGGTGAATACCGACATCCTGATCCGCACCGCGGCGCTGATCGCCGTGTTCCTGTTCTTCACCGCCAAGGGCGCGCGGGCCGGCGACGTCACGCTGGCCGCGAACTCCGTGCTCAACAATTTCCTCCTGGTCAGCGCCTTCTTCCTCGACGGCCTTGCCAATGCGGCCCAGCAGCTCTGCGGCCGCGCCTTTGGCGGCCGCGACGCCAAGGGATTTGCGGATTCGACTAGGCTGGTGCTGCTCTGGGGGCTCGGCTTCGCAATTGTCGTCGCCGTGCTGTTCGCAGCCTTCGGCCCTGCTATCATCAACGTCATGACGGCGAGCGAGGACGTCCGCCGCGCCGCGCGCGAGTTCCTGCCCTTCATCGTGCTGGCGCCGCTCCCCGGCGTGTTCGCCTTCGGTTTCGACGGCATCTATGTCGGCGCGACCTGGGCGCGGGAGATGCGCAATCTGATGCTGCTCTCGCTCGCGATCTTCTTCGCCGCCTGGCTGGCGCTGCAATCGTTCGGCAATGCCGGCCTGTGGAGTGCGCTGATCGCGTTCTACGTCGCGCGCGGCGGCTTGCAGGGCGCGAGGTATCCGGCGCTGTATCGCGCGACGTTCGTGAAGCCGTAGAAGAACCGTAGCCCGGATGGAGCGCAGCGTAATCCGGGGGCTTTGTCCATGCCGATAGCTTCCCGGATTGCGCTGCGCTCCATCCGGGCTACGAAGTCTGCGCAGGCGGGGAGAGGCGAAGAGCTACATCCCCGGCCAGTCTTCCGCCGTCAGCGTCGCCGCATCGGCGCCGACGATTTCGGCCAGCGAATCCCGCCCCGTTCTGAGCAGCGTGGAGGTCAGGTCGCGCTTGATCTCGTCGACGAGGCCGAGGCCCTTGTAGACCAGCGAGGAATAGAGCTGGATCAAACTGGCTCCGGCGCGGATCTTGGTCAGCGCGGCGCCGCCCGAATCCACGCCGCCGACGCCGATCAGCGGGAATGCGCCCTCGACGCGCACATAGGTTTCCGCGACCATGCGCGTCGACAGGCGGAACAGCGGCCGGCCGGACAGGCCGCCTTGCTCCTTCGCCCGCGTCTCTTCACGCAACGTGCTCGGCCGCGCGACCGTGGTGTTCGACACGATCATGCCGTCGACCCGGCGCGAGCGCGCGACCTGCACGACATCGTCGAGCTGGGCGAGGCTTAAATCCGGCGCGATCTTGAGCAGCACGGGCGTGTCGCCGGCCTTCTGCCTGACACGCTCGCGGGCCTCGATCACGCGCGCGAGCAGATCGTCGAGCAGCGCGCCTTCCTGAAGGTTGCGCAGGCCCGGCGTGTTCGGCGAGGAGACGTTGACGGTGAAATAGCTCGCCACCGGCGCGAAGGTCTCGATGAGCTTGACGTAGTCGCCGGCGCGGTCCGGCGAATCCTTGTTGGCGCCGACATTGACGCCGACGATGCCGCCGTGCTGCGCGCGCGCGGCAAGCCGGCGCAGAGCCGCCTCCGCGCCGTCATTGTTGAAGCCCATGCGGTTGATGATCGCCTCGTCGCGCTCGAGACGGAAGAGCCGCGGCCGCGGATTGCCGGCTTGCGGCTTCGGCGTCACCGAGCCGATCTCGACGAAACCGAAGCCGAGCCGCAGCAGCGCGTCCGGCACCTCGGCGCTCTTGTCGAAGCCCGCGGCCATGCCGATCGGATTGGGAAAGTTCAGCCCGAAGGCGCGCACCGCGAGCTTGGGATCATCGGCGCGCGGCTTGACCGGCGGCAGGAAGCGTAGGCCCTGGATCGCGAGGCGATGCGCGTCCTCGGGATCGAGCCAGCGCAGCACCGGCAGCGAAAAGGCGTCGAACGCGCGGATCACGGCAACAGCTCCGGAACATCGTGACTGCCGTCAGAGCGCATGTTGAGGTTCATCACCGCCAGGACCGCGCCGAGATCGAGCTCGCCATAGAGATGCGGGAAGAGCTCGTCATTGCGCGAGCGTTCCCAGCGCAACTCGCTGCCGAGCGCGTCGCCATCGACCTCGACCAGGAACAGCGCGCGCTGCCCGAAATAGTGCTTGCGCAGGGTCTCGGGAACCTGGGCCGCGGTCGAGAAATGGATGAACCCGTCGCGCGCGTCATCTGCGCTGCCCCGGTAGACACCCTGCCGTTCCGCCTCGCGCCAGGCCGAGGCCGGACAGATTTTGTAGATCTTGACCACCGCTACCGCAGCCTTGTTTGTTCTTTGAGTCTCTTGGGTTTTTTCGCTTTTCGCGGGTCCTCGAAACCCGGGCGCGACCGTAAAGGCCGCCCCTTCCGAACTCAAGGCTTAGAGCCTTTTCCGCGCCGATGAAATCGGCACGGGGCTCCAGATTCCCGTTTTGCGCGCTTTCCTGACGCGAACGGCTACCCGTTTCGTTTGCGAACGCCGCCTCGGTCGCCTCTTGCGCGAAAAACGGAAAACCGGTTGATTTGAGGACAGTTTTCCTGAGTTGCGACGGGCTGGGCCTTCCATGGTCAGACAGGCCAAAGCGCAGAGGATGCTGACTCACGACCAGATCTGGGCCGCGCTGGACCGGCTGGCGGCGCGCACCGGACTGTCGCCGTCCGGCCTTGCCAAGCGTGCCGGGCTCGACCCCACCACCTTCAACAGGTCCAAGCGCGTCACCGCCGACGGCCGCGAGCGCTGGCCCTCGACCGAATCGATCGCAAAGGCGCTGGCGGCGGCCGACGCCTCGATCGACAGCTTTGCGAAGCTGATTGATGACGACGGTGGAAGCGGCCGCGGCTCGGTGCCGCTGCTCGGCTTTGCACAGGCCGGAATGAGCGGTGCTTTCGATGAGGCCGGTCTACCAACCGGCAGGGGCTGGACCGAGATCGCGCTTCCGATCGGAGAGGACGGTCAAGTCTTTGCGCTGGAGATTTCCGGCGCTGCGCTACTGCCTGCCTATCGCGACGGTGACATCATCCTGGTCTCGCCTGCGGCGCCGATCCGCAAGGGTGATCGCGTGGTGGTCAAGATCAAGACGGACGAGATCACGATTGCGACCCTGAAGCGCCGCACGGCAAAGACCCTGGAGTTGACGCCCCTCGATGCGTCACAGGCGGCGCGAACGGTCGCGGCGAGCGATGTCGCCTGGGTTGCGCGGATCCTCTGGGCGAGCCAGTGATGGCGCCGCTCACGCACTCCTCGCCAGGGCGCCGTCGATCATGTTGACCGCGTTCTGCACGCCGTAGACCGCGACGAAGGAGCCGAAGCGCGGGCCCTTCTCCTGGCCGAGCAGGACCTGGTAGAGCATGTTGAACCAGTCCAGCGTCACGCCGGGGCGGCCGTCCTTGCCCTTCTTGACCTGGTCGAGGAACGGCTCGCGGCGGCCGATCTCGTAGACGACGTTCTGGATGTCCTCGGCGGATGCGTCCTGCGCCAGCTGCGACAGCGCATCGCGCAAATCCTGCAGCGCGGCGCGCTCGCTGTCCGTGGGTACGCGGAACTGCTTCGTCGGCGCGACGAAGTCGCGATAATAGTTGATGGCATAGCCGACCATCGCATCCAGCTTCGGATGCGTCTGCGGACTCACGCCGGGCCGATAGCGGCCGATGAAGCCCCACAGCGTCTCGGCGTTCTCCGCGTTCGACGACGACACCAGCGTCAGGAGCAGCTGGAAGGTGACGGGCACGTCGCCCGTCGGCGGCTTGCCGTTGTGGATGTGCCAGACCGGATTGCCGAGCTGCTGCTTGCCGTCCTGCTTCGGAAAGCCGTCGAGGAATTGCTGGTAGTCGTCGACATTGCGCGGGATGACGTCGAAATACAGCCGCTTGGCCGCCTTCGGCTCGCGGTACATGAACAGCGAGAGCGATTCCGGCGAGGCGTAGCGCAGCCATTCGTCGATGGTCAGGCCGTTGCCCTTCGACTTCGAGATCTTCTGGCCCTTCTCGTCGAGGAAGAGCTCGTAGTTGAAACCTTCGGGCGGCGTGCTGCCGAGCGCTCTGGCGATCGCGCCGGACAGCTTCACGGAATCGATCAGGTCCTTGCCCGCCATCTCGTAGTCGACCCCGAGCGCGACCCAGCGCATCGCCCAGTCGGCCTTCCACTGGCACTTGACGTTGCCGCCGGTGACGGGTGTCTCGACTTCCTGGTTGGTGTCGGGATCGACATAGGTCACCGTGCCGGCCGCGACGTCGCGGCGGATCATCGGCACCTGCAGCACGACGCCCGTGGTCTTGCTGATGGGCAGGAACGGCGAATAGGTCGCGCGGCGATCCGGGCCCAGCGTCGGCAGGATGATCGCCATGATCTTGTCGTAGGCGGCGAGCATCTTCAGCAGCGTGGCATCGAAGCGGCCCGACGTATAATAGTCCGTCGAGCTCGCGAACTCGTAGTCGAAGCCGAAATGATCCAGAAACGCGCGCAAGCGCGCGTTATTGTGCGCGCCGAACGACGGATATTCGTTTGAAAACGGATCCGGCACCCGCGTCAGCGGCTTGCCGATATGAGCGGCCAGCATCTCCTTGTTCGGAACGTTGTCGGGCACCTTGCGGAAGCCGTCCATGTCGTCGGAGAACGCCAACAGGCGCGTCTTGACCTTGTCCTCGGTGAGCACGCGGAAGGCGTGGCGCACCATCGAGGTGCGCGCCACCTCGCCGAACGTGCCGATATGCGGCAAGCCAGACGGACCATAGCCGGTCTCGAACAGCACCTCGTCCTTCGGGCTTTTCTTCAGCCGCGCGACAATGGCCTTCGCCTGCTCGAACGGCCAGGCGTTGGATTGTTCGGCGAGCGCACGCAACTCGCTCGGGTTTGCGGCTAGATCAATAACGGACATCAGGGGCCTCCGGGCCGCGGAAAATAGCGATTTCCCGGCAGAATGCAAAAGCTGCGAGCTAATACCCCCAGCCGTCTCCCGGTTGCGCAGGGCTATCGCATTTGGGAGCTTTTTCCTGCGGCCATCCTTCGAGACGCCCGCTTTGGGCGGGCTCCTCAGGATGAGGGCGGAGTGCGCGGCAGCAGGTTCAGTGAGCACTGATGCCGATTAGCCTCATCCTGAGGAGGCGCGTCAGCGCCGTCTCGAAGGACGAGGCGTGCGCGCAGCCGCCGCCACAGGTCATATGCGGTAGCCCAGCGCTTGCGGAGAGGGTTGGGGGTGTCTCAGCGTTGGATCGAATGCGATGCGGCTCAATGCGCCGCTGAGGCCGAGCGTTTCGTCGCCACTTGCTTGGGGGCCGGCTTCGCGCTGGCCTGCGGTGCGCTGTCCCAGCCGCCGTTCGGGGTCGCAACGTTGACGGCATCGTCGGGCTGCGGCTCGGCGCTGAAGGTCTGGATCGCGAGCTTGGCGGCCGCCAGCGATTGCGGGTCGAGACGCTTGGCGACATCGTCGCGCTTGCCGGCGGCATCCGCATCGCCCTGGGCAGCTGCCAGATTGAACCATTTGTAGGATTCGGCGAGGTTCTGCTCGACGCCGATGCCGCGGGCATAGAGGATGCCGAGGTTGAACTGGCTGTCGGCGACGCCGCGATCGGCCGCTTTCCGGAACCACTGCGCCGCGCTCTTGTAATTGGCGCCGCGACCGCCGCCGTCGGCATCGAGCACGGCGAGATTGTGCATCGCCTTGGCGTTGCCGCGCTCGGCGGCCTGGGTGTAGTAGCGGCGCGCGATGTCGGCGTCCTTCTTCACCCCTAGGCCCTTTTCGTAGAGCGTGCCGAGGCGGAAGATTGCGGGGACGACCCCGGCCTGCGCCGCGCGGTCGTACCACTTCGCCGCTTCGTCGTAATTCGTGGCAACGCCCTTGCCTTCGGCAAAGCGCACGCCGATCTCGTAGGCCGCGGTCGCATCGCCCTTCATCGCGGCGCTGCGCAAGGCCGGGCCGCCGATGCCGTCAGGCAGCTTCTCGCTCGGCGGCACCTGAACGACGCCGAGCTTGGCGCGGCTCGTGCCCGACAGCGCGCCGGTGACGTCGCTTGAGGCCGGCGGCATCGCCGCGGCAGGCGCTTGCGGGATCTCGACGGAGGCCGAGCCGCCGGAACCGGGAAGAGGCGCCGGCGCGGCATTGTTCTGCGACTGCCGTCCGATCGGTGTCGGCGATGTCATCGACGGGGTGACCTGCTCGGGCGCGGCTGGCTTGGTCTCGACCGGCGGCGGCGCCGGCTGCGGTGCCGGCTCGCTCGGGATGTTTTGCATCGCCTGCGGCGTCGGTGACGAGCTGCCGCCTTCGAGCAGGTTCATCGCCATCTTGAAGGTGCCGAGCACGATCACGACCACGCTCGCGCCGACCAGCAGCGAGCGGATCTTCGAGGTGATGGTCGAGCCGCCTTCCTGGCCCTTCTCCTTGGCGCGGGCGATCGCGGCCTTGGCGCCGCGGGCCGGCTTCTCGGGCGGCTGTGCGGCGGCAGCTTGCGCCGCGCGGCGGGCGGCGGCGATGAAGCTCGACGACGACACCGGCTCCTTCGGCGCGGCGGCAATTCCGCTGATCGCGTCCTCGGAGGCGGCGATGCGCTCCGACGGCGTGGCGAGGCGTCCGCCCGGCCGTGTGCCCGGCTCGAGCGGGTGATCCGGCGGCAGTTCCGGCGCGAGTGCAGCGCGCGCCGTGTGCGGCTCCAGGATCTCGCTGATCGCGCGCGGGGGAACCGGCGGCGCCGCCGGCACGGGCGGCGGCGCGGCGGGGGTGGCGGCGTGGAACTCGCGCGGTGCGGCGACGAAGGCAGCCGGCGGCGCCTGCGCGGCAGCTGGATTGGGCAGCTCGGGCTTCGGATCGTATTTCGGCGGCTGTGCTGGCGGTTGCGGCCGCGGCTCGCGCGCCATCGGCGCCGGCTCCATCGCCGCTGCCATCGGCATCGACATCGGCTGTGGGGCGGGAGGAGGCGGCGCGGTGCGCACCGCGCGCAGATCGCCCTCGATCATCGAGAGGCGATCGACGACGTGACCGAGCGCGCTGTGGACGGCCTCGAGCGAGTCCTGGGTGTGCCGGTTGGTCTCGGCCTGACTGAAGCGGATGTCGGAGAGCTCGCGCTTGACGAGGTCGACCATGCCGGAATCGGGCGGCGGCGCGGAGCTGCGGCTCTCGGCGAGGGCCGCATAGGTCGCCTGCTGCCGTTCCAGGTGCCTGAGGATGTCGTGCAGTCCGTCCTCGACGCGGCTCAAATTGCCGTTGCGCGGATCGGCGGCGGCCTCGATCCGCTCCAGGAGATAGGAAACACGCTGCTCGAGATGGGCGAAGGTCGAGGCGGAATCGTTGCCGACCTGCATGCGGTCGAAACGGTCCGACAGCGCGCGGATCGCAGCTTCGAGATGCTCGATGCTCTCGGACGGCTGCGGCCGCTCGCGCGTTTCCAGCGCCGCCGTGAGCGCCGCGATGCGCTGCTCCAGCGCCGCAAAGCTGTCGCCGTGGCCGGAGGCGCGAGTGATCTGGTCGACCTTGGACGACAGCAGCTGCACGTCTTCGGACAGCCGCGCCAGCGCCTCGTTGGACGCGACGTTGGAGACGATGGCGCGCAGCGCCGCGATCGCGCCTTCGAGCTGCTGCACGGTTGAGGGATCGTCATTGGCGCGCAGGATCAGGTCGAGCTTGGCGCCGAGATTGCGGATCGCCTCGTCGTAGCCGGTGAGCTGCTCGGCCGGCGTCAGTGTGCGCAGCACCTGCTTGATGTCGGAGAGTGCGCGCTCGATGCCGGCAAGAACCTGCCCGTCGGTGCCGTTGGAGCGGGTCTCGTCGATCCGGCGATGCAGCGAGCGGATCTCGTTCTCGATCGATTCGATCGCGCGCCGCGGCATCGCCTCGGTGATGGCGGCGCGGATTTCGGCCAGCTCGCTGCGGAAGGCGTTGATGGCCTGCTCGGTATTGTCAGGCCGCTGCAGCGATTCGATCTGGCTCGTGATCTTGAGCAGATGGCGCTCGAGCGCGGAGAAATCCGGCCCCGGCTGCGGTGGCGGCGGCGCATAGCCAGGGGCGGGCGGTGCCATCGGCGGCGCGTAAGGAGCCGTTGGCGCAAGCGGCGGCGCGGCACGCGGCGGCATCTGCCGTGGCGCAAAGCCGTCGAGCTCGCTCTGGCGCGCGGTGATCTCGGCGACCGCGACGTCGAACGAAGCCGGGCTCAGGGGTGGTGAGCCGCGATAGACCTGCGCGGCGGCGCGCTCGACGGCATCGGCCTGGCGCTGGCGCGTCTCGGCCGGGGTGGGGCGAGGGGCCTGCGGCTGCGGCGCTTGCCGCTGTGGACGGGAGATCTGCGACAGGCGCGCGTCGAGCCGCGAGATCGCATCGTTGAGCTGGCGCGCGACGCCCTGCTCGCGCGAGACGTCTGGTCTTGAGGCGTCTTGTCTTGAGGCGTCTTGGCGCGGGGCGGGTTTTGAGATCCGCTCGATCTGCTGGGTGATCGCGTCGAGCCGCTGGTGGATGTCGGCGACTTCGCGGCTCTCCTGACTCGGTCCTTGGCTCGGCACGTGCTGCGGACGCTGATCGTAGGATCCGCGGAAATTAGGCGGGGCAGTTTCGCCGAGCGTGGAGTTCAGCCAATCGTTGAGCGACATGCCGGCACGGCGCGCAGCAGCCTCGGCCCGCTCCCGGACGGATGGATCGATGCCGTCGACACTCCACGATACGCGCGAATTCATGACTCTGTCCGGTTCCGACTTCGGCACCCCACCCCGGCGCCTCCAGCTTCCCCACGCGTGCCGGTTGCAAAGACAATCGAATTTGGCGCGGGTCGTCTGCCTCGAAAACCGACTTTTTCCTGTTACGGTAAATAACGAGTTAAGGAATGCGGCGTGGCTGTCTTAAAGTTGGGCGGCGGGAACTGGGGGCGGTGTTGTGTCGCGCATCCGGGCCCCGAAACAAACCGGTGTCATGCCCCGCGAAGGCGGGGCATCCAGTACGCCGCGGCTCCTCGGTTCTAGCCGCGCCGTCTCTGGAATACTGGATCGCCAGCCTTCGCGGGCGATGACAGCGGGGAGGCGGAAAGGGCTCGCGTAACGTCGGCGCCCTCAGCCCTTCTCGCGCTTGCCATCCTCGATCGGCACCACCGTCGCCTTGCCGCTCATCGCCGACAGCGCTTCCAGCGCCTCCTCGCAGAAATCGGCCACCATCTGCTCGTGGCGGGCGCCGAGCTGGAGCAGCAGCAGATTGCCGAGATCGAGCCGTCCCTCCGCCGTGCCGTCGGGAAAGCGCTTCTTCAGGATGCGCTCGTAATTGGCGTGGCGGTCGCGGTGGTGCTCCAGGCGGGCCATCAGGTCGGTGCGCATGGGCTCGATGTCGATGCTGTCGAGCGCATGCAGCCGCACCAGGAGGTCGTCCTTGATCGAGGGCGGCGTGCTTGGCCGCGCGGCCCAGTGCCGCAGTGCTGTTCGGCCCTCGGGAGTCAGCGTATAGATCAGTTTATTGGGCTTGCCCGACTGCACCACCTCGCGGCCCTGGATGTAGCCGCGGTCCCGCAGCTTGGAGAGCTCGCGGTAGATCTGCTGATGGTCGGCCTTCCAGAAGAAGCCGATCGAGGAATCGAACGTCTTGGCGAGTTCGTAGCCCGTCATCGGGCGTTCCGTCAGGCATGCGAGGATTGCGTCGCCCAGTGCCATGACTGGCCCCCTTCTTTAGGTTTGACCAAGCTGCTTGACTTTATGCGCATCGGCGCATATGCGTCAATGTGCATATGAGGCAGCGTGCAGGCGGGCCACAGGCCCGACTGAATAATCAAGTGAAATCAATCTCCTCGCTACTGTGCATGGGGTTGTTTTCGCACTTTTTGCCCTGGCCTTGAGGGAGGCACCCGACAATGACCGGCCTCGATTCCTGGTACGCCTACATGAAGTCTCACGACCGCGCCGCGCTCTGGGACCTCCTGCATCCCGACGCCGTGTTCGAAAGCCCCGTCGTGCATACGCCGCAACGCGGCCGCGACATCACCTTCAAATACCTCTCCAGCGCCGAGAAGGTGCTCGGCGGCCCCGGCTTCACCTATGTCGGCGAGTGGCGCAGCGACAACGGCGCGGTGCTCGAATTCAAGAATGTCATCGACGGCATCGAGATCAACGGCGTCGACATCATCAGCTTCGATAGCGAGGGGCGCATCACCCACTTCAAGGTGATGGTGCGTCCGCTCAAGGCGATCAACATGCTGCACCGCCTGATGGCGGAGCAGCTTGCCGCCGCCCAATCATAAGCCCAACATCCTCCTCAAGCCCCATGCCGGGAGACCACCATGCCGATCTATAAAGCCCCCGTCGAAGACGTGAACTTCCTGCTCAACGACGTCTTCCAGATCGATCGCTACGACAATCTCGCCGGCTTCTCCGATGCGTCCAGCGACGTGCGCGAGGCCATCCTCGGCGAAGCCGCCAAGCTCGCCGAAGAGGTGCTGCAGCCGCTCAACCGCGTCGGCGATCTCGAAGGCTGCAAGCGCGCGGATGATGGCAGCGTCGCCACGCCGAAGGGGTTCAAGGAGGCGTTCAAGCAGGTCGCCGAGGGCGGCTGGCTCGGCCTGTCGGCGCCGACCGAATATGGCGGCCAGGGCCTGCCGGTGACGCTGAGCCAGGCGGTCAATGAATTCCAGATCTCCGCCAACATGGCGTTCTCGATGTATGGCGGCCTCACCATGGGCGCGACCGCGGCGCTCTTGGTGCACGGCACGCCCGAGCAGAAGAAGACCTACGTGCCGAAGATGGTGGCCGGCGAATGGACCGGCACCATGAACCTCACCGAGCCGCATTGCGGCACCGATCTCGGCATGCTCCGCACCAAGGCAGTGCGGCAGGCGGACGGCAGCTTCAAGATCACGGGCACCAAGATCTTCATCTCGGCCGGTGAGCACGACTTGGCCTCCAACATCATCCACCTCGTGCTCGCCCGCATCGAGGGCGCGCCAGCCGGCATCAAGGGCGTGTCGCTGTTCGTGGTGCCGAAGTTCCTCGTCAACGCCGACGGTTCGGTCGGCGCGCGCAACGGCGTCGTCTGCGGCTCGATCGAGCACAAGATGGGCATCCATGGCAATTCGACCTGCGTGATGAACTACGACAACGCCACCGGCTGGCTGATCGGCGAAGAGAACAAGGGCATGCAGGGCATGTTCGTGATGATGAACGAGGCCCGGCTCGGCGTCGCCGTGCAGGGCCTCGCGCAGTCCGAGGTCGCCTATCAGAACGCGGTCGCCTATGCCCGCGAGCGCATCCAGGGCCGCGCGCTCACCGGCGCCAAGGCGCCGGACAAGCAGGCCGACCCGATCATCGTGCATCCCGACGTGCGCCGCACGCTGCTCTCGATCCGCGCGTTCAACGAGGCCGCGCGAGCCTTCGTGATGTGGACCGCGCTGAAGAGCGATGTCGCCCACCGCTCCGAAGACCCCAAGGACCGCCAGGCCGCCGACGACCACATGGGTCTGATGACGCCGGTGTTGAAGGGCTTCCTCACTGACTATGGTTTCGCCAACGCGGTGCAGGCGCAGCAGATGTATGGCGGCCACGGCTACATCGCCGAGCAGGGCATGGAGCAGTTCGTGCGCGATGCGCGCATCGCCATGATCTATGAAGGCGCCAACGGCATCCAGGCGCTCGACCTCGTCGGCCGCAAGCTGCCGCGCGACGGCGGCCGCGCCATCATGGCCTTCTTCGGCGAGGTCATGGCGTTCGCCAAGGAGAACGGCGGCGACGAGGCGCTGAAGCCCTTCATCACGCCGCTCTCAACCTCGCTCGGCCATCTGCAGCAGGCGACGACTTGGCTGATGCAGAACGCGATGGCAAAGCCCGACAATGCCGGTGCCGCCGCAACCGATTACCTGCATCTCTTCGGCTTCGTCGCGCTCGGCTACATGTGGGCGCGGATGGCCAAGGTGACGAATGCCAAGATTGCCGAGAGCGGGGCGACGCCCTATCTCTCCACAAAACTCGTCACCGGCCGCTTCTTCATGGAGCGGATGCTGCCGGAGACCGCCGCCAATCTCGCGCGCATCCAGGCCGGTTGCGCCACCATCATGGAACTGCCGGCGGAAGCGTTCTGAGCCTGCTTCCGCTGCCTGCTCCCAATCGTACAACATCACATCAGGAGGGCGTCATGCCTGAGGCATTCATCTACGACCACGTTCGTACCCCGCGCGGCCGCGGCAAGCCGGACGGCGCGCTGCACGAAGTCACCGCCCTCGCGCTCGCGACCGTGCCGCTGAAGGCGCTGAAGGACCGCAATAATTTGCCTGAGGATTCGGTCGATGACGTCGTGCTCGGCGTGGTCGATCCGGTTGGCGAAGCCGGCTCCGACATCGCGCGCTTCGCGGCGCTGAAGGCCGGCCTCGGCGAGGCCGTGCCCGGCGTGCAGATCAGCCGCTTCTGCGCCTCCGGCCTCGATGCCGTGAACTTCGCCGCAGCGCAGATCATGAGCGGCCAGCATGAGCTCGTGATCGGCGGCGGCGCCGAGTCGATGAGCCGCGTCGGCATCGGCGCCTCCGGCGGGGCCTGGCCGATGGATCCCTCGATGGCGGTGCCGGCCTATTTCATGCCGCAGGGCGTGTCGGCCGATCTGATCGCCACCAAATATGGCTTCTCGCGCGACGACGTCGACGCCTACGCCGTGCAGAGCCAGCAGCGCGCCGGCAAGGCCTGGGACGAAGGCCGCTTCAACAAATCCGTGGTGCCGGTGAAGGACATCAACGGCCTCACCATTCTCGCCAAGGACGAGCACATGCGCCCCTCGACGACGATGCAGTCGCTGGCGCAGCTGCAGCCGTCGTTCACGATGATGGCGCAGATGGGCGGCTTCGACGGCGTCGCGATCCAGTCGCACCCGGAGATCGAGCGCGTCAATTACGTGCACCATGCCGGCAATTCCTCGGGCATCGTCGACGGCGCCGGCGCCGTGCTGCTCGGCAGCAAGGAAGCTGGCAGCAAGTACGGCCTGAAGCCGCGCGCCAAGATCCGCGCATTCGCCAACATCGGCTCGGAGCCGGCGATGATGCTGACCGGTCCGGTCGACGTCACCGAGAAGCTGTTCGCGCGCTCCGGCATGAAGAAGTCGGACATCGACCTGTTCGAGCTGAACGAGGCTTTCGCCTCGGTCGTGCTGCGCTACATCCAGGCCTTCGACATCGACAATGCCAAGATCAACGTAAATGGCGGCGCGATCGCGCTCGGTCACCCGCTGGGGGCCACCGGCGCAATGATCCTCGGCACCGTGCTCGACGAGCTCGAGCGCACCAACAAGTCCACCGCCCTGGTCACGCTGTGCATTGGCGGCGGCATGGGCACCGCGACCATCATCGAGCGCGTCTAAGGGTTGAGGAGCAACCAACATGTCGTACAAGAACTTCAAGGTTGAGACCGATTCCGACGGTATTGCGCTCGTCACCTGGGACATCCCAGGCCGCTCCATGAACGTGCTCGACGAGACCTCGACCAACGAGCTCGAGGCGATCGTCAAGGCGACCACGGCGGATGCCGCGGTGAAGGGCGTCGTCATCACCTCGGCCAAGGAAGCGTTCTGCGCCGGCGCCGACCTGTCCATGCTCGAAGGCATGAACCAGGCCTATGCGAAGGTTTTCAAGGAGCAGGGCGAGACCGCGGCGAACCAGATGCTGTTCGACCAGAGCCGGCGCTTCTCGCAGGTGCTGCGCGGAATCGAAACCTCAGGCAAGCCGTGGGCGGCGGCGATCAACGGGCTCGCGCTCGGCGGCGGCTTCGAGATCACGCTGTGCTGCCATTATCGCGTCGCGGCGGAGAATCCCAAGACGCGCCTCGGCCTGCCCGAGGTCAAGGTCGGCCTATTCCCCGGCGCCGGCGGCACGCAGCGCGTGCCGCGCCTGGTGCCGCCGCAGGACGCCATGACCATCCTGCTCAAGGGCGACCCCGTCACGGTCGACAAGGCCAAGGCGCTGAACCTGATCCACGCCATCGTTCCCGCCGCCGACCTCATCAAGGCGGCGAAGGACTGGATCAAGGGCGGCGGCAAGGCCGTCGCGCCGTGGGACGAGAAGGGCTTCAAGCTGCCCGGCGGTCCGGTGTTCTCCAAGGCCGGCATGATGATGTTCCCGGCCGGCAACGCGATCTATCGCCGCGAAACCTACGACAATTACCCGGCCGCGCGGGCGATCATGAGCTGCGTCTATGAAGGCCTGCAGCTGCCGATCGATGCGGCGCTGCGCGTGGAGTCGCGCTACTTCACCTCGGTGCTGCGCTCCAAGGAAGCGGCTGCGATGATCCGCAGCCTGTTCCTGTCGATGCAGGAGCTCAACAAGGGCGCGCGTCGTCCCAAGGATGTGCCCGCCACCAAGGTGAAGAAGATCGCCGTGATCGGCGCCGGCTTCATGGGCGCGAGCGTCGGCTATGTCTCGGCCCGCGCCGGCCTCGACGTCGTCCTGATCGACCGCGACCAGGAGAGCGCCGACAAGGGCAAGGCGCATGCCCAGAAGGTGATCGAGGAGCAGATCAAGAAGGGCCGCGCCAAGCCTGCGGACGCCGAAGCGCTGCTCGCGCGCATCACGCCGACCGCGGACTACGCCGCGCTGAAGGACGTCGACCTCGTCATCGAGGCCGTGTTCGAGGACCGCAAGGTCAAGGCGGAGACTTTTGCCAAGGCGCAGCAATATCTGAAGCCTGATGTGATCTTCGCCTCCAACACTTCGACGCTGCCGATCACCTCGCTGGCCGAGAGTTTTAAGGATCAGGGGAAGTTCATCGGCATTCACTTCTTCTCGCCGGTCGAGAAGATGATGCTGGTCGAGATCATCCTCGGCAAGAACACCGGCGACGTCGCGCTCGCGACCGCGCTCGACTACGTCCGCCAGATCGGCAAGACGCCGATCGTGGTCAACGACTCCAGAGGCTTCTTCGCCAATCGCTGCGTCGGCCGCTACGTCGCCGAAGGCAACGAGATGTTCCTGGAGGGCGTGCCGCCCGCGATGATCGAGAACTGCGCCAAGATGGCCGGCATGCCGGTCGGCCCGCTCTCGCTCTCGGACGAGGTCGCGCTCGATCTCGGTCTCAAGATCATGAAGGCGACCGAAGCCGATCTCGGCCCCAACGCGATCAATCCCGAGCAGAAGAAGCTGATGGTGGAGATGGTCGAGAAGCAGGGCCGGCTCGGCCGCAAGAACAGCAAGGGCTTCTACGATTATCCCGAGAAGGGCAAGGGCCAGAAGAGCCTGTGGCCGGGCCTCTCGGCCTTGCAGCCGAAGCAGCTCGATCCCGATACGCTCGATATCGAGGAGCTGAAGCAGCGCTTCCTGGTGGTGCAGGCGGTGGAAGCGGCGCGCACGGTCGAAGATCACGTCATCACTGATCCGCGCGAAGCGGACGTCGGCTCGATCCTCGGCTTCGGCTTCGCGCCGTTCACCGGCGGCACCCTGTCCTACATCGACTTCATGGGCACGAAGAAGTTCGTCGAGCTCTGCCACAAGCTGGAGGCCAAGTACGGCTCGCGCTTCACCCCGCCGAAGCTCTTGGAAGAGATGGCCGCGAAGGGCGAGACCTTCTACGGCCGCTTCGCGCCGAAGAAGGCGGCGGCCTGACGAGAGGCTTGTAGCCCGGATGGAGCGCAAGCGAAATCCGGGAGCAGTCCTTCAACGCGAGAACCCCGGATTGCGCTTCGCTTCATCCGGGCTACGCAAATAAAGGCCGGATCATCGATCCGGCCTTTTTCATTTTCTGTCGCCGAACGGCGAGAAGGCGCGGCCCCCGACCGCATCGTCGGCGAGGCTGGCCTTCCAGCTGCCTTCGTCGCCGCGGCCGATGCGCACCTCGAAACGCCAGCCATTCTGGTTGGTGAAGGCGACGTCCGCGCCGCTCTTCGTCCTGGCGTAGCGGCAGGGATATTCGGTCGGCCGGTCCGGAAAGACGATCTTGCCTTCCTTGCTCTCGAACACAGCCGAGGTGATCTGCGGATGGATCATGAAGATGCAATTGCGCTGCGACGCGACCGGCGTCGAGAGCCCGAGCATCGCGAGCGGCGCGCCGGCGGCGGTCATGAGGACGATCATGTTCATGGAGGCAATTGTCTCCTGGAGATGCTCCTTCGACGTCGCCGCGGATCAGATGGTTCACAAAAGGAAGGGCTGGATCATCGCTTGGGCGCTCTGCCTTGAGCCTTGTCACATCGATTGATGCGCTTTCGTCTCACCCCAGCACCCAATCCCTCCACCCCGGCCACGCTCGCTTCGCCCTGGCACCGCTCTTGCTGATGATCCACCGGATGGCCCATCGGCATTGAAGGTGTCCCGCAATGATCCCCACGGTGTCTCAAGACAGCGCAGCCGGCGTTGCGGTAAGATACGCCCCCTTGTTGCTGCTGGATCGGCCGTGGCGCCGCCGCAGGCTCCTCCAGTGGCGCAGAAAAATTCCTTCGTGGTTTGGCCTGGTCTTACTCGTCCTCGTCTTTGATGTTGCGCTGGCCGTGCTTGCCTGGTTCGCCGTCGATCTCGTCCTGCACTGAAAGCTCACCTCTGTGCACGTAGAACGTCGCCGCCAAATAGGTGACCTGGCCGGCAATCAGGCAGCCGACGACGATTGGAACGCCCGTCCAGAATCCAAAGCCCGAGGTCTGAAGCACCGTCGCGGCAAGGATCGCAGTCGCCGGCGAGACCAGCAATAGAGTCCAGACTCGGAAGAATAGACCCGTCGCCAAGCCGGTGATTGCGCTCGCGAGCAGGAGGAGGATTACAGTCGTCACAATAGCTTTCCGGTCCGACGGTTAGCGTCCTGTCCCGCGCTGAAGTTGAGGCACAGGAGGATTGCTCTCACAAGGATGGCGACGTCCGCGGAGCGCAAAAGGCGGAGTTATTGTTAACCCGGACAATGCTCGTAAAATCCCCGTCAGCGCATCGCGAATCATCGGATTAGCGAATGACGCAAGCAAAGAGCCGAATCATCGGTCCGGCTCTTCGTCGACCCCGCCCGTCACGCTTCGCGAACGGCGGACCAGAGCTGACGGGCGATCATCTGGACAATCACTTGGCCTTCCGTCACGATCTGATTGCCGTCGAGGCCCAGCGCAGGGACTTGGCCCGAAGGAGGCCCCAACTTCAGATAATCCTCACCATTTCGGGCTTCTTTGCGCCGCTATCGACCTCGACCAGGCCACAGAGCGGGCTGGCCTCCAGGAGCACGAGGCGGGGACGGCGGGCACACACCGGGGAAACCATCCGGTTTCGAGGAATTTCCTTCCCCTGACGCTTGGCTCGGCCGAAAGAACGACTACATGCACCTGCTTGAAATAGTCAAGATTGATGCAGGTGCATCGAATGGAGTAAGAGACGGGCGACGAGCTTGAGCGGGACCATGAAACGCAAACCATCGACCGAGGCAACCGCCGCCTGGATCCGCCTCATGCGGGTGCAGAGCCGCGTGCTCGATTGCGTCGAGCAGGACTTGAAGAAGGCCGGCTTCCCACCGCTGGCCTGGTATGACGCGCTGCTCGAACTGTCGCGGGCGCCCTCGGGCGAGCTGCGGCCGGTCGAGCTCGAGCGGCAGATGCTGATCCCGCAATATTCGACCTCACGCCTGATCGACCGCCTGGTCGACGAGGGCCTCGCCTCGCGGCGCGAATGCAAGATCGACAAGCGCGGCCAGTTCGTCGAGATCACCGAAGCCGGCCGCGAGCTGCAGAAGCGGATGTGGGGCGCCTATTCGGCCGCGATCGAGAAATATGTCGGCTCCAAACTGTCGGACGCCGACGCCGTCAAGCTCAGCAATCTGCTCGATCGCCTGGGCTGCTCGTGCGGCGAGATGAAACTGCCGCCCGCGGCCGCGAACGAAACCATGCCGTCGCGATGATCGCGCGGCAATCCCGCTCGCCCGTGCAACCGGTGGGTTCGCGGGCCGTCCCTGTCACCCGCGCGCGTTCGGTCGAAGCGCTTTTGATTAGAGTTTGATATGGCGCGAGACCAGATCGACATGACGCCGCTGCAATCACGCGACGAGCTCGTCGCGTGGTTCGAGGCAGGCTGCAAGGACCCGTCCGAGTTCCGCATGGGCACCGAGCACGAGAAAACGCCGTTCACGCTCGACGGCCATCGTCCGGTGCCTTACGAGGGCGCGCGCGGCATCGGCGCGCTGCTCGAAGGCATGAAGCTCCTGCTCGGCTGGGAGCCGATCATGGAGCAGGGCAACATCATCGGCCTCTACGACGTCACCGGCGGCGGCGCCATCTCGCTCGAGCCCGGCGGACAGTTCGAGCTGTCCGGCGCGCCGGTCGAGAACGTGCACCAGACCCAGAGCGAGCTGATGGCGCACTTGGCGCAGGTGCGCGAGATCGCAACCCCGCTCGGCATCGGCTTCCTCGGCCTCGGCATGACGCCGTCCTGGTCGCGCGCCGATATCCCGGTGATGCCCAAGGGCCGCTACAAGATCATGACCAATTACATGCCGAAGGTCGGCCAATACGGCCTCGACATGATGTACCGGACCTGCACGGTGCAGACCAATCTCGACTTCTCCTCCGAAGCCGACATGGTCAAGAAGCTGCGCGTCTCGCTCGCGCTTCAGCCGGTCGCAACTGCACTGTTCGCTAATTCACCGTTCACCGAGGGCAGGCCGAACGGCTTCCTCTCGTTCCGGTCCGAGATCTGGCGCGACACCGACAATGCGCGCGCGGGCATGATGCCGTGGGCGTTCGAGGACGGCATGGGGTTCGAGCGCTATGTCGATTATGCGCTGGACGTGCCCATGTATTTCGTGAAGCGCGGCGAGGAATACATTGACGTCTCGGGCTCCTCGTTCCGCGCCTTCTTCGACGGCCGCAACAACAACCTTCCCGGCGAGCGTCCGACCTTGTCGGACTGGGCCAACCACCTCTCGACGATCTTCCCGGAAGTGCGGCTCAAGCGCTATCTCGAGATGCGCGGCTCGGACGGCGGCCCGTGGGGCCGCTTGCCGGCGCTGCCGGCGTTCTGGGTCGGGCTGCTCTACGACGATGCCTCGCTCGATGCCGCCTGGGAGATCGTCAAGCACTGGAGCGCGCATGAACGCCAGGCCCTGCGCGACGACGTGCCGCGCATGGGCTTCAAGGCGCGGATCAAGGACCGCTATCTGTTCGAGATCGCCAAGGAATGCCTCGTTCTTGCCCATGCCGGCCTGCGCCGGCGCGGCCGGATCGACCAGCTCGGCCGCGACGAAACCCGGCATCTCGAGCCGCTCGATCGCATCATCGATTCCGGCCGGACGCCGGCCGAGGAGATGCTGGATAAATTCAACGGACCCTGGAAGGGTTCGGTGGAACCGGCCTACGCGGAATACGCGTTCTAGACCTCTGAAGCCGGGCACCGAGGATTCAGTCGTTCATCGCCCATACAGGTTTGCGGCGATCAAATGACCGGCTGAAAAACCTGAGCGTCGTCAATAACTCGAAAGCTGTTCCGATGTGGAAGGGCCGCCTGTCCGGGGCCATCATGGCCAGCGCCGCGGCATGTGTCACGCTGCTTTCGCTTGCGTTTGCGAGCGCGCCGGCGCTTGCCCAGACGGCGTTCGACCGGCCCGGCGGCGACTATTTCAGTACGCCCGTCACCTCCGGCGATCCCGAGGATTGCGCGCTGCTGTGCGAGCGCGATCGCCGTTGCCGCTCCTGGAGCTTCAACTATCCCGATGTCGAAGGCGGCTCGGCCGTGTGCTGGCTGAAGAACACCGTGCCGGCCCGCGTGCCGGGTAGCTGCTGTATCTCCGGGGTGCGCGGCGCCGGCGTGATCGAGCCGCGCGTCGAAGGCGTCGAGACGTCGATCGACCGTCCCGGCGGCGACTTGCGCAATTTCGAGCTCAAGGACGGCGAAAGCGTCGAGGCCTGCAAGGCCGCCTGCACCGCCGACAACAAATGCCGCGCCTTCACCTATGCCCGCCCCGGCTACACCGGGCGCGAGGCGCGCTGCTTCCTGAAGAAGGAAATCAAGCCGCCGCGAAGGAAGGCCGGGTTCACGTCGGGCGTGGTGCGGTAGCATCCATACTCGTGCCCCGGACGCCATCAGCGCGTTTACGCGCGTCTTCGACGCGCTATGGCGGCGCTTCTTCAGCGCCGCACTGCAGAGACGGGACGCGTGAGGCACCTCACTCCGCCGCGATCACCGTGATCTCCGGCCACAGCGCTTTCCAGCGCTTAGCCTTCGCTTCGTAGTTCGCCGCGGAAAAATTCGGTCCTGGATTTGGCCGCGCGATCAGTGCCGCAATGTCGTCAAACCCGCGCGGTGCGTAGACCTCGTGGCCATCGCTTGCGCGCCTGACGCCGACCTGCGTGTTCTGCGTGAGGAAGCGGTCGATGCCTTCCCTCGAGCTTCTCAGCGGCGGATAGGGCAGGCCGTGCTTGGCCGGGTACCACATGTGCACGCGGGCCTGGTTGCGGACCTCGATCTTGGCGCCGAGATGCGCGAGGCGCGTATGGAGGGTGCGGATCACCGCGTCCTCGGCCTCCCACGATGTGTCGGCGTCGAAATAGAACACGTCGTAATCGGCGATGCCGTGGTCGATCGGGCGCCCCGTGACCACGTTCCACACCGTCTGCACCAGGCACCCCGACACCAGCCACGCATCCGGTAGTGCAAGCCGGTGCAGCTCGTCGACGATCGCAGCGTTGACCGGATTGCGTAAGGCGAGCGCGAGGAATTCATCCTTGCTCACCCTGCGGCCGGTCAGTGCACGGCGGTGAAGAACCGCGACAGCCTGAATCCGGACAGCCAGGTCCACACCGGCTGGCTGCGCATGCCGAGGTCCCAGGAGCCGACCACGGCGTCCGCACGGCCAATCAGATTATCGATCGGCAACAGGCCGACGCCGCCGGAGCGCAGCGGCACGCGGCTGTCGGCGGAATTGTCGCGGTTGTCGCCGAGCACGAACAGATGCCCGGTCGGGACCGTCACCTCGGGCGTGTTGTCGAGCGGACCGCTGTCGCGCATCTTGAAGATCAGATGCGAGACGCCGTTCGGCAGCGTCTCGACATAGCGATAGGCGGGCTCGCTGCCGCCGCTGTCGTTCTCGGCGGCGCCGACGCCGTCCGGCTTCAGCTCGGCCGGACGGTCGTTGATGAAGAGCTGGCCCTGCCGCATCTGGATGCGGTCGCCGGGCAGGCCCACGACGCGCTTGACCCAGGCCTGCGAACGATCGCCGGGCCAGCGGAAGACGACGACGTCGCCGAGCTTCGGCGTCTCCGCGAACACGCGGCCGCTTTCCGGCAGGCTGATCTGGATCGGCAGCGACGAGGTGCCGTAGCCATAGGGGAATTTCGAGGCGAGCAGCGCATCACCGATCAGGAGCGTCGGCTCCATCGAGCCCGACGGCACGTAGAACGGCTCGGCGAGCGCGCCCTTGGCGATGAAGACCGCGGCGACGATGCCGGCGAGCTGAGCGATCTGTCCGCCCCAGCCGCTGCTTTTGCGCTTGGGGCTGACCGTGACCTTGTCTTCAACGCTCATGCGCCGGTTCCACCCACGGTGATGCGTTCCATCAGCAGCGACGGCTGGCCGACGCCGACAGGCACGCCCTGGCCGTTCTTGCCGCAGGTGCCGATGCCGGTGTCGAGCGCGAGGTCGTTGCCGATCATGCGGATGCGATGCAGGTCGGTCGGTCCGTTGCCGATCAGCATGGCGCCTTTCAGGGGCGCCCCGATCTTGCCGTTCTCGATTTTGTAGGCCTCGGTGCACTGGAACACGTATTTGCCCGAGGTGATGTCGACCTGTCCGCCGCCGAAATTCGCGGCGAACACGCCGTTCTTAACCGAGGCGATGATCTCGGCCGGATCGCGGTCGCCGGCGAGCATGTAGGTGTTGGTCATGCGCGGCATCGGCACATGGGCATAACCCTGGCGACGGCCGTTGCCGGTCGGCTTCATGTTCATCAGCCGTGCGTTCTGGCGGTCCTGCATGTAGCCGACCAGGATGCCGTCCTCGATCAGCACGGTGCGATTGGTCGGCGTGCCCTCGTCGTCGATCGACAGCGAGCCGCGGCGCGAGGCGATGGTGCCGTCGTCGACCACGGTGACGCCCTTGGCCGCGACCTGCTGGCCCATCAGGCCCGCAAAAGCAGATGTCTTCTTGCGATTGAAGTCGCCCTCGAGGCCGTGGCCGACCGCTTCATGCAGCATCACGCCGGGCCAGCCGGCGCCGAGCACGACGTCCATCTCGCCGGCGGGCGCCGGAATCGACTCCAGATTGACCAGCGCCTCGCGCAGCGCGCCGTCGGCGGCCTCGCGCCAATTCCTGCTCTCGATGAACTCGGCATAGCCGGCGCGGCCGCCATAGCCCTTGCTGCCGCTCTCCTGGCGGTCGCCCTGGCCGGCGACGACGGAGATGTTGACGCGCACCAGCGGACGGATGTCGCGATAGCTCTCACCGTCGGGCCGCAGGATCTCGACGACCTGCCAGGTCGCGCCGAGACTGACGCTGACCTGCCGCACCCGTGGATCCTTGTCGCGCAGGTAAGCGTCGATCTCGGCGAGCAGTTTTACTTTTGTCTCGAAGCCTGGGGCATCCAGGGGATTGTCGTCGCCATAGAGGCGGACATTGGTATGCGGCGGCGGCGCCGAGAAGCTGCCGGAGTAGCCGCCGCGCACGGCGGCAACCGCATCGGCAGCGCGGATCAGCGCCGGCAGCGAGACGTCGGAGGAATGCGCGTAGCCGACCGCATCGTCCTTGACGGCGCGCAGGCCAAAACCCTGCGAGGTGTCGTAGGTCGCCTGCTTCAGCCGCCCATTGTCGAACATCAGCGCTTCGGTCTGGCTGTATTCCAGGAACAGCTCGCCGTCGTCGGCGCCGGAAAGCCCACGCGCGACCTCGCTGCGAACCTGGTCGCGGTCGAGATTGGCACGGTCGAGCAGGGAGGTCGTGGCAGGATTGGTCATGCGTCCGTCCATTAGCCGGGGATGTGGGGCAAGATAATGGTTTCGGATCGGTTCCGCGAGAGCGCGAAGCCTCACATTACGGAAACAAAAGGATTGTCAAGGTTAGCCGCTGCTACGGCAGCTTGTCATAGCCCTCACCCAGTCCGTTCAGGCTGAGCGGGAAGCCGATGCCTTCTTCCGGCGTCTCGAAGATGATGAAGGTCGCGGTCTTGGCGCTGCGGAGCTGGCCGAGCAGCTTGTCTTCCAGCACGACCTCGGCGACGCAGCCATTGGGCAGGCAGCGGACGAAGCCGGCGCGGCCGACGTCCTGGTTGTCGAGCTTGAGCCCGAGGCCGGAGGGCAAGAGGACCCCGAGCGGAGCGACCACGCGCATCAGCCGGCTCTTCTGGTCGGCGGTCTTGAGCACGATCACGGTCAGGCCGGCATTGGAGCGGTCTTCGGCCACCACGCTCTGGATCAGGGCGCATTGCTCGGTCTGGGCGCCGGGCGGGGTGTCGCAGCGGATCTGCCAGTCGCCATGGACGGAGCGCACCGCGCCCTGCGCATGGGCGAGCCCCGGCAGCGCCAGCAGGACCATCGCAGCCACGAGGCCGGCGAGCGCCGGGAGGCCGTTCGCCGGCCTTGCCATCGATCTCGAAAGCCCCATCGGGTCGGTCCCTCTGCTCGCCTGGGTTGCTCACGCTTGGCGGACTGATCTGGCGGACTGATACGGAATGACGGCGTCTTGAAGGCGATTCCCAAGCAAATTCCGCGCCGCCCACACCGCCATTGCCCGCACGAATCAGGCTGCCGCGTGGCAGTCTTCCAGTGCCTACCGCGGGCAATTCCGCTGTCAAGCCGCAGCGTCCCGGGAAACGGTATTTTTGTCTGATCTTGCTGGGAAATATCTTGCCGGTGATGGCTGGCAGGCGGGGCTCAAGACTGCATTGCGATAGATCAAGAATTATGGTTTGAGAGGCTTGATTTCGCGTTCTAGCGATCTGGCCCCAATTCCTCTTAGAGGTATTCTTGCGTGGCGGTTTGTCGGACTGGCGGATCGAATAAGCGTTTCCCGCAAGCAGGGGAATGCACGTGGGGTGATCTCGGAAGGGGAGCGCGAACGACATGAGGATGTCGATGGGTCGGGTGGGCCGGCAATTGCTGGGATTGGCCACCATCGCCTTGGTGGCGACTGGAGTCACGCTGGCGACGGGTGGTGCGGCCTTGGCCGAGCTCGGGCAGCCGGCGCCGTGGGAGTGGACGCTTCAGCAGTCCGGTTCCCCGGTGATGGACAACATCGTCTGGTTCCATAACTTCCTCTTCGTGCTGATCACTCTGATCACGCTGTTCGTCCTGGCGCTGCTCGTGATCGTGGTCGTCAAGTTCAACGCGAAGGCCAATCCGGTGCCGTCGCGGACCACCCACAACACGCTGATCGAGGTGGCTTGGACGCTCGTCCCGGTGCTGATCCTGGTCGGCATTTCGGTGCCGTCGTTCCGGCTGCTGTTCCTGGAGCTCGACATTCCGAAAGCGGACCTGACCGTGAAGGCGACCGGCAAGCAGTGGTACTGGTCCTATGCCTATCCGGATAACGGCAAGTTCGAATTCGATTCGCTGATGGCGCAGGACAAGCAGCCCCGTCTGCTCGGCGTCGACAACGAGATGGTGGTGCCGGTCAACAAGGTGATTCGCGTCCAGACCACGGGTGCGGACGTCATCCATGCGTTCGCGCTGCCGGCTTTCGGCGTCAAGATCGACGCCATTCCCGGCCGTCTGAACGAGACCTGGTTCAAGGCTACCAAGACCGGCATGTACTACGGTCAGTGCTCGGAACTGTGCGGCAAGGATCACGCCTTCATGCCGATTGCGATCCGCGTGGTGAGCGACCAGGAGTTCGCCTCCTGGGTCGAGACGGCGAAGAAGAAATTTGCGAGCGGCGGCACCAGCACCTACGCCTCCGCGGCCGGCCCGACGCAGTAAGCGCCGGGGGCGGCCTGAGGGACTGAAAGCGATAAGGGTGGGACCTCCAAAGGTCCGAATGGGACGCAAGGCAGGATTTGAAAATGGCAACGAGCGCAGCGGCACACGGCGATCACGCGCATCATGACGAGCATGCCCATCCGACCGGATGGCGGCGCTACGTCTATTCGACCAATCACAAGGACATCGGCACGATGTACCTGATCTTCGCGGTCGTCGCCGGCATCATCGGTGCGGCGATGTCGATCGCGATCCGGGCCGAGCTGATGTATCCGGGCGTGCAGGTCTTCCACGAGGCCCACACCTACAACGTGTTCGTGACCTCGCACGGCCTGATCATGATCTTCTTCATGGTCATGCCCGCGATGATCGGCGGCTTCGGCAACTGGTTCGTGCCGCTGATGATCGGCGCGCCAGACATGGCGTTCCCGCGCATGAACAACATCTCGTTCTGGCTGCTGCCGGCATCGTTCGCGCTGCTCTTGATGTCGACCTTCGTCGAGGGCGAGCCGGGCTCCAACGGCGTCGGGGCGGGTTGGACCATCTACGCGCCGCTGTCGACCTCGGGCCATCCCGGCCCGGCGGTCGACTTCGCGATCCTGTCGCTGCACCTCGCCGGTGCTTCCTCGATCCTGGGCGCGATCAACTTCATCACCACCATCTTCAACATGCGCGCGCCGGGCATGACCCTGCACAAGATGCCGCTGTTCGTGTGGTCGATCCTGGTGACGGTGTTCCTGCTGCTGTTGTCGCTGCCGGTGCTCGCCGGTGCGATCACCATGCTGCTCACCGACCGCAATTTCGGCACGACGTTCTTTTCGCCCGACGGCGGCGGCGACCCCGTGCTGTTCCAGCATCTGTTCTGGTTCTTCGGTCACCCCGAGGTCTACATCCTGATCCTGCCCGGCTTCGGCATGATCAGCCAGATCGTCTCGACCTTCTCGCGCAAGCCCGTGTTCGGCTATCTCGGCATGGCCTATGCCATGGTCGCGATCGGCGGCATCGGCTTCGTGGTGTGGGCGCACCACATGTACACGGTCGGCATGTCCTCGGCGACGCAGGCCTATTTCGTCGCCGCCACGATGGTCATCGCGGTTCCGACCGGCGTGAAGATCTTCTCCTGGATCGCCACGATGTGGGGCGGCTCGATCGAATTCCGCGCACCGATGATCTGGGCGGTGGGCTTCATCTTCCTGTTCACGGTCGGCGGCGTGACCGGCGTCGTGCTGGCGAACGCGGGTGTCGATCGCGTGCTCCAGGAGACGTACTACGTCGTCGCCCACTTCCACTACGTGCTGTCGCTCGGCGCGGTATTCGCGATCTTCGCCGGCTGGTACTACTGGTTCCCGAAGATGTCGGGCTACATGTACAATGAGGGCCTTGCCAAGCTGCACTTCTGGGTCACCTTCGTCGGCGTCAACCTGGTGTTCTTCCCGCAGCACTTCCTCGGCCTGTCCGGCATGCCGCGCCGCTACATCGACTATCCCGATGCGTTCGCGGGCTGGAACCTGGTCTCGTCGGTCGGCTCATACATCTCCGGCTTCGGCGTGCTGATCTTCCTCTACTGCGTGCTGGACGCCTTCATGAAGAGGGTGCCGGCAGGCGACAATCCCTGGGGTGCCGGCGCGACCACGCTGGAGTGGACGCTGTCCTCGCCGCCGCCCTTCCACCAGTTCGAAGTGCTGCCCCGCGTGCAGTAACCAATCCCCCGCGGCGCCCGTGACGGGCGCCGCGGCGCTGTAACGAAGCGAGTAGATCTAAGTGTCCGTCCTCGACCACAACGCCATCGACATCAATCCCCACATCTCCGAAGCGGAGGTTGGCGATTATCTCGCATTGCTCAAGCCGCGGGTGATGTCGTTGGTGATCTTCACTGCGCTGGTCGGGATGGCGATGGCCCCGGGGCATTTCCACCCGGTGCTGGCGATCACCTCGCTGCTCTGCATTGCCGTCGGCGCCGGTGCCTCCGGGGCGCTCAACATGGCGCTCGAAGGCGACATCGACGCCAAGATGTCGCGCACGGCGAACCGGCCGATCCCGCGCGGCCGCATCACCCGCCCCGAGGCGATGGCGTTCGGCATGACGCTCGCCTTCTTCTCGGTGATGACGCTCGGCATCCTCGTCAACTGGATCGCGGGTGCGCTGCTCGCCTTCACCATCTTCTTCTACGTCGTGATCTACACGATGTGGCTGAAGCGCTGGACCGCGCAGAACATCGTGATCGGCGGCGCCGCCGGTGCGCTGCCTCCGGTGGTGGCCTGGGCCTCGGTGACGGGCACGGTCGATGTCGAGCCGCTGCTGCTGTTCGCCATCATCTTCTTCTGGACCCCGCCGCATTTCTGGGCGCTGGCGCTGTTCCGCTCCGACGACTACGCGCGCGCCGGCATTCCGATGCTGCCGAACGTCGCCGGTCCCGACGCCACGCGTCTGCAGATCCTGCTCTACACCATCGTGCTGATCGCGGTCGCCGCCGCGCCCTGGGCGCTCGGCTATTTCGATGCCGTCTACGGCGTGGTCTCGCTGATTCTCGGTGCCGGCATGCTGGTGCTCGCCATCAACGTCTATCTGCGCCGCGAGCGCAGCCAGTCGCTGCGCGCGACCCGCAAGCTGTTTGCCTTCTCGATCCTGTACCTGTTCGCGCTGTTTGCGACCCTGCTGGCCGAGGTCGTGTACCGGGCGCTTGCTCCGATGGTTGGGGGCGCATGATCACCGCGATGGCCGACAAACCCGAGCCGGAAGGAATCGTCCTCACCGAGGCGCAGCGGAAGAGCCGTCGTCAGCGCTCCATCGCGATCGCTTTGGCGCTCGGCGTGCTCGTGGTGCTGTTCTTCGCCGTCACCATGGTCAAGGGGCCGGCCGTGCTCGTGCGGCCGATGTAGGAAACATGGATCACGAGCCCACCATATCGCAGGACGTCAGCGCCAAGCCGGGCCATCGCAACGTGGGCAAGGGCCGCGGGCTGGGGCGCGATGTGGTGGTCGCGTCCATCTGCGGCGGCGTGGTCGCGCTGATGGTCGGCGCCTCCTACGCGGCGGTGCCGTTCTACAATTGGTTCTGCCGCGCCACCGGATTCAACGGCACGACGCAGGTGGCGACCTCTGCGCCGGCCACGGGCCCGATCGCGCGGAAGATCTCGGTGCGCTTCGATTCCAACGTCGCGCCCGGCCTGCCCTGGAAGTTCGAGCCGGAGCAGAGCGAGATCGAGGTCAATATCGGCCAGGTCGTGACCGTCTTCTACACCGTGACCAACCAGGCGGCGCGCGCCACCGCGGGCCAGGCCGCCTATAACGTCGCGCCCCTGACGGTCGGCGCCTATTTCCAGAAGATCAACTGCTTCTGCTTCACCGAGCAGACCATGGCACCCGGTGAGAAGCGCGAGATGCCGGTCGTGTTCTACGTCGACCCGTCGATCGCCGCCGACCACGAGAACGACGGGCTGAGCACGATCACGCTGTCCTACACGTTCTATCCGGTGCGCGATCCCGTGGTGAAACCGCTGGCATCGGGCGAAGCCGACAAGCGCAAGGGAAATCTTTGACCGCAGGGCTCACGCGCAGGCGGTTGGACGCAAGGGGATAAGTGCCGGACAGGCACGGGATTGAGGAGAGAGACGGAAATGGCCACGGCGCACACCAAGCATCACGACTATCACCTGGTCGATCCCTCTCCCTGGCCGGCGGTCGGCTCGCTCTCGGCCTTCATCATGGCGGTCGGCGCGGTCGCCTGGATGCACCACATGTTCTCGGCGGCGCCGATCGTATTCGGCGTCGGCACCGTGGGCGTGCTCTACACCATGGCGAGCTGGTGGGCCGACGTGATCAAGGAGGCCCAGTACAAGGGCGATCACACCCGGGTCGTGCAGCTGCATCACCGCTACGGCATGATCCTGTTCATCGCCTCCGAGGTGATGTTCTTCGTCGCCTGGTTCTGGGCTTATTTCAACGCGGCGCTGTTTCCGGCCGACGCCGTCCACGCCACCCGCGATGCGGTGTTCGGTTGCGGCCTCGGCACGCAGCCCGGCGCCTGCGCGGTCCCGGGCACCTGGCCGCCGAAGGGCATCGAGACCTTCGATCCCTGGCATCTGCCGCTGCTGAACACGCTGATCCTGCTCACGTCAGGTACCACCGTGACCTGGGCGCACCATGCGCTGCTCGAGAACGACCGCCAGGGCCTGAAGTATGGCCTGATCCTCACCGTCGTGCTCGGCGCGCTCTTCACCTGCGTGCAGGCCTATGAGTACGCCCACGCGGCGTTCTCCTTCGGCGGCAACGTCTATGGCGCGACGTTCTTCATGGCGACCGGATTCCACGGCTTCCATGTGCTGGTCGGCACCATCTTCCTGCTGGTGTGCCTGTTCCGCGCCTATGCCGGCCACTTCACGCCGAAGCAGCATCTCGGCTTCGAGTTCGCGGCCTGGTACTGGCACTTCGTCGACGTGGTCTGGCTGTTCCTGTTCCTCTGCATCTACGTCTGGGGACGCGGCGCCGAGACCATGGCCAGCGCCGCGCACTGAGCCCGATCGAACCGATCAGGAAGGGCGGCCGCAGGGCCGCCCTTTCGCTTTCCGGCCGCCGGAAGTTTCGTCGGAAACTGTGATAGAGTCCGCCATCATGAACGACAGTGCCGGCACACCCCCGTCCGAAACCACCGTCCTGCAAAGCGCGCTGCGTGGGCTTGCCTGCAAATGCCCGCGCTGCGGCCAAGGCAAGCTTTATGCGGGCTTTCTGACGCTCGCGCCGGCATGCGACCGTTGCGGGCTCGACTATGCCTTCATCGATACCGGCGACGGCCCGGCGATCTTCATCATCATGCTGGCCGGCGGCATCGTCGTCGCGTGCGCCCTCATCGTCGAAGTCAAATACCAGCCGCCATATTGGCTGCATGCGGTGCTCTGGCTGCCGCTCATCCTCGCCACCACGCTGTTGCCGCTGCGCTCGATGAAGTCGTTGCTGATCGCGCTGCAATTCCACCACAAGGCGGCGCCGGGCCGGTTGGTCGATCGCGCGAAATGAATGAGCCTGCGTCGCGCAAGGCCCCCGTGGCCGGCTTCGCGCTGTTCACGCTGTTCCTCACGGCTGTGTTCGTGGCGCTCGGTGTCTGGCAGCTGCAGCGCCGCACCGCCAAACACGAGTTGATTGCGGCGCTCACCGAGCGGCTTGCGGCCGCGCCGGTTGCGCTGCCGCCGTCCGCGCAATGGGTCGCGCTCAATCCCGCCCGCGACGAATTCCGCCGCGTCAGCTTCACCGCGACCTACGCAGCCCTCCCCGATGCAATGGTCTATTCCTCCGGCTCGGCGGTGCGCAAGGACGCCTCCGGCCCCGGCACCTGGGCGTTCCTGCCGGCGCGGCTTCCCGGCGGCGACATGGTCGTGATCGACGCGGGTTTCGTCGAGAACACGATGCAGGACCGCGGCGTCGAGGATCGCGCGGTGAACAAGCTTATCACGGGCCAACCGGTTGAGCTCACCGGCTATCTGCGCTTTCCCGAGGCGCCAAGCTGGCTGACTCCGGCGGAGAATCGCGGCAAGCGGCTCTGGTTCGTGCGCGATCATCTGGCAATCGCAAGCGTGCTGGGCTGGGGCACGGTTGCGCCGTTCTATATCGATCTCGAACGGCCCGCGCCGGCGAACGGCATCCCGCGTCCGGGACCGCTCCAGGTGAATCTCAAGGACGACCATCTGCAATATGCAATCACCTGGTTCACGCTTGCAGGCGCCGTGCTCATCGCCTTCGGCGTGTGGGCAAGAGGCCGGCGGCAGAGCTGAGCTCATTGGCAGGTCCATCGAGGGAACCCGGTATCGCCCGGGGTTTATTATTCAGCGCATATTCACGAGGGTGGTTCTAAGCCGCCAATATTGTCCGCGGCAGATTGGGTGCGGCGTGAGTGATTTCGACCAGATGGGAATTATCGTCGACTGGGTGGATGCCTGCCGTAAGGGCGACCTCACAGCCCTGCTCGACCTCTATGCCGACGACGCGCAGCTCGAATGCACCTGCGACGGCGCGCGGCGCTTTCGTGGCCGGAGCGAGATCGAGGCCTATTGGCAGCCGCGGCTCAGCGCCTTCTCCTCGGCGGGGTTCGGGCTGGAAGAGATCAATCCCGCGCCCCACGGCGTCCACCTCGAATATTCCGTCGCCGGCGCGCTGCGCATTCAGGCCTCGTTCCGCTTCAGCCCGGATGGCAAGATCCGCAGCACGCTGTGCGAACCGGCGCGACAGAATGCGCATGATGGTTGCGCCTGCTGAATTAGCCTGGTGACGGAACGTCCCGCATCGTCTCCGCCGGAAGGCGGCAGCGCACGTAGGTTCGGTCATCCACGCGCAACAGCGATAGCGATCCGCTGAGCGCGCGCACGCGCTCATGCATGCCGGTCAGGCCCCGGCCGAAGACGTTGTCCGCAGGGAAACCGCCGCCATCGTCGGAGATCTCGACGACGAGCGTCTTGTCGGCAACCGTCGCCTGCACATGTGCGTTGCCCGCGTTGGCATGTCGCAGCACGTTGGTCAGTGCCTCCTGGATCACTCGATAGACGGTCTGCGCCAGCGGTCCGCCGATTGCGCTGAGATCGCGATCGATCGCGTCCGTCAGCACGATATGAGGTGCCTGCTTGCGAAAATTCCGGAGCAGCGTTTGCACGCTCCTCGAAAGGCCGAGCTCCTCGATATAGAGCGGCCGCAGCCGGTCCAGGATGCGGCGGTTGGTCTGCTGCAGGGCCTCGACCGATTGCAGCAGGTCCTGTGCCGAATTGCCGAGATGTCCCGTTGGCTCGGAGGCATCGGTCAGCGCGATCGTGCCGGCGCGGATGCTGAAGAGGAGGGGCCCGAGCTCGTCGTGCAGTTCGCGGGCGAGATCGCGCCGCTCGTCATCCTGCAGCGACACCAGGCGGTGCATCAGATCGCGATTGTCCTGGCTGAGTTGCGCCAGTGTCGCTGCCAGCGCATTGGCTTCCTCGCAGCTCTGCCGGATCTCCGGCGGTCCTCCGACCGGGATCGGCCTTGCGTAGTCGCCGCGCCGAATCCGCGTAAGACCGTCGCCGAGATGTTGCAGGGGGCGCAGGGCCGAACCGGCGAAGACATAGGCAACGGTGCCGGTGAGCACCATCAGGACAGCGACCAGGCTGGTCAGCGCAAGGAAGCCGATCCACTTCTCGAACAAGTCGGCCGATATGTCCGGGAAGAACACGATATCGCCGACATGTCTGCCGTCTATGACGATCGGAAACGCCGCTTCCATCTCTGGTATGGTGATGAGGTTGACGAACCATTGCGGAACCTTCTTCAGGTTGCGCAAGTCTTTCGGAGAAGGCGGGGGACCTCCGTCCATGCGGCGGAATTGAATATCCGTGGAGGCGTCCAAGGACTGAACAAATGCATCGAGGGTCTTTTGCGGATTGTCCGATGCGCGCAGGGTGCTGTTGAGCGCGGCGGCGATGGTCTGGATCGAGCGTCGAGCCGGCTCGTGTTCATCAGCTACCTGACCTGGTGCAAATATCTGCAGTAATATGCCGCCCAGGATCAGGGCTGCGAGAAGGCTCGCGCCGAGCGGGAGAAACAATTGCGTTCGGAACGAAAGTCGTCGCCACATTAGGTCAATTCTAACGCGTATCGGCCGGATTTGCTCTTTCCATTTATTCCCGGCGGGCTATGAGTCGAAAAACAAGAGAGTGCGCGATGCAAGATACCGCCAAGCTGGCGACGAGGGTCCTGATCGTCGACGACCATCCCGTGGTGCTGTCCGGCTGCCGCACCCTGTTCGCATCCGACCATTCAATCCGCATTGACGAGGCGAGCGATGCCAAATCCGGGCATCGCGCCTATGTCAGCAAGCGGCCCGACGTCACCGTGATCGACATCAGCCTGCCCGACGTCTCCGGGTTCGAGCTGATGCGGCGCATCCGCAAGGACGACCCCGACGCCAAGATCATCATGTTCAGCATGAACGACGATCCGGCGTTCGTCGTGCGGGCCGTCGAGCTCGGGGCGCAGGGCTATGTCTCCAAAGGCGACGATCCCAGGATCCTGCTCAAAGCGGTGCGCAAGGTGGTCGCGGGTGACAACTTCATCTCGCCGCAGCTTGCGGAAGCCGTGACGTTTTCCGGCGCGGCGATCAAGGCCAACCCCGCGTCACAAATGACGCCGCGGGAGCTCGAAATTCTTCGCTTGCTCGGACGCGGCGACAAGATCGTCGAGGTCGCCGAGGCGCTCGGCATCTCCTACAAGACGGTCGCCAACACCACGTCCCTGCTCAAGCAGAAGCTTGGCGCCAAGAACCATTCCGACCTGATCCGGATCGCAGTGGAAATCGGGATGAACTGACTTTCGCCAGCGACCGAACCGGCTGCTCCGGGATGCAGCGGTTCGGCCGACGGATCGACGCCGCCGTTGGCCGGGCAATGCATGGACAACGGGCTGACACCCATCCGCCGACACAATGGGCCGAGGCTGTATTCGTTCCCGCGACTGATTCGGGAAAAAGCGGAATTCAGGGTCAGGATCACGGCCGGGACTTGGCTGCAACTGCCAAAAGCGAACCAGAGCCGGATCGGGAAGAATAGGAACATTTTCGATACGCGCGGGGTTTTGGACTTGACGATTTCGTGACAGGCGACGAAAGCTTGCCGGAACAGTTTTGAGGGTTCGGCGACCCCGACGAGGCAACTGGTCTGCACACAACGACAGGCCTTCCAAGAGAAGGGCTGCGGCAATGCCGCAGCCCTTTTTCATTGGGCGAGGGGGGTACGCCGGAAGCGGTTTCCCGATGCCGCAAAACACTCTATGGTGGTTCAAAGCCACCGGCTGTTGACAAGTAATTACGTAAAATCAAAGGCTTAAGGGTCGAGCTCCGGCCCGGCCGCCTTTGGAGGGCAGTTTGACTCGCTATATCTCGACCCGGGGCGAAGCCCCCGAACTCGGCTTTTGTGACGTGATGCTGACCGGGCTTGCCCGCGACGGCGGCCTGTATGTGCCGGCGGTGTGGCCACAGTTTCCGAGCGAGACGATCGCCGGCTTCTTCGGCCGCCCCTATTGGGAGGTCGCGGTCGACGTGATTCGTCCCTTCGCCGGTGGCGAGATTTCCGACGCCGAGCTCGGGCGGATGGCGAACGAGGCCTATGCCACCTTCCGCCATCCTGCGGTGGTGCCGCTGCGCCAGATGTCCCCGCACCAGTTCGTGCTGGAGCTGTTCCACGGTCCGACGCTCGCCTTCAAGGACGTAGCGATGCAGCTGATCTCGCGGCTGATGGACCATGTGCTCGAAAAGCGCGGCCAGCGCACCACCATCGTGGTCGCGACGTCAGGCGATACCGGCGGCGCCGCGGTCGAAGCCTTTGCGGGCCTCGAGAACGTCGATCTCGTCGTGCTGTTTCCGCACGGCCGCATCTCCGAGGTGCAGCGGCGGATGATGACCACGACGGGCGCGGCCAACGTCCATGCGCTCGCCATCGAAGGCACCTTCGACGACTGCCAGGCGCTCGTGAAGGGGATGTTCAACAACCATCGCTTCCGCGATGCGACCTCGCTCTCCGGCGTCAATTCCATCAACTGGGCGCGCATCGTCGCGCAGGTGGTCTACTATTTCACCTCCGCCGTCGCGGTCGGTGCTCCGGCGCGCGCGGTCGATTTCGTCGTTCCGACGGGCAATTTCGGCGATATCTTCGCCGGCTACGTCGCCAAGCGCATGGGGCTGCCGGTGCGCACCCTGCGCATCGCCGCCAACGTCAACGACATCCTGGCGCGCACGCTGAAGACCGGCATCTACGAGGTGCGCGAGGTGCACGCGACGGCATCGCCGTCGATGGACATCCAGATCTCCTCGAACTTCGAACGGCTGCTGTTCGCGTCCGGCCGGCGCGATGGCGCCGGCGTGCGGCGCCTGATGGAACAGCTGAAGCAGTCCGGCCGCTTCGTGCTACCCGATGCGACACTCGCCGCGATCCGCGAGGAGTTCGATGCCGGGCGCGCCGACGAGACCGAGACTGCGGCTGCGATTCGCGCCGCCTGGCGCGAAGCGGGCGAGCTGGTCGATCCTCATACCGCCGTGGCGCTCGCCGTCGCGGACCGCGACACCACCGATACGAAGGTGCCGAGCATCGTGCTCTCCACCGCCCATCCGGCCAAGTTCCCCGACGCCGTCGAGGCGGCTTGCGGCCAGCGGCCGCAACTGCCGGCCTGGCTCGACGGCCTGATGACCAAATCCGAACACATGAGGGTGATGAAGAACGATCAGGTCGAACTCGAGCGGTTCGTGCTGTCCGCCAGCCGCGCCGCAAAGCAGGGAGTTGCCGGATGAGCGTCGAGATGTCCAAGCTTGCCTCCGGCCTCACCGTCGTCACCGACGAGATGCCCCACCTCGAGACGGCGGCGCTCGGTGTCTGGGCCGGCGTCGGCGGACGCGACGAGAAGCCGAACGAGCACGGCATCTCGCATCTGTTGGAACACATGGCGTTCAAGGGCACGACCAGGCGCTCCTCGCGCGAGATCGTCGAGGAGATCGAGGCGGTCGGCGGCGACCTCAATGCCGGCACCTCGACCGAGACCACGTCCTATTACGCGCGGGTGCTAAAGGCCGACGTGCCGCTCGCGCTCGACGTGCTCGCCGACATCCTTGCCAATCCCGCCTTCGAGCCCGACGAGCTGGAGCGCGAGAAGAACGTCATCGTGCAGGAGATCGGTGCCGCGCAGGACACGCCCGATGACGTCGTGTTCGAGCATCTGAACGAGCTCTGCTATCCCGACCAGCCGATGGGCCGTTCGCTGCTCGGCACCGCCAAGACGCTGCGCGCCTTCAACCGCGACATGCTGCGTGGCTATCTGTCGACGCATTATCGCGGGCCCGACATGGTGGTGGCCGCGGCCGGGGCGGTCGACCACGGTCAGGTCGTCGCCGAGGTCGAAAAGCGTTTTGCGAGCTTCGAGGGGACGCCCGGGCCGAAGCCGCAGGCCGCTCGGTTCGGCCAGGGCGGCGCCAAGGTGGTGCATCGCGAGCTCGAGCAGGCGCATCTGACGCTGGCGCTCGAGGGGGTGCCGCAGACCGATCCTTCGCTGTTCTCGCTGCAGGTCTTCACCAATGTCCTTGGCGGCGGAATGTCGTCGCGCCTGTTCCAGGAGGTGCGCGAGAAGCGCGGCCTCTGTTACTCCATCTACACCTTCCACGCCCCCTACACCGATACCGGCTTTTTCGGCCTCTATACCGGCACCGATCCCGCCGATGCGCCGGAGATGATGGAGGTCGTGGTCGACATCATGAACGAATCGGTGGAGACGCTGACTGAGGCCGAGATCGCCCGAGCCAAGGCACAGATGAAGGCGGGGTTGCTGATGGCGCTGGAGAGCTGCTCCTCCCGCGCCGAGCAGCTCGCCCGGCATGTGCTGGCCTACGGGCGGCCGCAGACAGTGCAGGAACTGGTTGCCCGGATCGACGCCGTCAGCATCGAATCGACGCGGGACGCGGCCCGTGCGCTGCTGTCGCGCAGCCGGCCTGCGGTCGTCGCATTGGGCAGCGGCAGGGGTCTGGACACGGCGGTGTCTTTTGCGGAAGGATTGACACGGGCGCGCGCCAAGGCGCGGCTGCATTAGGAGCCGCGCGCGGGCCTCGCCCCGGGAAGCATCACATGGCCCTCTTTCGCCTGCCATCCAGTGGACCCGCCGCCCTGGCGCCGCGCGGCAACGGGCTGCTCCTGCGCGCGCCGCAAATGTCCGACTTCCTGCAATGGGCTCATTTGCGCGAGACCAGCCGCGACTATCTGACGCCTTGGGAGCCGATCTGGCCGTCCGACGATCTCACCCGCTCCGGCTTCCGCCGGCGCCTGCGCCGCTATGCCGAGGACATTGCCGCGGACCGCTCCTATCCCTTTCTGATCTTCCGCGAGCTCGACGGTGCCCTGGTCGGCGGCATCACGCTCGCCAATGTCCGGCGTGGCATCGTGCAGGCCGGCACCATCGGCTATTGGGTCGGCCAGCCTTATGCCCATCGCGGCTACATGACGGCCGCACTGCGGGTGCTGCTGCCGACGCTGTTCGGCGAGCTCAATCTGCACCGGGTCGAGGCCGCCTGCATCCCGACCAATGCGCCGTCGATCCGGGTGCTGGAGAAGTGCGGCTTCTCGCGCGAGGGCTTGGCGCGCCGCTATCTCTGCATCAACGGGGTCTGGCAGGATCACCTGCTGTTCGGCCTGCTGCACGAGGACTTCCGCGGCTGAGCAGCCTGATGGATGCAGCCAAATCCCTTTTTGCCGCCTTGGGTTCGCCGATATTGGCGATATAACCCGGCCGGAACATTGTCATGGAGTACGGGTGTTGATGGTGCAGGAGCTTCGGTCATCGCGGACGAGGTTGCGGCGGGGCGCAGCGGTCGTGCTGGCATTATCGGTCGGGCTCGCCTCCGTCTCGCCGGTGGCGGCACAGTCGTTGACCGACCGCTTCAAGAGCCTGTTCGGCGGCAAGTCCGACGAGCCGGCGGAGCCGAAGCCGGCGCCTGCGCCCGGGCAGCCGGCCGAAGACGACCTCGATTGCCCGCAGGTCACGGTGCGCGCGGGCGCCTCGACCTACGCGGTCGGCGCCAGCGGCAAGCCGGCGGTCGGCAATGACATCCGCTTCCAGGCCTCGATCACCAAGATGGCGCGCGAATGCTTGCGCAGCAGTGCCGGCATCACCGCCCGGATCGGCATCCAGGGCCGCGTCATCGCCGGCCCCGCCGGGGCGCCTGCCTCCGTCGAGGTGCCGCTGCGCATCGCCGTCGTGCAGGGCGGCGTCGGCGAGAAGGTGATCGCCTCGAAGGCCTACCGGACCACGGTGGCGATGTCGGAAGGCGGCAGCGTGCCCTTCACCTTCGTCGCCGAGGATCTGGCCTATCCGGTGCCGGCGCCCGCGGTCGCCGATACCTACATCTTCTATGTCGGCTTCGACCCGCAGGCGCTCTCGCCGGAGCCGAGAGGGAAGAAGAAGAAGTAGGGGAGATCTTGCGGCAATGTCAGCTGTCATTGCCCGCGAAGGCGGGCAATCCAGTATTCCAGAGGCCGCAGTGCTTGAATTGAGAAGCCTCGGCGTACTGGATCACCCGCCCCAGTGCGCAAGTGCGCACAAGGTGGGTGATGATACCGCACTTGTGGATGCTGTTACCCGACAGACAAAAAAGCCGGCGCTCGTCGCGCCGGCTTTTTGATTGGGTAAGGCAAATCCCTCAGTTCAGCTTCTGCCTGACTTCGTTGATGCCCTTGGCGAGCAGGTCGTCGGCGATCTGGCCCTTGACTGACTGCGACAGGATCGTGGAGGCAGCCTGCACGGCGGCTTCCGCGGCGGCTGCCCGGACGTCCGCGAGAGCCTGAGCCTCGGCGAGTGCGATCTTGCCCTCGGCGGTCTTGGTGCGGCGGGTGACGAAATCTTCCAATTTCGCCTTGGCCTCTGCTGCGATGCGCTCCGCTTCGGCATTCGCGTTGGCGATGATGTCGGCGGCCTCGCGCTCGGCACCGGCAGTGCGCGCCTTGTAGTCGGCGAGCACCTTGGTGGCCTCCTGCTTGAGGCGCGCCGCCTCGTCCAGCTCGGCCTTGATACGAGCGGCGCGATGATCGAGCGCCGACATCGCCGTCTTGAACACCCCCACATAGGCGAAGATCACCATCAGGATCACGAAGGCGACGGCGACCCAAAACTCAGGTGTGAAGAACATCGAGACTAACCCTTCAAGGTCGCGTCAACGGCGGCATTGACCGACGTTGCATCCGGAACGACGCCCGTGAGCTGCTGAACGATGGTGCCGGCTGCATCGGCCGCGATGCCGCGGACGTTGCTCATGGCGGTCGCGCGGGTCGAGGCAATGGTCTTCTCCGCCTCGGCGAGCTTGGCGGACAGTTGCTCTTCCAGCGCCTTGCGTTCGGCTTCCGCCTGCGCATTCGCCTTCTCGCGGGATTCGTTGCCGATCGCCTGTGCACGTGCGCGCGCCGACGCGAGCTCGCCTTCATAGGCCTTGAGCGCCGCCTCGGACTGGTCCTTCAGCTTCTGCGCTTCGGCGAGATCGCCCTCGATCTTGTTCTGACGCGCCTCGATCGCACCCCCGACACGCGGCAGCGCGAACCGGGAGACGATCAGATACAGCGCGACGAAGGCGATCGCGAGCGACACCAGTTGCGAAGCAAAGGTGCTGCTCTCGAAAGGCGGAAAGCCACCGCCGTGGTGACCGCCATCGGCCTCCGTGTGAGCGCCGGTACCTTTGGCGCCGCCATGACTTTCAGCCATGGAGTTCTCCTGTTGCTGTCAGACGCGCCGCCTCCCACCTGGAAGCGGCGCGAAACGCGTTCAGAGCGGGACGAACAGCAGCAGCAGAGCGATCAGCAGCGAGAAGATGCCGAGCGCTTCGGTCACGGCGAAGCCGAAGATCAGGTTGCCGAACTGGCCCTGAGCAGCTGCCGGGTTGCGCATGGCTGCGGACAGATAATTGCCGAAGATGAAGGCCACGCCGATGCCGGCGCCGCCCATGCCGATGCACGCGATGCCCGCGCCGAGAAACTTAGCTGCTTGCGGATCCATTTTTGACTCCTTGGAAGAAAGACAGGTGTGGGTGGAAAAGCACCCGGATCACTCAGTGTCCAGGGTGAATGGCGTCGTTGAGGTAGATACAGGTCAAGATCGCAAACACATAGGCTTGCAGGAACGCGACCAGCAGTTCGAGCGCGGTGAGCGCGACGGCGAGCGCCAGCGGCATGACACCGCCGATCCAGCCGACCACGCCAAGAGACGCGCCGAGCATGGCAACGAAGCCGGCGAACACCTTCAGCGCGATGTGGCCCGCGAGCATGTTCGCGAACAGTCGAACGCTGTGCGAGACCGGCCGCAGGAAGAACGACAGCACCTCGATCGCCATGACCAGCGGCAGGATGTAGCCGGGAACGCCCGAGGGCACGAACACTTTCAGGAACTTCAGGCCGTTCTTGTAGAGGCCGTAGATCAGGACCGTGAAGAACACCAGCAGCGCCAGCGCCGCAGTGACGATGAGATGGCTCGTCACGGTGAACGTGTACGGAACGATGCCTACGAGGTTCGAGACGCAGATGAACATGAACAGCGAGAAGATCAGCGGGAAGAACCGCATGCCATCCGCTCCGGCAGTGCTGCGGATCATGCTGGCCACGAACTCATAGGAGAGCTCGGCCACCGACTGCAGACGCCCCGGAACCAGCTGCTTGCCGCTGGTGAGCAGAAGCAGCGCAATGATCCCCACCGCGACGAACATGTAGAGAGAGGCATTGGTGAAGGCGATCGTGTGATCGCCGATACGGCCGATCGTGAAGAGCGGTTCGACGTTGAACTGATGGATCGGGTCGATTTTCATCCGCGCGGCATCTCTCGTCTGCTGGACAAGCCGACCAGTGAAGATTGGTCGGCCGGCTGTGCCGGCGAGCGGCACGACAGTTAACCCGGCTAGGCCAATTACGAACCACCGCGCCTGTTCGGACCCGCGCCTGCCGTTCTCACCACATTCACCACGCCGGCGATGAAGCCCAGCAGCAGGAACGCGATGAATCCGAAAGGCGACGTCGACAGCAAGTGGTCGAACCCCCAGCCAATCCCCGCTCCGACAGCGACGCCGGCGATCAACTCCGAGGATAGTCGGAAACCAAGCGCCATCGCCGAGGCTCTGGCCGCTTTGTCTCCATCGCCACCTGCGGGTTGCTCGGTCTTGGCCCGGCGGTCGCGAAATTCGGACAACCGCTGATCAAGATTTCCGAGCCGATCGGAAAGCGCGGCTTCCTCGGGCGATCTATCGCGATCTCCATCCTCGCCGTGTCCCGTGCCCTGTGTCATGCAACGAAGACCCGAAACGCTGCGGCTGAATGGAAATTGCGCCCGTCACCCTCAAAAGCCGCGCGGACCATACTGATGGCCTATAATCAAGTCAAGCTAAGTCACGATTGCGTCCCTTCCGATTATGTATTTGATTTACTTGATGATATTGACGCGCACAGCAGCGCTGCACACAGCGTGACGCCGCACCGCAGCAGGTCTGCTTGCGAACGGCGGACGCAGCCGTGCTTTCGCCGCGCTCGCGGGATCAAAGAAGCCGCCGCGTTCGTTGATTTCGGGGCGGCTTTTTGGCGGCGGGTTACCGGCTGAGGGTGTAGAATTGCAACCGCAGCCGCAGCAGTGCCGGGGCGGAGACAATGATGAGACCTGCGACGTCATCCACGACATCATGGCTCGCGGCGGCGGCCGCGGTGATGGTAGTCAGCGGCGGCCTCGCGGCCGCGCAATCTACGCCCGACGGCGAAAATGGCCGCTACAGCATGACGCCCATCCCCGAGGGCGTGCTGCGGCTCGACACGCGCACCGGCACGGTGTCGACCTGCACCAGGAACGGCCCCGGTTGGGCCTGCTACGCGGTGCCCGACGAGCGGACCGCACTCGACGCCGAGATCGGCAGGCTCCAGGCCGAGGTCGAGCGGCTGAAGGCACAGCTCGCGGCGGGGCCAACGGTATCGGGCAAGATCGACGAGGCGCTGCCGAAATCCGATCCACTCAGGAAGCCCGAGCCCAAGGTCGCCGAGGGCGAGCGCAAGATCGAGATCCCGCTGCCGAGCGAGCAGGACGTCGACCGCATGATGTCGTTCCTGGAAAAGGCCTGGCGGCGGCTGATCGACATGGCCAACCGCGTGCAGAAAGACGTGTCGGGGAAGATCTGATGCGGGCCCCTCCATGACATCAGCCAGATCCGTCACCCGCTCCGCACCATCGTCCGTACAGGCCACGACCGTCACATCGGCACTGCTCACCGTGCAGACGCCTGGCCGCGGCTTCACCGATCTGACCAGCGAGGCCGCGAGATTCATCGCCGAGGCGCACGCGGGTGAGGGCGCGTTGACGCTGTTCATCCGCCACACCTCGGCCTCGCTGACGATCCAGGAGAACGCCGATCCCTCCGTGCTGGTCGATCTTACGACGGCGCTGTCACGGCTCGCGCCGGAGAACGCGGGGTGGACCCATGATACCGAGGGGCCGGACGACATGCCGGCCCATATCAAGACCATGCTGACGCAGACTTCGCTTCAGGTCCCGGTCCTGAGCGGCAAGCTCGCGCTCGGCACCTGGCAGGCGATCTACCTGATCGAGCATCGCAGCCGCCCGCACCGCCGTGAGATCGTGCTGCAATTCATCGGCAGCGATCGATAACCACACAAAGCAAAACCGGCCGCGGAGACCGCGGCCGGTTGGTGTCGTCGATTGCTGCTGCGATCAGGTCGCCTTGATGTCGACGTCCTTGGTTTCCGGCAGGAACAGGAAGCCGATCACCACGGTAATCGAGGCGAAGATGATCGGGTACCACAGACCGGCATAGATGTCGCCTGTCGAGGCCACGATGGCGAAGGCGGTGGCAGGCAGGAGGCCGCCGAACCAGCCGTTGCCGATGTGGTAGGGCAGCGACATCGAGGTGTAGCGGATGCGGGTTGGGAACAATTCGACCAGCATCGCCGCGATCGGGCCGTACACCATGGTCACGAACAGGACCAGGACGAACAGCAGGCCGATGATCGCCGCCGGCTGCGGACGGAAGACGTCGAACGGATGCGACATCTTCACGATGCCGGTGTCACCCGCCTTGGGATAGCCGGCCGCCTGCACCGCGGCGAGAACCGCCGGGTTGCTGTCCTTGGCGTTGGCGTAGGGCACGTCCTTGCCGTTGACCACGACCTTCACGCCCGAGCCGGCCGGACCCGAACTCGTCGTGTACCTGACCGACGATTGCGACAGGTAGGCGCGTGCGGTGTCGCAAGGCGCGGTGAACACGCGGGTGCCGACTGGGTTGAACAGATCGCCGCAGCTGGCGGGATCGGCCACCACCTCGACCTTGACCGACTCGATGGCCTTTTCCAGCGCCGGGTTGGCGTTGGACGTGATCATCTTGAAGATCGGGAAGAAGGTCAGCGCCGCGATCAGACAGCCGCCGAGGATGATCGGCTTGCGGCCGATCTTGTCGGAGAGCGCACCGAATACGATGAAGAAGCCGGTGCCGAGTAGCAGCGACCACGCAATCAGGAGGTTGGCGGTGTAGCCGTCGACCTTCAGGATCGATTGCAGGAAGAACAGCGCGTAGAACTGGCCGGTGTACCAGACCACGCCCTGGCCCATGACGCCGCCGAGCAGGGCGAGCAGCACCAGCTTGCCGTTCTGCCAATTGCCGAAGGCTTCCGTCAGCGGCGCCTTCGAACTCTTCCCCTCTTCCTTCATCTTCTGGAAGATCGGTGATTCGTTGAGGCGGAGCCGGATCCAGACCGAGATGCCGAGCAGCAGCACCGAGACCAGGAACGGAATGCGCCAGCCCCACGCTGCGAAATCGGCCTCACCGAGCGCGGTGCGGGTGAACAGAATCACCAGCAGCGACAGGAACAGGCCGAGGGTTGCCGTGGTCTGGATGAAGGAGGTGTAGAAGCCGCGCTTGCCGTTCGGCGCATGCTCCGCGACGTAGGTCGCCGCACCGCCATATTCGCCGCCGAGCGCCAGACCTTGGGCGAGGCGCAGCACGATCAGGATGATCGGGGCCGCGATGCCGATGGTCGCCGCGTTGGGCAACAGGCCGACGATGAAGGTCGACAGACCCATGATCAGGATGGTGACGAGGAAGGTGTATTTGCGGCCGACGATGTCGCCGACACGGCCGAACACGATCGCGCCGAACGGACGCACCAGGAAGCCCGCGGCAAACGCCAGCAGCGCGAAGATATCGCGGGTTGCCGGCGGATAGGCCGAGAAGAACTGCGCGCCGATGATGCCGGCCAGCGAGCCGTAGAGATAGAAGTCGTACCACTCGAAGACGGTACCGAGCGAGGAGGCGAGAATGACGAACCGTTCGTCCTTCGTCATCCCCTGCGCGCTCGATTGAGACACAGCCATTGTCGACATGTTGGATCGCTCCCCAAAAATGCGTTTCCCTCGCGCCCCGGACGTCCGGACATGCCGGATCGCCCCAGGTCTTGGCCACAAGGTAACATCGGCGTGAAACCGGCCCCAATACGACTTTCGGCCCTGCGCACTGTCGCGCAGGTGACGTCGCGGTATCGGGGGCCGGCGCGCGGGCCATCAGGGCGGGGATTAACCCCTTTGCAGCAAAGGAATAATGTGCACTTGCATGCCACGGCCGCTCGGGGGAAGAATTGACGTACCCGGGATCTGTTCGCCGACCCGGCGCGAACGACAGCAAGAGAACGATGAACGCTCCTTCGACCCATCTCGTCATCGCCGATGATCATCCCCTGTTCCGCGATGCGCTGCGGCAGGCGGTGGCGGGCGTTCTCCCCTCGGCCCGGATCGACGAGGCCGGAACCTTCGAGGATCTGACCAAGCTCCTAGAGCAGACCTCCGAGGTCGATCTGGTCATGCTCGACCTCTCCATGCCCGGGATCTCCGGCTTTTCCGGCCTGATCTATCTGCGCGCGCAATACCCGGCGATTCCGGTCGTGATCGTCTCGGCATCCGACGACAGCGCCACGATCCGCCGCTCGCTCGATTTCGGCGCGTCCGGCTTCATCCCGAAGCGGTTCGGGGTCGAAACCTTGCGCGATGCCATCCTCAAGGTGATGGAGGGCGACGTCTGGGTTCCCGCCGACACCGACCTGTCGGCTGCGGCCGATCCCGACATGACCCGCCTGCGCGACCGCCTGGTGACGCTGACGCCGCAGCAGGTCCGGGTCCTGATGATGCTGTCGGAAGGCCTTCTCAACAAGCAGATCGCCTACGAGCTCGGTGTCTCAGAGGCCACCATCAAGGCGCATGTCTCGGCGATCCTGCAAAAGCTCGGCGTCGAGAGCCGGACGCAAGCGGTGATTGCCGCGGCGAAGATCGCCGGCAGCCAGTGGAAGCAGGGCACGCCGACGGGGTAGCGCTTGCGCGTCAACTGGCGGATGTCCGGGCCCGCGGCAGAGCGCAATCATTCGGTGCGATGAGAGCTTCGGCGGTTTTGACCCGTGTGGGCATGTCGATCGATGGATTAGCTGGACCGCCAAGCCGCCGTTTGGAATAGACCGCCAGTAGCTGACGCGGCTAAGTTGGGGTCAAACCCCGGAGGATGAAGATGCCGTACTTCACAGCCAACCAGACCCAATCCGATCGCACGTCTAAGGTGCTTGCAGATGTCTTCTGTGCGCTTTTACTAGGGACCTTTTCCATCGTCTTTTTCGGCCTGGTTGGCGGCCTTATTGCTTTAGTTCTGCTGGAAGCTTGCTTGCTCGCCCTCGATTGGGTGATGCCGAGCGACGATGATGCCGCTGGGGTTGTCCGCTAGGAGATCAAGGGCCAACGAATGAGCAAGCCCGTAAAATCTGAAAGCGAACTCGTCGCCATGGCGAGAGCCGAGTTGAAGGTCCACGCCGACTGTCCCGATGGAATGACGATTTCCATCCTCCGCGACGGGAAATCCTGGGAGTTTCGGGCCAGCGCTGATCAGGCGACCTCTGATCGGCCGGACTATCCTGAATGCGTTGCCATGCTGGTCCAGATTGGGGATCACCTCTGCAGGCAGTACGACGTCGAGGGTTAGGCGCGCCTCGACAGCCGACACCGGTCAGAAGATGCGGTCGATCACCATCGTCAGGCCAGCTGAGAAGGCCATGATGATCACCAGGGGGACTCCTGTCTCAAAGAATGGCAGCTCCATCCACCGATGTGACTGCCCGTTGCGAGGCAGGAAGACCCAGAGGAGAGCGATCGACAAGACGACCAGGAATGCGCCGATCACGAAATCCTCCTCTGGAGCAGTGATATCTCGCTGGAGGTTGTCCTCCGCCGGTCGCGTCGCCGGTAAGCCCCGAAGGTCAACCCAATTAAGCCTAGTGACGCTAACTTAGACATTGCTGCGGCAAACTGTCCATTTTCCTGTTGACCGGGAATTGGCCGACGGTAAAGGTGGCCCTGCTTCACGCGGCGGCTGAGACCTGAACGTGTCTTGCCGAAAACCGACAGCAAGAACGGGCGGAAGCATCAGGAGGGGTCAACTAGCTCCCGCGCAGACGTGGCAGGCAGCTGATGCAGCGCCATGGTCCTGCTCGCCTGGGGGATAGTACTCAGCGAGCGGGGACAAGGCATCGATGCGCCCATTGTTGGCGATGAGTACGGCTATCGACTGGCTGAACGAAAAGGTCGGCAACGTCTGCAATATTCTGGTGCTCGCGGCCTGCGTCGTGAGTGCTGTCAATGCGATGATCCGCTACGCCTTCAGCTACAGCTCGAACAGCTGGCTAGAGACACAGTGGTATATGTTCGCCGTCATCGTGATGTTCGGCGCGTCCTACACCTTTAAGCGCAACGAGCACGTCCGCGTCGAGATCCTTTATCTCATGCTCACCGAACGCGGCCAGCTGTGGCTGGACCTGATCGGGACATTGGTCTTCCTCGTCCCTGCCTGCCTGCTCCTCAGCTACCTCTCTTGGGGGATGTTCTACAATTCGTTCGTCATCGGCGAAATGTCCAACAATGCAGGCGGCCTTCTGCGGTGGCCGATCAAGTTCGTCCTGCCGGCCGGCTTCTTCATGGTGGCTTTGCAGGGTATCTCGGAGGTCATCAAGCGCGCCGCCGCCTTACGCGGTGAAGTCACCATCGATGCGAAATACGAGCGGCCGACCCAATGATCACGATCGAGATGATGCCGCCGCTGATGTTCGGCGGACTTGTGCTGGCGATGCTCATCGGCTTTCCGGTCGCCTTCACGCTGGCCGCCCTCGGGCTCTCGTTCGGATTTCTCGCGATCCATTTGGGATTTTTCGAGTTCAGCTTCCTCCAGGCGATCCCGGAGCGCATCTACGGCAGCGTTCTGTCCAACGAGCTGCTGCTGGCCATCCCATTCTTCACGTTCATGGGCGCGATCCTCGAACGATGTGGCCTCGCAGAGGACATGCTGGATTCGATGGGACAGCTGTTTGGCCCCGTTCGCGGCGGTCTCGGCTATTCCGTGATCATCGTCGGCTTCATCCTTGGGGCCATCACAGGCACAGTGGCGGCGCAGGTCATCGCCATGGCGCTGATCTCGATGCCGGTCATGATCCGCTACGGCTACAACGTGCGCTACATCACCGGCGTGCTCGCAGCCTCCGGCACGATAACCCAGCTGGTGCCTCCCTCGCTGGTTTTGATCGTGCTCGCGGACCAACTCGGAAAGTCGGTGGGTGACATGTATCTGGGCGCCTGGGGGCCATCGATACTCCAGATCGCGCTGTTCGCGGGCTACACCTTCGTTCTGAGCATCGTCA
>NZ_JADYVQ010000024.1:0-84486 GCF_020193895.1 Bradyrhizobium sp. NBAIM14 | reverse complement strand
CGCCGGTGGCGGGGCGGCCGGGAGCACGTCGTCGGCGCCCGGGACCAACTCGGCCGGGACAGCGCAATCGAGCGGCGGCTCCGGCCCACGGGGATCGACGACCGTCGGCCGACCCGGCAATCCTGCAGGCGGCACCAATATCGGACGCATCGATGGGACCGTCACGCCCGGACCCTCGCTGCAGGGCGACGACCAGATTCGTTCGGAGACCTCCCGCGATTCCGAGGCGGATCGAAAGATCAAAGGCATCTGCAGGGGATGCTGAGCCCATGATGCTGACCCCGATCAGCAGGGCTATCGCAGTTGAGATTTTCCCTGCGGCCATCCTTCGAGACGCCCGCTTGAGGCGGGCTCCTCAGGATGAGGTCGGAGTGCGCGGCAGCAGTTTCAACGGGCACTGACACCGATTAGCCTCATCCTGAGGAGGCGCGTCAGCGCCGTCTCGAAGGACGAGGCGTGCGCGCAGACCGCCGCCACAAGTCATATGCGATTTGCGCTGCCCCTGATCAGGACGCCGGCTTGACCGGCGTCCAGTCCAGGTCCGCATCATCGCAAGGCTCGGGGTCGGCCGGGCAAGGCCTGATCTTCAACTCGTCCTCGAGCACCGCCTCGCCCTCGGCATGCTCGACCAACCCCGCCTCATCGGCTTTCTCCAGCGCTTCCTCCTTGGTCGGAAACGTGCGGCTCATCTTCTCTCCGTCCTTGAACAGGGCGTATGCCATGATCGCCTCTCTGGCTTCCGTCGCTACGCACTATGCGATTTCCCTGAGGTGACTCAGGGTCGACAATCCGAGGCCACTCAAAGCAAGCAAGAACGATCTTCTCGGCATGTGCATCTCCAACATGTGAGCGACAGACGCAGCGTTGATACCGAACGTTCCTATCGGGAATGAAGCCGATAACCAATCGCGCACGCGTGCCGACGAATGTCTGGCTCGTCTTAACGCATGTTAGTCTCGATGAATTGGCACGATTGATCGCAAGCTCGATCCCAGTGACCTGCTGATCGCCATAGGAACGTGCGCGTGTGGCATGGCTTGATTCCGTATCGGAAGTGCCGAGCCGCGCACGAGTTCACCACATGGAAGACAGACAAAGCAATTTCCCGACGTCCGCATGCGTCCTTCTCGGACTTGGCCTCGGCGCATTCTTCGACGGCATCGTCTTTCATCAGCTGCTGCAATGGCATCATATGTTAAGCGGCTGGTATCCGCTTAATTCCATCGAGAACATCACCCTCAATACGACTTGGGACGGCATCTTTCACAGTACCGCCTACGTCCTCGTGCTCGCCGGGCTTTTCCTGATGTGGCAGCGGACACGCCGAAGCGCGCCGCGGTGGTCCGGCTCGCAGTGTTTCGGGACGATCCTGATCGGGTGGGGCATCTTCAATCTCGCTGAAGGCGTGGTCGATCACCAGATCCTGAGATTGCATCAGGTGAACGAGACCGTGCCCGACGGCCAGCGCATTTTCTGGGATATCGGCTTCCTGCTGTGGGGAGCTGCGATGATCGGAATGGGCGTTGCCATGGCACGCGTGGGGGCGCAGGAGGGAGTGCATGCGAAAGGCAGTCTACAGGGTCGTTAGAAACACGCCGCCGGCTCTGGTCCACGTGATCTTTCTGCTGCTGCTCGTGCTCGCGACGGCACCAGCGTTTCGGCCAGTGCTGTTCGGCCTCTCCGTCGATGATCTCTTGCAGTTGCGCTGTTTTTCGCCGGTCTGAGCGCGGAGGTGACCATGGTGGAGTTCAGGCTTCCTAGAAATTCCAGCGCCCACACGCGAGGCGCCACTTCGCAAAACAGGAACCATGGCTGCGGCGTTCGCTTATCAGACGCGAGTTGGAGGCGCCTGATGGGAAAGAAGCAATTTGCCGCTCTGCCGTTTCGTCTGGACAAGTCCGAGCTGCGGGTGATGCTGATCACGACCAGGCGCAAGCGCAGGTGGAGCGTCCCAAAGGGATCGCCGATGCGCAACAAGGAGCCGCACCTGACGGCTGCGCTCGAAGCCTATGAGGAGGCGGGCCTGGTCGGTGTCGTGGCCACGCGCGCACTGGGCAGCTTCAAGCATCGCAAGCGAAAAGGTGATCGCAAGTGGACCATGAACGTTGCCGTCTTCCCCATGAAGGTGCACGGGCGGGAGCGTTGGTGGCCCGAGAAGGGCGAGCGGGAGGCAATCTGGGTCTCGCCGAAGACGGCGGCGCGCCTGGTGCACAAGGCGCAGCTCCGGCGCCTGATCGCCCGGTTCGCGGCGCAGACGGCGCGCGAGACATCCTCGCCGCTGAGCCGGTGAGGGGTCGTCCGGGATTAGGAACGCGTCGCGCGCCCAATCATTCAAGGTTGATGGACCAACAAAACACGGGGCTCATATCGGAGGAGCGGCCGCCTCACGACATCCTGGCAGCGGCGATCGAGCGACGCCGCGCCGTCTTGTTCGTGGGCGCCGGTGTCTCGATGGCCGTCGGCCTGCCGTCCTGGCAGTCCCTGATCGATCATCTCCTTGACGATCTCGGCCTCGATCGCAACGTCATCGATGGAATGCATGGCGGCTATCAGATGCTCGCGGAATATTATCGGATCAAGCGCGGCGGGATCGGCCCGCTGCGCAGCTGGCTCGACCGCAATTGGCGTGTCGACCCCGAGAAGATCGCCGCTTCAGAGCTGCACCGGATGATCGTCGAGCTGGATTTTCCGGTCATCTACACCACCAATTACGACCGCAACCTGGAAACCGCGTTCGACGTGCTGAACAAGCCCTTTGCGAAGATCAGCAACGCGAAGGAGATCGCGAGCGCGCGTGCCGGTGTCACCCACATCATCAAGTTTCACGGCGACTTCGACGACGATGCTTCGCTAGTTCTGACCGAGACCGACTTTCTGAACCGGCTCGCCTTCAATTCCCCGCTCGATATCCGCTTTCGCGCCGATGCGCTGGGAAGCACACTGCTTTTCGTCGGATACAGCATGTCCGATCCGAACATCCGGCTGCTGCTGCACCGGATCTGGCAGATCTGGGACGAGTCCGGGCACAGCCAGGACCGGCCGAGATCCTTCGTGTTCGTCGCGCAGCGCAATCCGGTGCAGGAGGCCGTGCTCGCGAACTGGGGCATTACCACGATCGCCCCGCCCGACGGCATGGCTGCCGATGACGGTCTCAGGCGGTTGCTGCGCGACATTCGCGAGCGGCGTGACGGCAGGACAGTGCCTAGCTCGGGTCCCGACACCGAGAGACATCGCTAGGGCCGCCGCACGCTGCAGATCTCGTTCGGGGCTGGCGTGAGGCTCGCGGCATATTGCATGTCCAGAAAGCCGGCGCGCCAGCGCTGCGCCATGGCCGTCTCCGACAGGTCGAAGGATTTTTCCGGCCCGGCTTCCTCGCGGCCCGGGCGGTAGCTCAGGAGATAGACCTCGTCCTCGTAGTGGAGGTCCTGAAGCTCGGCGCGAAGCTGACGGGCCTCCAGCGCGTAGCCGAGGCGCTGGAAGGTCTGGTTGCCGAAGGTCAGGTCGCTCTTGCGCTCGGAGGCGGCCTCGAGTCCGTCAGGGACCTTGCCATCACGCGGAAACAGATCGATCACATAGAGGCGGAGCGGGCCTGCAGTCTCCAGGATCGGATCGAACGGCGCGTTCAGCGAGAACCCGCCGTCGACGAGCCAGCGGCCGGCGATCTGCACCGGAGCGAATTCGGGGAGAAAGCCGCAGCTGGCCAGGATATGGTCCATTTCGATCCGCTCCGACGCGGAGTCGAACAGCACGGCATCGCCGCTCTCGACGTCCGTGGCGCAGATCGTGATCCGCAGATCGCCGCCGTTCAGACGTCCGAAATCGATCAAGCGCTGCAGGCGTTGCCGGGTCGGGCCGAGATCGTAGAGGCCCCCGTAGTGAGAAGCCGGAATGGGGAGGCGGGGATGGAAGTAGCCCGAATGACCCAGCACGCGCGTACTGATCGAGCTCAGCCACGCAAACGCGTGGCGGCCCGCGTTCGGCACGTCGGCTGGACTGCTTAGTGCATGCCAATAGCTGCGCAGAGTCTGCAGCCGGTCGTCGCGCGCGCTCCCCGCGATCAGCGCGGCCGTGATGGCCCCGGCCGACGAACCCGTCACCCAGTCGATCGGCAGCCGAAGAGAGGTGAAGGCTTCAAACACACCGCCATGATAAGCACCGAGGCCGAGGCCGCCGGAGAATGCGACGGTCGTGAGAGGGCGCTCGGCTGCGGTTGTCCCGTGATCGCGAACGGACGGCAACGCGGCTACTCCGGCAGAGGCGTGTCGGCGATGTCCAGCAGCGCGCCGAGGCCTTGGCGGAGGCGCCGCGTCGCGATGCTGTCGTTGGCAAGGCCGAACACCACGAGCGAGCGCGCGGTCACCGCGTAAGCATGCCCGAACTCGAACTCGGCCATCGGCGCGTCGGGCCGATTCGTGTCGATCAGGCCGAGCCAGCTGTGTCCTTCGGTGACCTCCGGCAGGGTGAAATTCACGACGTCGTGGTGCGCGTTGTAGACCAGCAGCATGGTCGCATCCGAGCCGCGGCGCTTGATCCCGGTCTCCTGCGCGCGGCCGTCGAGCAGCATGCCGAAGCATTTGGCGTTGCCGTCCTGCCATTGCTCCGTCGTCATCTCCTCGCCGGACGGCGACAGCCAGGTGACATCCTTGACGTCGAGCTCCTCGTTGTGCGAGCCGACCAGGAAGCGGCTGCGATATAGGATCGGAAACGCCTTGCGGGTGGCGATCAGCTTGCGCACGAACTCGCGCAGGCTGCGGCCGTTCGCGGTGATGCCCATCCAATTGAGCCAGGTGGTCTCGTTGTCCTGGGCGTAAGCGTTGTTGTTGCCGTTCTGGGTGTGCCCGAACTCGTCGCCTCCGAGCAGCATCGGCGTGCCGTGGGACAGCAGCATCGTCGCCAGCAGATTCCGCTTCTGGCGCTCACGCAAGGCGGTGATCTCGGGGTCGTTGGTCGGCCCTTCGACGCCGCAATTCCAGGAATGGTTGTTGCTGTGACCGTCGCGATTGTCCTCGCCATTCGCCTCGTTATGCTTGTCGTTGTAGGAGACGAGATCGTTGAGGTTGAAGCCGTCATGCGCGGTGACGAAATTGACGCTGGCCCAGGGCCGGCGTCCGCGCTTGTTGAAGAGGTCGCCGGAGCCCGAAACGCGCTTGGCGACGTCGGCCAGCGTGCCCGGATCGCCCTTCCAGAAGGCGCGCACCGTGTCCCTGAACTTGTCGTTCCACTCGGCCCAGCCCGGCGGGAACTGACCGACCTGGTAGCCACCGGGCCCGATGTCCCAGGGTTCTGCGATCAGCTTGACGCTGGAGAGCACGGGATCCTGGCGGCAGGCGTCGAGGAAGCCGCCGCCTTCATCGAAGCCATAGGGTTCGCGCGCCAGGATGGTGGCGAGATCGAAACGGAAGCCGTCGACCCGCATCTCGGTCGCCCAGTAGCGCAAGGAATCGGCGACGAGTTGCAGCACACGCTGATGCGAGAGATTGACGGTGTTTCCGGTACCGGTGTCGTTGATGTAGTAGCGCTTCTCGTCCGGCAGCAGGCGGTAATAGCTGGCATTGTCGATGCCTTTGAACGACAGGGTCGGGCCGAGCTCGTTGCCTTCGGCGGTGTGATTGTAGACGACGTCGAGAATAACCTCGATGCCATGGGCGTGAAACTGGTTGACCATGGCCTTGAATTCGTTGGCCGATGTCGCTTTCAGGTAACGCGGCTCCGGCGCGAAGAAGGCAATGGAGTTGTAGCCCCAGTAGTTACGCAGGCCTTTCTCGACCAGATAGCTGTCGTCGACGAAGGCATGGATCGGTAATAGCTCGGCGCTGGTGATGCCGAGCGAGCGCAAGTAAGCCGGGATTTCCGAATGTGCGAGCCCCGAGAACGTGCCGCGATCGGCTTCCGGCACCAGCGGATGCAGCTGGGTGAAGCCCTTGACGTGCATCTCGTAGACGATCGTGCGCTCCCACGGCACTTCCGGCTTGCGCGCCACGCCCCAGGTAAAGGCGGGATCGATGACGCGGCATTTCTGCATCAAGGGCGCGCTGTCGCGTTCATCATAGGACAGGTCCTTGTCGGCGTGATCCAGCCGGTAGCCGAACAGCTCCGGCCCCCAGCGGAGCTGGCCGACCAGCTGCCTGGCGTAGGGATCGAGCACGAGCTTGTTGGGATTGAAGCGGTGGCCGGCGTCGGGTTGGTAAGGACCATGGACGCGATAGCCGTAGACGGTCCCGGGACGGGCGGAGGGCAGATAGCCGTGCCAGACCTCGTCGGTATATTCGGGCAGCTCGATGCGCTCGAGCTCGGCTTCGCCGGTATCGTCGAACAGGCAGAGCTCGACCTTGGTGGCGTGGGCGGAGAACAGCGCGAAATTGACGCCGAGGCCATCCCAGGTGGCGCCGAGCGGGAAAGGTCTGCCTTCGGTGATCCGGGTGCGGCGCAGGCGTGAGGCCGTCCGCGTCAGGGCCTCGTCTGAATGTGCTGGCTGGTCCATCTCCGCCCCCGGGTTGCCCGTCAGGATGTCGGCGCAGTCGCGGCGGTGGGCTCCACGTCGGCCGGCTTGGACGGCGCGTTGGCTTTTTGCAGAGCCGCCTCCTTGCTGATGGCCGGAATGGAGTTGCCGATCCGCCCGACGATCGCGATCAGCTCAGCGTCCGAAAGTCCGAGCCGTTTCTTGACGAGGCGCACCTGGGCGCGGTCGGTCAGGTCGAGCTTGTTGCGGATCAGTTGCGGCTTCGGGCGGCGCATGGCCACGGCTCCTGTCTGGGGTGGTAACCGTCGCGCTGCTGATTCCGTTCCCGTTGCGCTGCAAATGTCCGGCGTCGGCGCCGTGGAGGAACGAACGCACACGGCTCCGCTTTGTCGCCCCGACGCGCGCAATTGCACGCCGAAGTGGGCATGCCGCGAAAGGGGATGGGCTTGAGTCAAAGACTGGGAATGGCCGAGCAAAGTCGGCGCCATGGTCCTCAGATCGTCGATCATGGGGTCTCGTTCAACCTGTGGGCGCCGACGGCGCGATCGGTCGAGCTGTTCGAAATCGGCCAGCCGCCACGCAAGATGCCGCGCGATGCGGACGGCTGGTATCAGCTATTGAGCCAAACTGCGCGCGCCGGCACGCGCTATCAGTTCAGGATCAACCAAGACCTCGTCGTGCCCGATCCCGCCTCGTGCTTCCAGCCGGACGACGTCGGCGCGCCGAGCGAGGTGGTCGACATGGCCGCGTTGAGGGACCCGGTGCTCTATCCGGGCCGTCCCTGGGCGGAAGCCGTGATCTACGAGCTGCATGTCGGCACGTTCAGCGAGGAGGGGACCTATGCCGGCGTCGAGAAGAAGCTGCCTTATCTTCGCGATCTCGGCATCACCGCCATCGAGCTGATGCCGCTCAACGACGTCCCCGGGCGGCACAATTGGGGCTATGACGGCGTGCTCCTGAACGCGCCGAATGCCCGCTATGGCCGGCCGGAGGATCTCAAGCGGCTGCTGCGCGCGGCGCATGCCCTTGACCTCATGGTCTATCTCGACGTCGTCTATAACCATTTCGGGCCGCAGCTGAACTATCTGCATCTCTATGCGGAGAACTTCTTCAACCCGCGCCACACCACCGGGTGGGGGCCCGCCGTCAACCTCGAAGGAGCCGACGGCGCGTTCGTGCGCGGGTTTCTGATCGAGAATGCCCTGATGTGGCTGCGCGATTATGGGTTCGACGGCCTGCGCTTCGATGCCGTTCATGCGCTGAAGGACGACTCGAAACGTCATTTCCTGGTCGAGCTCGCCGAGACCCTGCGCAGCCAGCTGGCGGGCCGGCGCATCCATCTGATGCTGGAGAACGAGGCCAATCAGGCGCACCTGCTCGCGCGTTCGCAGGGACGAGCGACGTACTACGATGCGCAATGGGGCGACGATTTCCACAACGCGCTTCACGTCCTGCTCACGGGCGAGGACGAAGGTTATTACCGGGCGTTTGCGGACAAGCCGCTCGAGCATTTGGCGCGATCCCTCACCGAGGGCTTTGCCTATCAGGGCGAGGTGTTTCCCCTGCACCAGGCGCCGCGCGGCGAGCCGAGTGCTCATCTGCCGCCCGAAGCGACCATCTTCTTCGCCCAGAACCACGACCAGGTCGGCAACCGCGCCTTCGGGGAGCGGCTGTCGCGGTTGGTCGGTCCGGACAAGCTGGAGCTGGCCCTCGCACTGGTTCTGCTCAGCCCGCATATTCCAATGCTGTTCATGGGCGAGGAAGCGGCAGCCGAAACGCCCTTCCTGTTCTTCGCCGACTGGACGGGCGAAGCCGCCGAACTGACACGGGAAGGCCGCCGCAAGGAGTTTTCGCACTTCAAGGCGTTCGCGACGCCCGAAACGCGCGCCGGAATCCCGGACCCGTGCGACGAAAGAACCTTCCTCGCCTCCAAGCTGGACTGGTCCAGCATCGAGCAATCGCCTTCCGGCACCAGGTTCCGAGCACTGACGACGCAGTTGTTGACGATCCGGCGCGAGAAGATCGTGCCGCTGGTCAAACGCGGGTTCGTTTCGGCGCAGCGACAATTGCTCGGCGCGGATCCCAGCATGGGCGGCGTGGATGTGCGCTGGCAGACCGAGCAGGGCGACGTTCTGCAGATTGTCGCCAATCTCGCCGACCTCGAACTGCCGATGCCCTCGCTGGTCGACGGCGAGAGCCTGTGGCGATTGCACTCTCATGACGCCGGAGCACTTGGGCCCGGCGACATGATCGTGAGGCTTGGCCGCAAGCGCTGACGACAGACGAGGTTCAGCGCTCTCAGGCTAGCTGCCGGCACGGCTCGCGACGGCCGGTGTGGGCGAGGTCGCGAACTTGCCGAGCCCAAGATAGACGAGGCCCGCCACGCCGATTCCGAACAGCCAGCTCAGATCGGCACCGCCGAGCAGATAGATCGAGATCGGCCCCTGCAGCGCGCTGACGAGGCCGTCCTGCACCAGCCATCCGGCAACGAGGCCGGCGAAGAACGCGATCATGCCGGCCCAGTTGATGTCGCCATAGGCGCTGCTCTCCGGCGAGCGATAGAGCTCGGCCACCTCGATCTTGCCTTTGCGCTTGATGTAGAAGTCGGCGAGCACCACGCCGGCCCACGGGCTCATCCACAACAGCAGGCTGATCATCCAATGGTCGAACGCCTTCGCGAAGGACGGCGCGAAGATGAAGTAGAGGGTGACCAGATAGCCGGCGACGCCGACGATGACGGTGAGCCAGAAGCGCGAGAGTTTCAGCCCCGCGCTTAAGGCGGCCAGCGCCGCCGAATAGACGTTGAGGATGTTGGTAGCGATCGGGCCGTGCAGCACCATCAGGAGGACAAGGATGCTGACGGGACCGCCGAACACCGCGCTGACCATCTTGGCGGGATCCGTGTCCAGCGTCGTCGAGGCAATGGTCGCGCCGAGAATGCCGAGCCAGACCGTCGGCACGAACATACCGACATAGCTGTACCAGAACACGGCTTTCGACGGCGTGGAGCGCGGCACGAAGCGCGAATAGTCGGAGGCCCAGGTGACCCAGGAAATCCCCCAGCCGACGCCGATTGCGGTCATCAGCATCGTCAGCATCGCCAGATGCGCGCCTGGTGGCAGCGAGGTGGTCAGGTTCCAGTTGACGACGCCGGGCCGCGTCCAGGCCAGCACGCTCATCAGCACCATGATGGCGATGGTCGGCGGCACCGTGTACTTCTCGAAGGTGCGGATCGCGTAGAAGCCGTAGACGCCGATCATCACCTGCACCGCCATCACCAGCGTGATGACGATCATCTCGACCAGCCAGGTGTCGGGCACGCCGAACTGGCCGAGGATGCCCATCGAGACCTTGACCGGGAAATAGGTGTTCACGCCGATCCAGCCCAGCGTCATCAGGAACATCAGGATGCTCGGCAGGTAGGCGCCGCGGACGCCGAAGGCGGACCGGCTCAGCACCATCTGGTTGACGCCGGTCTTGTGTCCCATCACCGTGAAGGTCGCGAAGATCGCGCAGCCCACGATGTTGCCGAGCACGATGACCGCGATTGTCTCCATCAGGCCGAGCTTGAGGATGATGCCGAGCGCGCCGAGCGCCCAGTTCACCGGCGCGATGTTGGCGCCGGCCCAGATCCACATCTGCTGCGGCCCGGAGGAGTCCCGGTCCGCGTCGGGAATTGGCTCGATGCTGTGAATATCAGCGCGAAGTTCGGAATCCGTCATGGCATCCCCCAATACGAAGCACGCTTCGCATCATCGCAGCATAAATCGTGCCATGGGTCGCGGAGCGGCCGGGCCGGGCGCGTTTCGATGCCGGACGCAGCGAGGCTCGCCTCGAATGCGACTGCGTTTTCGAGCGCGGGGCATGCCGACGCGCCGGCCTGCCGCGGCACACCGGACCCGCCGGATAGTGGCGCTCGATGCACGGCCGGGCAGCGGTACGATGATAAATTAAGCAGCCCAACTCAAAAGCGCAGCACTCGCCTCTAGTCGAATAGGGCAGCGGCGCTGTCGCGACTGGGATGGCCGGCCACGATGCGCTGCATCATCTCGATGAAGAGCGCCTGTTCCCGCTGGCTCAAATCACCGAGCGTTGCGCGATGCGCCCGCCGTGCCGCGCCCTCGATTTTAACCAGCAGCGCGGCGCCGGCCGGCGTCAGGCGGCACAATCGCGCGCGCCGATCGTCCTTGTTCACCGCGCGCTCGACAAGGTTGCGCGCCGCGAGGCGCTTCAACGCACCGGTCGTCGTAGTGCGATCGAGCGCGATATCGGCCGCCAAAGTGGTCTGATCGGCGGTTTCTCGCACCGCCAGCGCCGAGAGCAGGCTGTATTGCAGCGGCGTGACCTCGAATTCGCCGCAGGCTTCCTGAAACAGCGCGACGTGAATCTGGTGCAGCCGGCGGATCAGATAGCCGGGCCGTTCCGACAAGGGCCAGGGGCGGTGCCGCGTCCCGCCGCGACGTGTCTTCGCTTGCCGCAATGCACACACTCCCAAGCCGAAACCCTGCCGCGCTTAGCTCGATTCGAGTGCGCCTGCCACATCGGGATCATGGCACGATGCTTGCTTTTGTCAAAATGCGAAGCATGCTTCGTAATTCGAGGGACGAAGCCGTCGCCCCTCGCAAGAAGAGGAGAGCGCCATGTCCGTCACTGCCAGCTTCGATCTTCTGCTCCGGGGTGGCCGCGTGATCTGTCCGGCCTCCGGCATCGATGGCCTCAAGGACGTCGCCATCCGCAATGGCAAGATCGCGGCGGTCGCATCCGACATTCTGCCGACCAGCGCGAAGGAGGTCGTCGATGTCAGCGGCAAGCTGGTGCTGCCCGGGCTGATCGACACCCACGCCCATGTCTATCAATATGTCTCCGGCCGTTTCGGCATGAACCCCGACATGGTGGGCGTGCAGTCCGGCGTGACGACGCTGGTCGATCAGGGCGGTCCGTCCTGCATGACGCTGCCGGGTTTCCGCCATTTCATCGCGGAAGCCTCGGCCTCGCGCGTCTATGCGTTTATCTCCGCCTATCTCGTCGGCGGCCTCGAGGGCCATTTCTATCCGCAGCTCTACAGCCCCGACGGCGTCGACATCGATGCGACCGTCAAGGCGGCAACCGCCAACCTCGATCTCGTGCGCGGCATCAAGGCCCATGCCGAGATCGGCGGCTTCGCGCGCTGGGGCATTCGCGTGATCGAGATGGCGGCCGAGATCGGCAAGCGCGCCGACCTGCCGGTCTATGTGCATTTCGGCCAACTCTGGGGCCTGCCCGAGAGCGGCGCCAATGGCGAGGATGCCGACACCATCCTCACCCGCGTGATCCCGCTCTTGCGCGAGGGCGACATCCTCGCTCATCCCTTCACGCGCCATCCCGGCGGCTTCGTCAATCGCGAGGGCGAGGTGCATCCGGTGATCCAGGCCGCGCTCGACCGCGGCCTCAAGGTCGATGTCGGCCACGGCAGCCATTTCTCCTATCGGCTCGCGAAGAAGGCGATCGCTGCCGGCATCATTCCGACCACGCTCGGCGCCGACATCCACGGCTACAACACCCATGTGCCCGCGCCGGCCGGAACGCCCGACCAGCACGAGGACGATGAGAACCATCCCTTCGCGGGACAAGCCAAGTTCAGCCTGGTCCAGGCGATGAGCTCGATGATGGCGCTCGGCCTGTCGCTGGAGCAGGTGGTGCCGATGGTCACCGCCAATCCCGCAAGAATGCTTGGCCGCAGCCACGAGATCGGCGCGCTCAAGATCGGCATGGACGCCGACGTCTCCGTGCTCACGGAGAGAAACGGCCGCTTCGTCCTGAAGGACAACGAGAACAACGAGGTGATTGCCGAGCGCCTGCTGCAGCCAGCCTTCTGCCTGCGCGCCGGCACCCGCTTCGATGCGGTCGCGCCGATCCTGCCGCAGGCCGTCGCGGCATAAGGCCGGGCGGTGGAGGAGAACGCGAAGTTGCGCAGCGAGCGAGAATTTCCGGACGGAAAGACGGGGCAGGGCGTTGGCGCGCGGCTCCCGCGCAAGGAAGACGACCGCCTGATGCGCGGCCGCGGCCAATATGTCGGCGACGTCAGGCTCGCCGGCCTTCAGGACGTCGCCTTCGTGCGCAGCCCGCTGGCGCATGCGCGCATCCGCGGCATCCATGTGCCCGAACGCCATCGCGGCAGCGTGTTCACGGCGACCGATCTCGTCGGCATCAAGCCGATCCGTGCGGTGTCGGGCCTGCCGGGCTTCAAGATCTCGGAGCAGCCGGTGCTCGCCACCGGCAAGGTGCGCCAGGTCGGTGAGCTCGTCGCGATGTGCCTCGCGCCGACCCGCGCCGAGGCCGAGGACATCGCGGCCTCCGTGACGCTCGATCTGGAGGAGCTGCCGGCGATCCATGACATGCTGAAGGCGCGCGAGCCCGGCTCGGCGCTGGTGCACGAGCATTGGGGCGACAACGTCTTCCTGGAGACCAATTACGAGGTCGACATCTCCGCCGCGCTCGATGCGCCGATCAAGGTGACGCGCGAGATCTCGACGGCGCGGCAATGCATGTCGCCGCTGGAAGGCCGCGGCGTGGTCGCGAACTTCGACAAGAGGCTCGACCAGCTCACGCTGCATTCGGCGGCCCAGATGCCGCACATCACGCGCAGCGGCCTCGCCGAATGCCTCGACATGGAGGAGGGCCAGATCCGCGTCATCTCGCCCGACGTCGGCGGTGGTTTCGGTCACAAGGGAATTTTGCTGCCCGAAGAGGTCTGCCTGTCCTGGCTGACGATGCGCTGCGGCCATCCCGTCCGCTGGCTCGAAGACCGCCGCGAGCATCTCGTCGCCAGCTCCAATTGCCGCGAACATCATTACAAAATCACGGTCTATGCTGACCGTGACGGCACGCTGCGCGGCATCGATTGCGAAGCGACGGTGGATTCCGGCGCCTACTCGTCCTATCCGTTCTCCGCGTGTCTCGAAGCCGCGCAGGTCGCCAGCATCCTGCCCGGTCCCTACAAGATGCCGGCCTATCGCTGCCGCACCTTCTCGGTCGCCACCAACAAATGCCCGATCCTGCCCTATCGCGGCGTCGCGCGCACCGGCGTCTGCTTTGCGCTGGAATTGATGCTCGACCTCGTGGCGGCGGAAGCCGGCCTTGAGCCCGGCGAGGTGCGGCTACGCAATCTGGTGCGCCCTGAACAGATGCCGTTCGACAACATCACCAAGAAGCATTTCGACAGCGGCGATTATCCGGAAGCGATGCGCCGCGCGCTCGCGGCCATCGACATCGACGCCATCCGCGCCAGGCAAAAGCAGGACGAGGCCGACGGCCGCCGCATCGGCGTCGGCATCTCCATCTATTGCGAGCAGGCCGCGCACGGCACCTCGGTCTATTCCGGCTGGGGCATCCCGATGGTGCCGGGCCATGAGCAGGCCTCGGCGCGCCTGACGCCGGACGGTGGCCTTGAACTGCGCGTCGGCGTGCACTCGCACGGGCAGGGCATGGAGACGACGCTCGCCCAGGTCGCGCACGAAATCCTCGGCGTGGATGTCGCAAACATCCGCATCGTCCTCGGCGACACCGCGATGACGCCCTATTCGACCGGCACCTGGGGCTCGCGCTCGATGGTGATGGCGGGTGGTGCGGTCGCGACGGCCTGCCGCGAACTCGGCGAACGTGCGCGCCGCATCGGCGCGAAACTCTTGCAGCACGATCTGGCCTCCGTGGTGTTGCAGAACGGCGAGGTTCGCGGCGTCAACGGCAGCGTCAGCCTGAAGGCGATCGCCCACACCTGGTACCGCCGCCCGCAGGATTTGCCGCCAGACGTCGATCCCGGCGGGCTCGAGGTCACCCAAGGCTACAAGCCCGTGCGCGACAGCGGCACCTTCAGCTATGCCGCGCATGCAGCCGTGGTCGCGGTCGATCCTGATATCGGCGAGGTCGAGATCCTCGACTATGTGATCGTCGAGGACGGCGGCGTGCTGGTCAATCCGCTCGTCGTCGACGGCCAGATCTATGGCGGCCTCGCGCAAGGCATCGGCACCGCGCTCTACGAGGAAATGCCGTTCGACGCCTCCGGCCAGCCGCTGGCGACGACGCTCGCGGATTACCTGCTGCCCGGCCCGACCGAGGTCCCGGCCGCGCGCCTCGACCACATGGAGACGCCGTCGCCCTATACGCAATTCGGGGTGAAGGGCATCGGCGAGGGCGGCGCCATCGCACCGCCCGCCGCAATCGCCAATGCCGTCAACGACGCGCTGCGCCCGCTCGGCGTCGAGCTGATGCAGTCGCCGATCACGCCGCATCGCATCGTCGCGGCGGTGCTGGCCGCGCGTGCGGCTGAGAGGAGCGCGGCATGAAACCGGCGCCCTTCGCTTACGAGCGCCCGCGCGACCTCGATGCGGCCCTGTCGATGCTGGCCGCAAGCGGCGGATCGGCGAAGATCATCGCCGGCGGCCAGTCGCTCGGCCCGATGCTCAATCTGCGGCTGGTGCAGCCGGAGCTGATCATCGACATCTCCGGCCTTGCCGAGCTCAAGCGCGCAGAAGTCTCCGGCAGCGAGCTCGTGCTCGGCGCTCTTATCACCCATGCCGACATCGAGGACGGCCGCACCGCCGACGTGACCCGGGGTGCCATGCGGGCTGTCGCTGCCAACATCGCCTATCGTGCGGTGCGCAATCGCGGCACAATCGGCGGCTCGCTCAGCCATGCCGATCCCGCCGCGGACTGGATCTCGGCGCTGGCGGCCCTGGGTGCGCGCGTGACATTGCGCAGTCTTGCCGGTGTGCGATCGATGGCGGTCGAAGCGTTTGTGGTCGGTGCGCTGGAATCTGCGCTGCATGCCGGCGAGATCGTCGAGGCGGTCCACGTGCCGGCGCGATCGGCGACTGCGCATTGGGGTTATGCCAAGAGCTGCCGCAAGACCGGCGAATTCGCCCATGCCATCGGCGCGATATTGGTCGATCCCGCTGCCGCCTCGGCGCGTATCGTGATCGGTGCCATCGATACGACGCCGATCGTCATCACCGATGCCGCCGAGCTGTTCGGCGGCCGGATTGCCGCCGACTACAAGCAGCGCTTCGATGTCCGTGCCGCCGATGCCCTGCTCGCAAGCGCCGGCATCGACGATGCCGCGCAGCGCCACATCCATGTCAGCGTGCTGAAGCGCGCCGTTCTGGAGGCCGCGGCATGACCACGATCGCGCTTCAGGTCAATCGCCGCGCGGTGGAGCTGCACGCCGAGCCGCGCACCAGCCTTGCCGATTTCGTCCGCGACAGGCTCGATCTCACCGGCACGCATCTCGGCTGCGAGCATGGGGTCTGCGGCGCCTGCACTGTGCTGCTCGACGGCGTGCCGGCGCGCTCCTGCATCACCTATGCGGCGGCCTGCGAGGGCGCCGATGTCACCACGATCGAAGGCCTCGACGAGGACGAGATCACGACCGAGCTGCGCGCTGCCTTCGCCCGCGAGCATGCCCTGCAATGCGGCTATTGCACGCCCGGCATGCTGGTCTCGGCGCGCGACCTGGTGCTGCGTCTGCCCGACGCCGACGAGCGCCAGATTCGCATCGGCCTCAGCGGCAATCTCTGCCGCTGCACCGGCTATGTCGGCATTGTGCGCGCGGTGCAGTCCGTGATCGAGGCAAGGCGCGCGCGCAACGTCGCGCCGGTGGCGGATGGAGGCCGGACCGTCCTTGGTCCTGCCGGCTCGGGGCGAGCGGCAACCGCCCGGAACGAGCTGCGGCCTGCGCGGCACGCGCCAGCTCCGGCACCGGAAAGTGCCACCCCAAGCAGCATCCCCGACTTCACGCCGGCAACCGTGCTCGATCAGCGCTTCACGCTGCCGTATCCGCCGGCAAAGGTGTTCGCGATGTTCGAGGACATCGCAGGCATCGCCGCCTGCCTCCCTGGCGTATCGCTGTCGTCGACGCCAAAGCCGGAGCGCGTCGAAGGATCGATCCGCGTCAGGCTCGGTCCGATCGCAGCAAGCTTCGAGGGGGCCGCGCGTGTCGAGCGGGATCCCGCGACACTCTCGGGGCGCATCGTCGGCATCGGTACCGACCAGCGCAGCCATTCCGCGACGCAGGGCGAGATCCGTTACCGCCTGCTGCCGCTCGAAGGCGGCGCGGCGACCGCGGTCGAACTGTCGATCGGCTACACGCTCACGGGAATGCTGGCTCAGGTCGGTCGTCCCGGCCTCGTGCGAGACCTTGCAAAACGTCTCGTTGCGGAGTTCGTCGCCAATCTCGACCGCCACATGTCCGGCGCCTCGTCGGGGCAGGCAGGTCCGGCGGAGCTCAGCTTCTGGTCGATTGCATCGGACGTCTTGCGAGCCCGGCTCGCGCAAATATTTCGCCGCACCTTCGGAAGAGGTGGCGCGGAATGATCGGCGAACCGGCGCCGCGGAGTGACGAAGCCTGGACTGCCCTGACATCAACAGCGTGGGATTTGGAGAGACAAACATGACACGAACACTCGGACTGGTTCCGGCAATCGCGTTGGCGACGGCCTTGTTCGGCGGCGCCGCGGGGGCGCAGACCATCAAGATCGGCGTCAACGAGCCGCTCACCGGCGCGTTCGCGGCCTCAGGCACCTACGTCGTCAACGGTGCGAAGATCGCCGCCGACGAGATCAACGCCAAGGGCGGCATCCTCGGCAAGAAGATCGAGCTCGTCATCGAGGACAACAAGAGCAACCCGACGGAGGCCGCCGCCGTCGCCGAGAAGCTCATCACCAGCGACAAGGTGCCGGTCCTGATGGGCGCCTGGGGCTCGAGCCTGACGCTCGCGGTGATGCCGAAGCTGATGGAATACGAGACGCCGATGGTGGTGGAGACCTCGTCCTCCGGCAAGATCACGACGACGGGCAATCCCTTCATCTTCCGCATCTCGCCGCCCTCCGCGATCGAGGCGGCCGCGTTCAAGAACATCGTCGACAAGCTCGCGCTGAAAAAGGTCGACTTCCTTGTCATCAACAACGACTGGGGCCGCGGCACCGCCGAGGATTTCAGCAAGATGATGAAGGAGAAGGGCATCGGCATCGGCCTGGTCGAGACCATGGACCAGGGCGCGCAGGACATGAGCGCGCAGCTGTCCAAGATCAAGAGCTCGGACTCCGAGACCGTCATCGTCACCACCGCCGTCGACCAGCTCACGCTGATCTTCAAGCAGGCCGCCGCGCTTGGCCTGAAGAAGCGCATCATCACCACCGGCGGCTCGCAGAACCCGGACCAGATCATCGCCCAGGCGGGAGCGGCCGCCAACGGCACCATGCATCTGACGACCTTCCTGCCCTGGTTCCCGGACAAGACGCCGAACCCGGAAGCCACCAACTATTTCATCGCGGAATGGAAGAAGCGCGGCTTCGACTTCGCCGGCTGCACCGAGAGTTTTCGCGGCTATGACGGCATCCGCACCGTCGCCGCCGCGATCGAGAAGGCCGGCAAGGCCGAGCCTGCCGCGATCAAGGCGGCGCTCTGGAACATCAACATCAAGGGGCTGAACGGCGACATCGTGTTCCGCAAGTCGGGCCCCGAGGGCAAGGAAAGCGGTCAGAGCCAGCCGAACGTCTATCTCATCGAGATAGCCGACGGCAAGATCGAGATGAAGACGCTCTGACGCGCTTGTTCGCAGGCGAGGGCGGCACATCGCGGCCCTCGCCGGCATCCAGAATATCCAGGAACGGCCTTGAGCGAATTCCTCCAGCATTTGATCAACATGCTCGTGCTCGGCGGCACCTATGCGCTGCTGGGTATCGGGCTGACCTTGATCTTCGGCATCATGAACGTCGTGAACTTCACGCATGGCGTGCTCTACACGTTCGGCGCCTACATCATGTTCATCGTGGTGCAGCAGTTCGGGCTGAACTTCTTTCTCGCGCTACCCGTGGCCGTGCTGGCCGGATGGCTGCTGGGTGCGGCCATCGAATTGACCTTGCTGCGTCCGCTGCGCGGCTCCGACATCGACACCACCATGCTGGTGATGATCGGCGCCTGGATCGCGATGCAGTCGGGCACGCTGTGGATCTGGGGCGGCGTCGCGAAATCCGTGGCGACGCCATTCCCGGAGGCGCCGCTGGTGCTCGGCTCGGTCTCCGTCTCATGGCTGCGCCTGTTCGTGCTCGCCGCTGCGGCCATGTTGATCCTTGTGACGTATCTGCTCATCAACAAGACCAGCCTCGGCCGCGCGATGCGGGCGACGTTCCAGGATCACGACACGGCGTCCCTCATGGGCGTGAACGTCGACATGATCTACACCTCGACCTTTGCGATCGGCTCTAGCCTCGCCGCCGCCGCGGGCGCGCTGCTCGGGCCGGTCTACGTGATCTTCCCGCAGATGGGCGATCTCGCCGCGGTCAAGGCTTTCGCCATCGTCATCCTCGGCGGCCTCGGCAACATCACGGGCGCTGTGATCGGCGGCTTCATCCTGGCGCTGGCCGAGGAGCTCGGCGCCGGCTACGTCTCGTCAGGCTACCGCGATGCCATGGGCTTTCTCATCATCATCGCGGTGCTGATCTTCCGGCCGACCGGCCTGTTCGCGCGCGCGGAGCGCGTCGGATGAAGACGATCGTCACCATTCTCGCCGTCGCGGCGCTGGCCTCGGTGCCGCTCTGGCTGCGCGATCCCTATCTGCTCAACGCGCTGATCACGACCGGCATCTTCGTCATCGGCGCGATGAGCCTCAATCTGCTGCTTGGCTTCACCGGCCAGCTCAGCCTCGGTCATATCGCCTTCTTCGGCATCGGCGCCTATGTCAGCGCGCTGACATCGCTCGGCTTCGACATCGGCCTGCTAGGGGGTTTTCGTCTTGTCCACACACCATGGCCGCCGATCGTAGGCTTCGTGCTGGCAATTTTGATTGCAGGATTGTGCGGCTATTTCGTCGGTCTGTTGTCGTTCCGCGTCCGCGGCGCCTATTTCGTCATTGTGACGATCTCCTTTGCCGAGGTGGTCCGGCTGGTCGCGCTGAACTGGGTCGAGCTGACGCAGGGTCCATTGGCGCTGACCAATATTCCGTCCGTCGCGTTGCCCTTGCCCGGCTTTGGCGAGCTGACGCTGCGCACGAAATTCCACAACTATTATCTCGTCCTGGTCGTTGCGCTCATCGCCTATCTCCTGATCGCACGCCTCGTTCATTCCCATTTCGGCCGCTCCATGCGTGGCCTGATGGAGAACGAAACGCTCGCCGTCTCCGTTGGCATCGACGTGACCAGGACGCTGACGATTGCTGCGGTGATCTCCGCCGCGATCGCCGGCGCGGCCGGGAGCCTCTATGCGCACTACATCCGCATCATCGACCCTGAAGTCTTCGCCTTCATCAACACCGTCACCATGGTGATCATGGTCATCAGCGGCGGCAAGGGCTCGCTGGCGGGTCCCGTCGTCGGCGGCCTGATCTTCGGCCTATTGCCGGTCGCGCTGCGGCCTGTGATGGCGCCGGAAGCGCAGTGGATCGCCTATGGCGGCGTGCTCATCGCCATCCTGTTCGTGTTGCCGCGCGGCATCGTGCCGTCGCTGGCGCAGCGGTTGACCCGGCGACGGAGCGGGACGACGGCGCTGGCACCGGTGACGCTCACTGAAACCGGCGCCAAGGAGCCGGCGTGATGACGGCGCGCAGCATCGCCATGACCATCGATCAGGTCGCGGTCCGCTTCGGCGGGCTGGTCGCGATCTCCGACATGAGCTTTGAGGTCGGCGAGGGCGAGATCGTCAGCCTGATAGGGCCGAACGGCGCCGGCAAGACCACCGCCTTCAACGTCATGACCGGTTTCCTGACGCCGAGCGCAGGCCGCGTGACCTATCGCAACACTGCGCTCGCCGGATTGAAGCCGCATGAGATCGCCGATCTCGGCCTGATCCGCACCTTCCAGCGCACCAGCGTATTCCCGAACGACACCGTCTATGACAACCTCCTGATCGGCCTGCACCGGCAGGGCCGGGTCCGGCTGCTCGATGCCATCCTCGGCCTGCCAGGCGCCCGCGCCTCGGAGCGCAAGCTGCGGCAGCGCGCGAGCGAGCTGCTCGAATGGGTCGGCCTCGAACGCCGCGCCCACGATGCGGCGGGCTCGCTCTCCTACGGCGAGCAGCGCTTGGTCGGTGTCGCGCTGGCGCTGGCGGCGGAGCCGTCGATGCTGCTGCTCGACGAGCCCGTCTCCGGTATGAACGCCTCGGAGACGCACCGTTTCGTCGAGCTGATCCGCAGCATCCGCGACCGCGGCATCACGATTTTGCTGGTCGAGCACGACATGCCGATGGTGATGACCGTCTCGGACCGTATCGTGGTGCTCAACTATGGCCGCATCATCGCCGAAGGGACGCCCGATGTGATCCGCAACGATCCTGCTGTCATCGAAGCCTATCTTGGACATGGAGCAGGACGTGCTTGAGATCCGCGACATGGTCTGCGGCTACGGTGGCGTCACCGCGCTGCGCGGCATCTCGCTCGACGTGAAGGCCGGCCAGCTGGTCGCCCTGATCGGAGCCAACGGCGCCGGCAAGAGCACGACGCTGCGCGCGATTTCCGGCCTGGTGCCGCCGCGCTCGGGCCAGATGAAGTTCGAGGGCATCGACATCACCGGCGCGAAGCCGCCGCGCGTGCTGGCGAGCGGCATCGCGCATTGTCCGGAAGGGCGGCGCGTGTTTCCGCATATGAGCGTCGAGGAAAATCTCGATATGGGCGCTTACCTCCGGCGTCGTTCGGGCGAGATCGCGGCCGACCGCGACCGTATCTACTCGGAATTCCCGCGGCTCGCCGAGCGGCGCCGGCAGGCGGCGGGCACGCTGTCGGGCGGCGAGCAGCAGATGCTTGCGATCGGCCGCGCGCTGATGTCGCGGCCGCGCCTGATCATGTTCGACGAGCCGTCGCTCGGGCTCGCCCCCAATATCGTCGAGCGCACCTTTGCGATCATCCGCGGCATTCGCGATGCCGGCACCACGGTGCTGCTGGTCGAGCAGAACGCCTTCGCTGCGCTCGAGATGTGCGACCACGCCTATCTGCTCGAGAACGGCCGCATCGTGCTATCGGGCGCCGGCAGCGAGCTGATCGCGAACGAGCATGTGCGCAAGGCCTATCTTGGTGGGTGACGAGGCCGGGTGGATCGACGTCTGCGATCTCGACCGACTGAAGGCGGAGACGATCGTCCGCGTCGCCGGGCGCGACCTGCTCGTGATCTGGAACGAGGGCAACGTCGTCGCCTGCGAACGTGCGTGCCCGCACGAGCAGGCGGATCTGGCCTTGGGGCAGGTGACGGCAGGGCGCCTCGATTGTCCCCGCCATGCGGCGTCGTTCGATTTGCGCGATGGCGAGATCAGTGCGGGATGGCCGAGCCGGCCGCTGCGGCTTTATCCGGTGCGGATCACGGGCAAGCGAATCTGGATTGAGATGCAGGAGCGGCAGCCGGGGCGATGATGCCATCATGCCCCTGTTTTGCCCGACGAGTCAAAGCGGCAAAGGCGGTGTCGATCGACCCTCAAACAATTCGCCTTTGCAAACAACGACATCGCTACTGTGCATGGGGTTGTTTTTCGCACTTTTAGTCCAGCAGCCGCCGCGCAGCCTCCACCAGGACTCCGTCCGGTCGGCGCAGAGCCTCGAGAATGGTGAAATGGTCGGCGCCTTCGACCGAGATGAGCTTGCCCGGCGCTCCCGCCGCCACGCGCCTGTCGTAGAGATTGATGGAATCGCAGACGAGTGCCGGCAGCTCGCTGCTGCCATAGGCGATGTCTAGGCGCTTCTGGGTGACGGGCAGGCGCAACGGCGACAGCGTGGCGATCTCCTGGTCCGTCAGCTTCAGCGCATCGTTCAGCCCCGTATCGCGGATCGGCGCGAGATCGTAGACGCCCGAGAGCGCGAGCCCCGCATGGACACGCGGATGATCCAGCGCCATTGCGACGAGATGGGCGCCGGCGGACCAGCCCGACAGCACGACCGGCCCGGCAATTCCATAGGACGCGCCGTGCGCCGCGAGCCAGTCGAGCGCGCGCGGGATCTCGGCGACGATGTCGGTGAGGGACACCTCGGGCGCCAGCGAATAGCCGGGAATCGCAACCGACCAGCCATGCGCGGCGACGCCTGCGACCAGCATGGCGAACAGCTCGCGCGAGTTGCGCTGCCAGTAGCCGCCGTGCAGGAACACCAGGCAGGGCGCATCAGGCTTTGCGGCCGGGTAGAGGTCGATCTTGTTATTCGCCCGCTCGCCGTAGGGCAGGTCGAGATGGGACTTGAGCGAGCCCCGCAGCCGGCTTGAGGCTTCGTTGCGCTCGGCGATCAGGGCGGGGCTGTTCTTGACCGCCGCGTTGTTGTCATAGGCGGCACTGCGTTCCGCCCGAGACAGCTCGGACCACCGGTCGCGGGGGTCGAGCGGTCGAATTGTCGAATGAGCGTTCTCAACCATGGGAGTCTCCGTTTGCGTCAGGCACTGCGCAAGATCGCTTCGATCTCTTGCGCTGCTGCGAGCAGCGAGCGGTCTTGCCCGCGCGCCGCGATGATCTGAAGGCCGAAGGGAAGCCCGCGCCGATCCGTTCCGCACGGAATCGAGATCGCCGGCAGGCGGGCGTGATTGACGAAGGGCGTGAACACCGCGTGGGCCCGCGGGCTTGCGGGCTTTCCGCCGATCATATCAGGGCCGAGCTGCGTCAGCGGCCAGGCGACGCAGGGGACGGTCGGCGCCAGCAGGAGGTCGACCTCAGTGAAGAACGCGGCGAAGGCATTGGCGATCGCGGTGCTCGCGAGCAGCGCCGCGGCGACCTCCGCACCCGACCAGGAGAAACCTCGCTCGATCTGCTTGGCGATGTCAGGATCGAAGACAGTCGGATCCTTGCGAAAGCTATCGCCGTGGAGCGCCGCGAGACCCGCATGCTGCAGCGGCATGATCGCATCCTCCGTGGCATCTGCCGGCCAGACAGGATCGCGTCGCGCGATGCGTAAACCCGCTGCGGAAAGCCGGTCGACGGCGGCGGCGAGGCCATTCGCGACGACGTCGTCGATCGCGACGTCGAGACCAAGGCGCGGCGAGAACGCGATGCGCTGACTGCCGATGTCTTTGGCCTGCTGCACCACGACGGCAGACTCCGGATCGCGCGGGTCGGCGCCGGCCATGGCTTCAAACGCCAGCGCGATATCGGCCGCGTCCGATGCGATCGGCGCGATGACGGAGAGGCCGAAGAAGGGCTCGGCGAAACCTGGCCCATAGGGGATCGCGCCGTAGGACGGCTTGAAGCCGGCAACCCCGACATGCGCCGGCGGCCTGCGGCTCGAGCCGCCCGCATCGGTACCGATCGCGAGCGGCACCAAGCCGGCTGCAACAGCTGCGGCCGGGCCACCCGATGAGCCGCCGGGCGTCAGCGCGGGATCGAGCGGATGTCGCGTCGGCCGGTAGAGTTGCGAGGTCGTCACGCCCTTGCAGGCGAACTCGGAGGTCGCGCCGATGCCGACGACAACGACACCGGCCTTGCGCAGCCGCTCGACCGCGATGGCATCGCGCGGCGCGATGAAATCGCAGAATAGGCGCGAGCCCTGCGTCACGCGCCAGCCGCCGACCCAGATGTTGTCCTTGACGATCACGGGAACGCCGGCGAGCGGCATGATCTCGCCCATACGCAGGCGATCATCGACCGCCGCAGCATCCGACAGCGTGCGCGCAGGATCGATCGTGACGACCGCGTTCAAGGCCTTGGCGACCTCGATGCGGCCGAGCGCTGCTTTCGCAGTCTCGACGGCATTGGTCCGCCCGGCGCTGACGGCGGCAGCGATCTCGCGCGCGTTATTTGTCCGCGTTGTCATGGCCTCCCCAGATCAACGCCAATGTACCGCCAAGGGCAAGGCACGCCAGGGCGAAGAAGGCCATGCCGAGACTGGCCACGCCATCCAGGATCGACACCAGCGCGGGCGCGGCAAGGAGACCGGCATAGGACGCGGTCAGCACCGCGCCGGTGGTCTCGCCGATCCGGTCCTGCGGGGCGAGGCGGGCGATCTCGGCGACAAAGACGCCGTTCCAGCCCGACGCCGTCAGGCCGAACAATGCGGCAATGATGAATTGTCCGCTGCGGCCGAGCGAAGCGCCATTCAGGCCGAGCAGCGCGGCGCAGAAGGCCATGCCGAGGCCGATGACGACGAGGACGGCGCGCGAGGCATCGAGCCGCATGGCGACATAGCCCCAGCCGAGACGGCCGATCAGTCCGCCGGCTTGCGCGCAGGCGAGCGCCATGCCGGATTCGATATGGCTAAGGCCGAGCTCGCGTGTGCCGAGCGTGACGAAGACCGTGTTGAGCGACACCTGCATCGCGCTGAACGGCATCGAGGCCAGCGCCAGCATCGCGATCCGCCGGTCCGCGATCACCAGCGCCACCCGCGCGCGGAGATCGAGCTTTGGCGGCGGGGCGACCTTGCCGGCATAGGCCGGCCGCAACCGTTCGAACAGCGCGATCGCCAGTAGCGCCAATGCAGCAACGGCCGCATAGCACCACATCGGGCCGAACGCGATGGCGATCGCGGGCAGCGCCAGCGAGCCGCAAACGGCGCCGATCTGGTTGCCGGTCTGGCGCACCGAGAACACGAAGGCACGTCGCTCGGCGGTCACGAGGCGCGCCAGCAGCGCCGCGCTCGCCGGCGTCTCCGGCCCCATGGCCAAGCCGATGCAGAGGCCTGCGGCGAGCAGGGCGGCGCTCGTTCCGAGCGAAGCCAGGGCCATGCCGACGACGATGGCCGCCGCGCACAGGCTCGCGATCCGCAGCGAGCCAAGGCGCGCGATGAAGCCGCCGCCCCAGAACGAGGCGGGGATGCCGACCGCGAACACGGCGGCGGAGAACATCGAGAGCTGCCAGACCTCGATATGGGCGCGCGGGGCGACCACGCCGGGCGCGAACAAGGCCAGCGCGACCAGGGCCTGAAGCGCGGTCATCGCGCCCAGGGCCGGCAGCAGCGCGGGTGCTGGCCGAGCGGCCGTGTTTCCGTCTACCATGGCGGAGTGCTCATGGGAGGAACATTGTGGCAGGCGGTATTTCCATTCACGCGGTCGATGTCGCGAGCGGGCGTCCGGCGCAGGGGCTGCGCGTCGAGATCTGGCGGATCGATCCGGAGTCCCAGCGCATCGCCGACGGGCGGCTCGGCGCCAACGGCGTGCTCGATCATGCCGTCGCGCAAGGTGCCGGTGTGACGGAAGGCGAGTACGAGGTGCTGTTTCATCTCGGCGAGTTCTTTGGCGAGCGCGACGGCTTCCTCACCGTGACGCCGTTCCGCTTTCGCATCAAGAACGTTGACGAGCATTTTCATCTGCCGCTGAAATTCACGCGCTGGGGCTATTCGCTGTTCCGCGGCGCCTGATCAGTTGGTCAGCCGCCGCGACAGGCCGGTGACGCGCTCCATCACCGCGACCAGCGCGACGGTCGCGATGATCAGCACGCCCGAGAGGGCCGCGATGGTGACATCCAGCTTACCTTCGAGATCCTGCCACATCCGGATCGGCAGCATGTCGGTGGCGGCGTCGCGCAGGAACAGCGACACCGGCACGTTGTCGAAGGAAGACATGAAGGCGATGAACGCGCCGGCGATGATTCCCGGCCGGATCAGCGGCAGCACGATGCGGCGAAACGTGTAGAGCCGGCTCGCGCCGAGCACGGCCGAGCTTTCGAGCAGGGTCGGCTCGAGCTGCGCGAGGGCCGCGACCGTGTTGCGCACGACATAGGGAACGCAGACCACGGTGTGGCCGATCACCAGCGTCAGCGGCGACACCGGCAGGCCGACCAGCGAGAACAGCATCAGCGCGGCGAGGCCAAAGGCCAGAGTGGGCAGCACCAGCGGCGACATGAAGAGCGAATCGAGCAGCCGCGCCGACAGTGTCCGCGACCGCGAGATCGCCAGCGCCGCGGCGACGCTGAACACGACGGACAGGCCGGTCGCCCACAGCGCCACGATCAAGCTGTTCTTGGCGGCGAAATGCAGCTGCCAGGCATTCCACAGCTCGACGTACCAGCGCAGCGAATAGCCCGGCGGCGGGAAGCGCAGCGAGAAGCCGCTGGTGAAGGAGACGATCAGCACCACGAGCGATGGCGCGATGATGATGAGAAGCGCGATCACCGCGATCAGGGTCATGACGAGCTCGAAGCTGATCGCCTCGAGCGTGCGCTTGCGGCCGCTCATCATGCGCCTCCATAGCCGCGCGATAGGCGGCCGAGCGTGGTGAAGACCGAGACGACCGCCAGCACGGCGAGCAGGAAGATGATCGAGATCGCGGCCGCGAACGGCCAGTTCTGCAGCGTCGAGGCCTGCTGGTAGAGATACATCGGCATGAACAGCATCTGCCCGCCGCCGATCAGCGACTGGGTGATGAAGGCGGTGATCGCGGCGGCATAGGTCAGCGTGCAGCCGGCGATGATTCCGGGCAGCGACAGCGGCAGCAAGATCCGGAAGAAGGTGCGCCAGCTTCCGGCGCCAAGCGAGCAGGAGGCATCGTCGAGATTGGGATCGATGCGGCCGAGCGCGGTGATCAACGGCAGCGTCATCAAGGGCATCTGCACCTGTGCCAGCGCGATTACCACGCCGAACTGGGTGTAGAGCAGTTTGAGCGGGGTATCGATCAGGCCCAGCGATTGCAGCGTCGCGTTGATGATGCCCTGGCGCCCGAGGATGACGATCCAGGCGAAGGTGCGGACCACGACGCTGGTCAGAAGCGGCAGCAGCACGATCAGGATGATGACCGTCTGAAGTTTTGGCCCGACCCGCTGATAAAGCCAGGCGATGGGAAAGCCGAGCACGAGGCAGACGGCCGTCACCTCGGCGCCCAGCAGCAGCGTCGAGCCGAGCACGCCGAGGCTGAAGGGATCGGTGAGGAAGTGCAGGTACTGGCCGGGCCCCCAATGGAGCCCGGCCGTGTCGTTGTGCAGCGAGAGCCAGAACAATTGCAGCAGCGGCGCGACGAAGAAGACCAGGAAGAACAGCGCCAGCGGCGCTGCCAATCCCATTCCGTAGGACGTCACGTCCCGTGCTGCCGGCGCTGCGCCCATGGCTTGAACCTCGAGGTTTTAGATCTTGATCTCGCGGTTGAAGCGTTCGATCCAGGCCGAGCGCTGCTCGTTGATCTTCTTCCAGTCCTGGAACACGAACTTCTTCTTCAGCTCGGCGGTGTCCTTGGCCAGCACGCGCGCGATCTCGCCGCCCATCGTCACCTTTGAATTGGTCGGCACGATCAGGTAGGGCGGGTTCATCAGCGTGGTCTGCACCTCCGGCGTCAGCGCCGCCTCGATCAGCTTGAAGGCGAGCTCGCGGTTCGGCGAGTTCTTGACGATGTGGATCGTGGTCTTGAAGGCGATGGCGCCTTCCTTCGGCGCCACGAACTCGACCGGCACGCCGCGCGCTTTCAGGATCTGGATGGCGTTGAAATTGCCGGGCGAGATGTCGATCTGGCCCTGCTGGAACAGGGTCGCGAGCGCGCCGGGATTGGCGGCGACCGCGGCGAGATTGGGCTTGAGCTCCTCCAGTGCCTTGAAGCCCGGATCGACATCGGCCTCCGAGCCGCCGCGCATCTTGGCGATCTCGACCAGCCAGCCGGTGCCGAGTGTCGAGTTGAGGTTGGTGATGCCGACGCGGCCCTTGAATTCCGGCTTCCAGAGATCGGCCCATGACGTTGGCGGCGTCTTGACCGCTTCCGGATTGTAGGTGAGGCCGACAACCTGGAAGAACGGGGCGGGGCCCATCGGTTCCTGTGCCTCGGCGATCAGGTCCTTGTAGTAGGCGCTCTTCTCGACCGGATAAGGCTCGACCAGATCCTGGCCGACGGCGACGAGGGCAGGACCCGGGTCGTGCAGCATGACGTCGATCGGCGGATTTGCTTTCGCCGCGTTGACCTTGGCGATCTGGTCGACAGAGAGCATGGGATCGAGCACCATCGCGGCGTCCGCATTGGCTTTGCGGAACGCCGGCACCAGCACGGCCTTGTGCGCTTCCTCCCAGCTGCCGGTGAAGGTCGCAAACACCAGCGGACGCGCCTGGGCGTAGCTCAGGCCTGGAAACGCCTTCATGGCCCCGAGCGTGAGCGCCGTGGTCAGCAGGCTTCTGCGATTCATGATCATATCAAACTCCCCTCTGGACAAAGACTGGATCTAAAGCGTTGTGGGAAAGGCGTTGGCGAGCGATGGGGCGAGCGGTGCGAGGCGCACCGCAGCGCCGCTCTCCAGGGCGCGCGTCTCGCCGATGCGCGCCTGAGAAACCTTGACGCCGGAGCCATCGGCCGTGGTGACCTCGTGCACGACGGTGGCGCCCAGCGGCAGCGACATGCCAACGACGCCGGCAAAGCCGGTCTCGTCGCCGACGAATTGCAGGTGCTCGGGGCGGATGCAGACGGTGACGCGGCCGCCCTCGCTGAGCGCACCGCCTGCGGGACGCGCGATGATCTCCGCGCCGGCATCGAGGCGCACCTTCGCCGCCGTGCGGTCCGCTGAGACCACGATGCCGGGCATGCGGTTGGTGGAGCCAACGAAGGTGTTGACGAACAGCGTCTGCGGACGATCGTAGACGTCCGATGGCGAGCCGAACTGCTCGAGCTTGCCATGGCTCAGCACGGCGACACGATCGGCCATCGACAGCGCTTCTTCCTGGTCGTGTGTCACGATCAGCGTAGTGATGCCGGAGACGCGCTGCAGCCGCTTGACCTCGATCTGCATGTCCAGCCGCAAATTCTTGTCGAGCGCGGCGAAGGGCTCGTCGAGCAGCAGGATCGACGGCTTGATCGCGAGCGCTCGGGCGAGCGCAACGCGCTGCTGCTGGCCGCCGGAGAGCTGCCGCGGCAGCCGCTCGGCCATAGCCGGTAGCTGCACCAGCTCGAGCAGGCGCTGCGCTTCGCGCTGGCGCGTCGCCTTGTCGATGCCGCGGGCGGCGAGGCCGTAGGCGACGTTCTCGCTGATCGACAGGTGCGGAAACAGCGCGTAGTTCTGGAACACGATGCCGACGGCGCGTTTGTTCGGCGGCAGCGCATCGACGATGTCGTCGCCGATGATGATCCTCCCTTGCGTCTGCGCGATGAAGCCGGCGATGATGCGCAGCAGCGTTGTCTTGCCGCAGCCGGACGGACCCAGCAGCGCAATGATCTCGCCGCCCTTGATGTCGAGATTGATGTTCTCGACCGCAAGCGCGCCACTCGGATACCGGTGGGTGACCGCATCGACGACAAGCGATCGGCTGCTTGGCGCATCAACCATGGTGTTGCCTCCCGTTGCCCCAGAGGAGAAAGCAAGTCTCGTGCCCGCGACTGTCGCTTTTCGCGGAGCGTTTTGGCATGGTGACCCCATGACATCGGATCGATCGATATGCGACCTCACGGCGACAGAGCTCGCGCGCGCCATTGCAAGGCGCGAAGTGTCCTCCCGCCAGGCCGTCGAAGCGCATCTGGCGCGGATGGCGAGCCTCGACAGCCGATTGGCGGCATTCGTGACGGTGGATGCGGATGGTGCCCGCCGTGCAGCGCAGATGTGCGATGCCGCCTCTGCGCCGATGGGCCCGCTGCACGGCGTGCCCATTGCGGTCAAGGACCTCACTGACACTGCGGGACTTGCGACGACTTACGGATCCCTGCTGTTCGGCGATCACGTCCCGGCCGAGGATGATCTCGTCGTGGCGCGGCTGCGGCGTGCCGGCGCGGTCATTCTGGGCAAAACCAACACGCCGGAGTTCGGCTTCGGCGCGGTCTGCACCAACAGATTGCGCGGGCCGACACGCAACCCCTTCGATCTGGCGCTGACCTCCGGCGGATCGTCCGGCGGCTCTGCCGTCGCGGTCGCATCCGGCATGGTGCCGCTGGCGCACGGCACCGATTTCGGCGGCTCGGTGCGCACGCCCGCCAGCTTCTGTGGTGTCGCCTCGATCCGGCCGACACCCGGCCGCATTGCATCGCCGCGCCGGCCGCTCGGCTGGGACATGCTGGCGACCCACGGCTTCCTCGCCCGCGGTGTCGATGATCTCGAACTCGCGTTGTCGGTCTGCGCCGGAGACGATGCGAATGATCCGCTCTCGCTCGGCAGTACCGATGATGATCGACCGGTCCCCGACCGTGCCCGGATTGCGGTCACGCCCGATTTCGGTGTGGCGCCGGTTGCGCGCGAGGCTCGTGCCCGCTTCGCTGCGGCCTGCCAGGCGTTCGCGCGTGTTGCCGATGTCGTGCCGTCCTCGCCGGATTGCGGCGGGGCGATCGAAGCCTTCCGCACCTTGCGCGCCGCGCACATCGCCAACGCTTACGGCGAGTTGCTGAGAACGCGGCGTGCGGAGCTCACGCCGACCGTGATCTGGAATATCGAAGCCGGTGCAAACCTGTCCGTGCAGGACTACCTCGACGCCGAGCGGCGCCGCACCGCGATCTACCGCAGCTTTCGCCAGCTGTTCAATCGCGCCGACTTCCTGGTCGCGCCGGCCGCGTCCATCTTGCCCTGGCCGAATGAAATCGCCGACGTCACGGCCATCGATGGGGCCGCGCTGGAGACGCCGATCGACTATCTCGCCGTGACCTTCATCGTGTCGCTGGTCGGCTTCCCGGTGCTGACCGTGCCGGTGCCGTGCGGGGAGAATGTGCTGCCCTTCGGCATGCAGATCGTCGCACCGCCGGGATGCGAATCCCGCTTGTTTGCCTTCGGCCGCGTGCTCGAGAACGAATTGGGTTTTTCGCATCGCCGGCCGCCTCTCTGATCAGCTGTCGCGATGCTCGAGCCGGGCGGCGAGCGCATCGGCAAGGCCGATGGTCGGCTTGGCGGCGGAGCGGCGGAAGGTGCCGGCCACGGCCTTGCGCAAACGCAGCGCGTGCAGCGCCTCGGCCTGCTTCACTGACGCTATGACCTGATCGACCACGGGGACGGAGATGCGGTCGGCAACGCGCTCCGCAAGGCCCGAGAGCGGGGCGCCGGCAAAGATCAGCACATCGGCCTCGTCCTCGACGATGGCGCGCCGGGCGAGCTCGACCAGCATGTCTTCCTTCTCGGTGCCGACCTCGGAGATCGCCTGAAACGGCGTATCCAGCATGCGGATGCCGGCGCAGCGCTCCCACAGCCCATGGGCGCGGACGCATTCCTCGTACCAGGGCCCCAGCGCCTGCGCGAAGGTGACGATGGCAAAGCGGCGTCCGGCCATGCACGCGGTCAGCATCGCGGCTTCCGCCATGCCGATCACGGGAATGTCGAAGGTCTCGCGCGCGGCGAACAGGCCGGGATCGCCGAAGGCCGCGATGATCGCGGCGTCGACCTTTTTGTGCTGCTCGGCAAGCATCTCCAGCGCGATGGCGCCGCCGATCTGCGCTTCGGTGCGCGTGGCGATATAGGGCACGCCGCGGGTCGCGGTGCAGGGGATCAGCTCGGTACCTGCCGAGGCGGCGCGCCGCCCGACCCCCAGCATCAGCTGCGTGACCTCGGCGCTGGTATTTGGGTTGAGCAGGAGCAGCTTCATGATCACGCCGCCGGCCGCTTGGCCTGAGAGGCGGCGAGGACTTCCAGCAGCGCCGTGCCAGTCCGCGCGACGTGCGCGCCGAGCAGCCGGCCGGCCGCTTCGCCGTCGCGCGCTTCGAGGGCGGCCAGGATGTCGGCGTGCTCGTCGACCGAATTGCTCCAGCGCCTGTCGGCGCCGAGCGCGAGATAACGCGCACGTTCGGCGCGGAAGATCAGCGTCTCGTGCGCCTCGCGCAGCGGCGTATTGCGCGCCATGCGGACGATGGTGTTGTGGATTTCGCCGTTGATGGCGAAATAATCGTCGAGCTTGCCGCTGCGGTGATGACCCTCCATCCGGGTCTGCAGCGTGCGCAGGCGGGCGAGATCGCGTTCGGTGGCACGCTCCGCGGCGAGCTCGGCGGCGAGCCGCTCGATGCCGGCGAGCGCCTCGAACAATTCCGAGATGCCGTCGACCGCGATATCGGCAATGCGCGGGCTGCGGTTCGGACGCAGCTCGATCAAGCCCTCCGCCGCCAGCACCTTCATCGCCTCGCGCAAGGGCGTGCGCGACACGCCGAGCTCCTTCGACAGCTTGGTCTCCTGAGTCTGCGAGCCCGGCGGCAGCTCGCCGCGAATGATCATCGTCCGCATCCGCGCGGCGGCGCGCTCATGCAGGCCCATCCGCTTGAGCTTGGGCGACTTTCGCGCCGGGTTCGTTTCGGATTTTTGCTGCACGCGAGGCTTCCTGCTTGCAACTCATCCTAGCCATACCGAGCCGAACGCGATGCTCAAATAGGCGACGTATGTGGCGCAAAACAAATGCATATCGAACAAATTGTATGCAGTATGCAAATTGCGGGTTGCGCACGGCGCCGGGGATGCCGATGATCGTTTCGAGGGAGCGTTTGATGCTCCCTGCGGCAACGGAGCGACTGTGATCGATGTCAGCCATGCGCAAGCGCCTCGGCATGATCACGCCGTCCTCCAACTCGGTGCTCGAGCCCGTCACCAGCGCCATGCTGGCGGGCACCCCCGGCGTCACCGCGCATTTCTCTCGCTTCCGCGTCACCCAGATCGCGCTCGATGCCGCCGCGCTGAGCCAGTTCGATGCCTCGGTGATGTTGCCGGCGGCAGATCTGCTGGCCGATGCCAAGGTCGACGCGATCGCCTGGAACGGAACGTCCGCAAGCTGGCTCGGCATCGGCCGCGACCGCAGCCTGTGCGAGGCGATCACGGCCCGCACAAATGTGCCGGCGACGACATCGACCCTGGCCTGCATCGATGCCGCCCGCGCGCTCGGCGCCAGGCGCGTCGGCCTGGTCTCGCCCTATACCGACGACGTGCAGCGGCGCATTGCCGACGTCTGGGCTGAGGAGGGGATCGCCCCGCATGCCGAGCGGCATCTCGGCTTGCGCGACAACTTTTCCTTTGGCGAAGTCGCGCCGTCGACGATCACGGATATGATCCGCGCCGTGGCGGCGGAGGGGACTGACGCGATCGTCATCCTCTGCACCAATCTCGATGGTGCGGCGCTTGCGGCCACGCTGGAGCGGGAGCTGGATATCGCCGTGCTCGATTCGGTCGCGGTGACGCTGTGGCGGACCCTCTGCCTCGCCGGCGGCGATGTGACGGCCCTTGCGCAATGGGGACGGATCTTCCAGACAATGCCAAATATCAGGTGACGGAGACATCAGTGACGCAGCTCGACCTCGCCATCCGCGGCGGCACCATCGTGACGGCCAGCGACGAGTTTCGCGCTGATATCGGAATTCGCGACGGCCGCATCGTCAGCATCGCCGATAGCATCGCGGGCGCAGCGCGCGAGATCGATGCGTCGGGCCTATTGGCGCTGCCGGGCGGCATCGACAGCCACGTCCATATTTCCCAGCCCTCGGGCCCCGACGTGGTGATGGCCGACGATTTTGCCTCGGCGACGCGCGCAGCCGCAGCCGGCGGCAACACCATGGTGCTGCCCTTTGCGCTGCAGGAGAAAGGCACCTCGCTGCGCAGCTGTGTCGAGAACTATCGCAAGCTCGCCGAAGGTGAGTGCTACATCGATACGGCCTTCCATCTCATCATCTCCGATCCGACTGCCGTGGTGCTCGGGCAGGAGCTGCCGGCGCTGGTCAAGGACGGCTACACCTCGTTCAAGGTGTTCATGACCTATGACGACCTCGTGCTCAGCGACAAGCAGCTGCTCGAAGTGTTCGAGGTCGCGCGCCGCGAGGAGGCGCTGGTCATGGTCCATTGCGAGGGCTACGACGCCATCCGTTTCCTGACCAGCAAGCTGGAGCGCGAAGGTCATATCGCGCCGTATTATCACGGCACCTCGCGGCCGCAGGCGGTCGAGCGCGAGGCGACGCACCGGGCCATCAGCCATGCCGAGGTGATCGGCGTTCCCATCATGATCGTGCACGTCTCCGGACGCGAGGCGATGGAGCAGGTACGCTGGGCGCAGCAGCGCGGTCTGCCCGTTCATGCCGAGACCTGCCCGCAATACATCACGCTGACGGCCGACGACATGAAGGGCCTCAACATGGACATTACGGGCGCGAAATACGTCTGCTCGCCGCCGCCGCGCGATGTCGAGAGCCAGGAGGCGATCTGGGAGGGCATTACGTCGGGCGTGTTCCAGACCTTCTCGTCCGATCACTGCCCGTTCCGCTACGATGATCCCAAGGGCAAGCTGACGCCGAACGCCCGTACCTCGTTCCGCTGGGTGCCGAACGGCATCCCCGGCGTCGAGACGCGGCTGCCGATCCTGTTCTCCGAAGGCGTCTCGAAGGGCCGCATCACCCTGCAGAAGTTCGTCCAGCTGACCGCGACCAACCACGCCCGCATCTACGGTCTCTATCCCCGGAAGGGCTCGATCGGCGTCGGCTTCGATGCCGACATCGTTCTCTGGGATGCCAAGTTGAAGAAGCCGATCCGGCAGGCCGATCTGCATCACGGCGCGGATTACACGCCCTGGGAAGGTTTCGAGGTTACGGGATGGCCGGTGACGACGATCGCGAGGGGAGAGGTGGTCTGCAGCGAGGGCCGGATCGTCGGCGCCAAAGGCGCAGGCCAGGTGCTGAGCCGGGGCAAGTCGAGCCTGATCTGATCCGGCTCGACACGCCGCCATCGCGCTTCAGAACGTCGCGGCCATTGCAGCGAGACGTTGATGGGCCCGTTCGCGGGCGGCATCGATCGGCGCTTGTGGTCCCGTGGTTGGACCGATCAGCACGAAGCGGACATTGCTGATCCCGATGAAGCGCAGGATCTCCCGTAAGTAGGGCGTTGCCATATCGATACGGCCGCGGTTCATGCCGGTGGCAAAATCGCTGCCGCTGGCGATGATCACCAGCGTCGGCCGGTCCTTGAGCAGCGGCAGATATCCCTGCGACGGATCGAACCGGAAGGTGAGACCGGGCTGGACGATGATGTCGAACCACTGCTTGAGCTTGTAGGGAAGGCCGAAGTTCCACATCGGGGTCGAGATCAGCACGCGATCGGCGAGCGAGAAGCGCAACGCCATTCGCTCGGCCTCGGCAAAGCTGTCGCGCTGCGCATCGGTGAAGACCTGAGCCTTCATGCGCGCGTATTTGGCCTCGACGATCGGACCTGTGAATTCCGGCATCCGTTCACGCCAGATGTCCACGACATCAATGTCCCAATCCGGCCGGGCCTGGCGGAAGCCATCGAGAAAGACCCGCGCGCCGGCTGTCGATTCGGCCTCGGCACGCGGCGAGCAGGACAAGTGCAGGAGCTTTGCCACAGCTCATCCCAGCGCTCGGATCACGGCGTCGGCCCTGGTCACGACCGCGACGTTCTGCATGGCGAAGTTGATCGAGGCATTGTGCCAGTCGGCATTCATGGTCGAGCAGCAATCCTCGGGCACGATCATGAAATAGCCCTTGTCAGCGCCGGTCCGCGCGGTGTGCTCGATCGACATGTTGGTCCAGGCGCCGGTATTGATGATCATGTCGCGGCCGGTCGCTTTCAGGATCGTCTCCAGCCGCGTGCCTTCCCAGGCGCTCATCCGCATCTTCTCGACCACGAAATCGCCGGGCCGTGGCTCGAGACCTGAAACGGGAGCCGCGCCCCAGCTTCCGCGCACCATCGCCTTGCTGTCGACGAGACCTTCGAACAGCGGAGCGTTCAGTGTGACGCCGGGCGCGCCGGGCTCGACCACGAACCAGACATGGATGATGGTGACGCCGCGGGCGCGGGCGGCTTCCGCCAGGCGCCGCACATTCTCCACGACATGCTGCTGCTTGGCGTGACCCGGCGCGCCCGACTCGGCGAAAGCCCCGCCGTCCATGATGACGTCGTTCTGGAGATCCTGAATGATCATGGCGCAGCGTTGCGGATCGAGGCGCATCTCGCCCTCGGTCAGAATAGGTGCGGCTGGCGATGAGCCCGGGCTTGTTCCGCCGCCAGCGCGCCTGCCGCTCATATAGGGCTCATGCCGCGGGCCGACCCGGGTCGGGATCGCATACACCGAGTGCGTCGAGGTGAGATAGAGCGTGCGGAAATCCGGCCCGCCCCAGGCGAGGTTGGCGACCAGCTCCGGCACGCGGACCTTGCCGAGCAGTTCGCCGCGCGGCGAATAGACCCAGACGCCGCCGGGCGCGGTGACCCAGACATTGCCGTGCTGATCGCACTTCATGCCGTCGGGCAGACCGAGCTCGAGCTCGGACTTGATGCCGCTCGCAAACACGCGCGCATTGGACAGCGAACCATCGCTGTTGACGTCGAACACGCGGATCAGGGCTTGCACGGTGTCGTTGACATAGAGCAGCCTCTCGTCCGGCGAGAAGCACAACCCGTTCGGCTGGTCGAACAGATTGCGCTCGACCACGAGCTTCGGCTCGCCGCCCGGCACGACGCGGTAGACGCCCTGGAAGCCGAGCTGGCGCGGCCGTTCGACGCCATAGACCGGCATGCGGCCATACCATGGATCGGAGAAATAGATCGCGCCGGATGAGTGCACGCAGACGTCGTTCGGGCTGTTGAGCTCCTGGCCGCCGAAATGCGAGGCCAGCACCTCGCGCCGTCCGTCCGGGCGTTCGCGGATCAGCGACGAGGTCGCGTGCTCGCAGACGATCAAATTGAGCTCGGCGTCATAGGTCATGCCGTTGCATTTGTTCGACGGGCGTTTGACCTCGACGACCCCGCGCCGCGCATCCCAGCGCCGCCGCACGTCGGCCGGCATGTCCGAGAACAGCAGATAATGATCGACCGGATGCCAGATCGGCCCTTCCGTGAAGTCGAAGCCGGTGCCGATCTGTGCGACCGGCGCATAGGGGTCGATCAGGGTTTCGAACTCGCTTCGCAACGTCACATGCGTCATCGGTCGATCCTCGACAACGTCAAGCCGGGAACCAGTTGCGCTCGGGCAGCGACTGCACGATCGGGCCAGGGACTTGATCGTGCAGACGCCCCACGACATTGCCGCCTTCGATCTTGGCGGGACGGTCGTGGACCGGGAGCAGGTAACGCGAGCTGCTCAGCAGCTTTTTGATCGCCGCCTTTTCCGCGCGCTTGGTGGTGCCATGGTTGCCGGTGGTACGCGGCTCCCAATCGTGGATCTCATGGAAGGGCGTGACGATCTGGTCGTTGAAGTCGTAGATCACGTCGCCGCAGATGGTGGCGATGCCGTCGGCGGTCTCGACGATGATGTTCATCGAGCCCTCGGTGTGCGCGTTGGCGGCGTCGCAATAGACGCCGGGCATCAGCTCGATCGGCCCGGTGATCTCGAGGTCCAGGAAGCGCAGTGCGCTCTTGGTATGCAGCCGGTCGATCAGGTGCTTGATGTCTGGCGCGGGATATTGCGGATGCATCAGGCCGGAGACGGAATATTCGAGCTCCTTGCGGTTGAGCACGACGGTCGTGTTCATCGGAAACAGGTCGTCCTTGCCGGCATGGTCGATATGCAAATGCGTGTGGCAGACGAAGCGAACGTCGCCCATGCGAACGCCGTGGCGCGCGAGCTGGTTCTCGATCATGTTCTCATGATACTGGAGCCCGCGCATGCCCAGCGTCTCCATGATCTGGTTGGAGCGATAGCCGGTGTCGACCACGACAGGATATTTGCCGCCGAGGATCAAAAAGCCGAGCGTGAGGACGCGGCGGGTGCGGCCGCAGTCGCGGCCGAGCACCAGGAAGCTCGATTCCAGCTCGATATCGCCGTAGTCCAGGATCTTGATCTCCAGCGCCATTCGTTTCCCTCCCGTCTCGTTTCTTGTCTGTCAAAGCCGATAGACGCGCGTCGCCGTCGTCCTGAAGATCGCATCCTGCTGCTCCGCACTGAACGGGGCGGCGGCGTCGCGAAAGGCTGCGACGAGCTCGCGATAACTGGTCCACAATTTCTCGATCGGAAAATTGGAGCCGAACAGGCAGCGCTCGGCGCCGAAGATCGCGACGGTATCAGTGAGCACGGCGGCGATATGCGCGGGATCGTTGCGATGGATGAAGGTGCCGAGCCCGGACAGTTTCGAGACCACGTTCGGACAACTCGCGAGCCGGGCCATCCCGGCGCGCCAGGCCGCCCGTCCAGCCGGCGAGAGATCCTCGAGCATGCCGGCATGCTGGAGGATGAAGGTCACGCCGGGACAGGATTCGGCCAGCTGCGCAGCATCCGGCATCTGCGGCGTGAACACCTGCAAATCGAAGCTCCAGCCGTAATCGGAAAGACGTGCGACATTGCGACGGATCGTCGGGTCGGTGCAGAGATCCGGACGCGCTGCGAAGCGATAGAGCGGGTTCTCGTGCCAATGCAGCTGCATGCGCACCCCGCGCAGTAGCGGATAACGATTGAGGCGGTCGAGCTGCGGACGGACGTCCTCGGCCGCGAAATTGGCGTAGGCAACGATGGCGTGCGGCCAGCCATGTTCGTCGGAGGTACGCTGTACCCACGCTGCTTCCTCCTCAAAATGCTCGGGCGCCCAATTGGTCTGCACATAGACGGAACGGGTGACGTCGCTGTCCTTGAGATCGTCGAGATATTCCTGGATCGGATAATCGCGCCGGATTGGCTCGTACGGTCCGAAGATGCGGGGCTGCATGGGACCGGTCAGCCAGGGCAGATCGGCCTGCCGCCAGATGTGATGATGGCCGTCGACAATCTTGCTCACGCAGCTCTCCTTCCCAGTGCCAGGACGTGGGCGACGATCGATGCGCTCGACCCGCCGTCCACGAGATCGTCGACGAAGCGTTCGATCGCGACCAGCGCTTCTGTCTGCGGACGGAACGCGGGGCCTGTCGCGAGCGGCGTCAGCCAGCTCAGGCGCCAGGCCCGCCGCGATAGTTTCGCGACAGCGTCGCGAAGGGCGTCCGGCTCTCCACGCTCGAGCCCGTCGGAGATGATGATCACAGCGGCGCCGCGGGCGTAGCCGCCGAACCGCGGGACCGCCAGGAACGCTTGCAGCGCGTCGCCGATCCGAGTGCCGCCGTCCCAGTCGCTGACCAGATGTGCCGCGGCGCTCAGCGCCTGCTCGCGCCGTTTCAGACGCAGTGCACGCGTGACACGGGTCAGCCGCGTGCCGAAGGTGAAGACCTCGACATTGGGCGCGGCCTGCACCAGCGCATGCGCAAGCTTCATATTCTCCTCGGTGCGGCTTTTCATCGAGCCGGAGACGTCGATCAGCAGCAACACCTTGCGCGGCCGTTGCCGCCGCTTCATGTGGCCGAGCCGCAGGATCTCGCCGTCGCTGCGGACAGAGTCGCGTAAGGTGCGGCGGAGGTCGGCAAAGGGGCCGCGGCGCGCCCGCATGCGGCGGTGCCCGCGCCGCCGCGGCAGGCGCCGCGGGGCCTCGCGTGCCAGGCGTCGGAGGGCATCGGTCGTGGATAGCTGCACGAAGCGGCGCTCGACCAGCACCTCAGTGCGCGATGCAGTCAGGCCGGATTCGTTGGCCTCGTCGGAGAGCAGGGGCTCCTCGTCGCCGCGACCTTCCTCCTGCAGACGGACGGTCTCGTCGTCCTCGCCGTCGTCGGCACGCTCGATCGCCTCGCTGCCGCGGAAATGCAGGTCGAACAGCCGATCGAAGGTGGCGCGGCGCTCGGGCGGAGGGGCGAGGGTGGCGAGCGCAGATTGCTTGATGTCCTCGAGCTTGCGCGGTCCGAGCAGCGCGATCGCGGCGAGGAACGCGGTGGTCTGCTCCGGCGCGACGGCGAAGCCGTTGGCGCGCAGCAGGGCGACGAAGGAAACAAAGGTGCGGGCAGCGCGCGGGAGCTGCGGCTCGTTTCTCATGCGGTCGCCTCCGCGAGCATGGCATCGATCCGCGGCGCGATGAAGTGCAGGTCCTCTTCGTCCTTCAGCGCCACGCCGATCGAGCGTTTGAAGGCATCAGGCCAGCGCGCGCCGCCCTTGTTGAGGAGGGTCGCGGCCTCGGCCCAGTCGACGGCTTCGGCGATGCCGGGGGCCTTGCTCAGCGGTTCACGCCGCAATCTCTCGACGGCCGCGACGACGGCGCGGGCCGTGGTTTCGGCGACGCTGGAGGCGCGCATCATGATGATGCGTGCCTCGCGCTCCGCCGTCGGATAATCGATCCAGTGATAGACGCAGCGGCGGCGCAAGGCTTCGTGCAGATCGCGGGTCCGGTTCGAGGTGAGCACGACCACCGGCCGCTCGGCCGCGCGGACCGTGCCGCGCTCGGGAATCGAGATCTGGAAGTCGGAGAGGAATTCGAGCAGGAAGGCCTCGAACTCCTGATCGGCGCGGTCGATTTCATCGATCAGGAGCACGGTGGAATCAGGTGCGCGCAGGGCCGCCAGCATCGGCCGCTCGATCAAGAACGTCTCGCCATAGATGTCGATGCTCTCGTCCCCGGCCTGACGGATCGCCAGCATCTGGCGTGGATAGTTCCACTCATAGAGCGCGGCAGAGGCGTCGATGCCCTCGTAGCATTGCAGGCGGATCAGGCGGCGGCCGAGCACGGCGGCGATGGCTTTGGCGGCCTCCGTCTTGCCGACGCCGGGCGCGCCTTCGAGCAGCAGCGGCTTGCCGAGCGCGAGGCCGAGATAGGCGGCGGTCGCGAGCCCTTCGTCGGCGAGATAATAGGCCGCCCGCAGCGCCCGCTCCAGCGCCTCCGGGCTGTCGATGCCGACGATGTTGCTGCGAACCGCCACGGCCGATCCTCTAACGCCGCGCCTGCGGCCGCGCGCCGCCTTGGGCCTTGATCGCGCGCAGCACTTTCTCGGGCGTGATCGGCAGGTCGTCGATCCGCACGCCGACCGCGTTGAAGATCGCATTCGCCACCGCGGGCAGCACCGGATTGGCGCACATCTCGCCAGGGCCTTTTCCCCCGAACGGACCGTCAGGGGCGGGGCGCTCCAGCACGGCGATATCATGCGGACAGATGTCGCCGGGACCGGGCATCAGATATTCGACGAAGTCGCGGGGCCCGTGGACAGGATCGGGATAGTACGGCTCCGGCGTCTCGTAGAGGGCGTGGCTGACGCCCATCCAAGCGCCGCCGACCAGCTGCTGCTCGACGAGGCGCGGATTGAGCGCACGGCCGAGCTCGTAAGCCGAGTCCATCCGGACCATCGCGACCTCGCCGGTCTCATCGTCCACCTCGACCTCGGCGACAAGGCAGGCATGGGCATAGCAGGTTGCCGGCGACATCTCGCCCGTTTCAGGGTCGACGTTGGAGAGCGGCACCAGGAAGATGCCTCGGCCGGAGATGGTCTTGCCCTGTTTGAACTGCGCGGCAATGGCCACGTCCTTTGTCGAGATCGAGCGGTGCGGCGCGCCTTTGACATGGATGTTGCCGCGCCCGTCGGTCTCGAGATCGGCGGCGTTGACCTCGAGCTCCTCGGCGGCGGCCTCCATCATCACGCCGCGCGCCTCGCGCGCCGCAGCCATCACGGCGTTGCCGACGCGATGGGTGCCGCGGGAGGCGAACGAGCCCATGCAATGCGGGCCGGTGTCGGAATCCGCGGTGTCGACATAGACGTCCTCGACCGGCACGCCGAGCGTCTCCGCGCAGATCTGCCGCGTCACCGATTTCATGCCCTGGCCGAGGTCGATCGACGACAGCGCTACGGTGAACTTGCCGCTGGGATTGGAATGCACCAGCGCCTGGCTCGGATCGCCGCCGAGATTCATGCCGATGGGATAATTGATCGACGCCATCCCGCGTCCGCGATGCCGGGTCATTTAGCGCCTCCTGGTGCCGAAGACGGAGGAGAAACGGGTGGCGCCGTGCGACGGCGCGGCCGGGCGCGGCGCGGGAGGAGGCGGCGCGGGAGGAGGCGGCGCGGGAGGAGGCGGCGCCGGCGGCGGTGGCTCGCGCGGTGGCTCCCGTGTCGCCGTCATCGGGGCGCGGTCATAGCTCGTTCGCTGCTGCGCAGGCGCAGCGGGCCGGCTGCGCGAATCCGTCGGTGTGGGCGGGATCACGGCGCGGCTGCCGCCGCCGTCCTTGCGCGAGGAGGCGCGCCTGAACTCGTCGCGGATTGGCCATTTGGCTTTTTCCGCCGCAACCTGGACGCACTCGATCAGAGCCGTGTTCTTGGCTTCGCGCCGGTGCGCCTTCATGTCGCCGTCGCGATAGGCGTTCAGGATCCGGAACTCCATCGGGTCCACGCCGACGAGGTTTGCGAGCTTGTCCATCTGACATTCGATGGCGAAGTCCATCGCAGTGACGCCGAAGCCGCGCATGGCGGTCGCCGGCGTGCGGTTGGTGAAGACGCAATAGACGTCGCCATAGACGTTCGGGATGGTGTAGGGGCCCGGCAGGTGCGCGGCGCATTTCACGGCGGCATAGCTCGACAGCCGCGTATAGGCGCCGCTGTCGAAATAGGCGCGGATCTTGCGGGCGACGATGCGGCCGTCGCGCATCACGCCGTCCTTGATGTAGATGCGCTCGGCGCCGCGCGGCGGGCCGTATTGCATCTCCTCCTCGCGACCGAACACGTAGCGCACCGGGCGCCCTGTCAGCATGGCGCCGAGGATCGCGAGCGGTTCGGTCAAGGTATCGACCTTGCCGCCAAAGCCGCCGCCGACCGTGCCGCCGATGAAGTGGAAGGTGTTGGAGGGCACGTCCAAAATCTTGGCGCAGGTGTCGACCGAGAAGAACAACGCCTGCGTCGAGGTGTAGACGATGTAGCGGCCGTTGGTGTCGGGTGCGGCGATGGCGCCGTTCGTCTCGGTCGGCGCGTGCTCGATCGGCGACATCTGGTAGCGCTGCTCGAGCACGTGGTCGGCGGCCGCGAGCGCCGCATCGGCATCGCCAAAGCGCAGGCGCTGGTGATCATAGACGTCGTGATAGATGAAGGCGTTCTTCGGATAGGTCTCGTTGACCACAGGGGCGCCGGGCTTCAGCGCGTCCTCGACGTCGAACACGGTCGGCAGCGGCTCGTAGTCGATCTTGATCTTTGCGATCGCCTCGAACGCCTCGCGCTCGCTGTCGGCGACGATGGCGAGAATCGGCTCGCCCTTGTAGCGGACCTTGTCGACCGCCAGCGACGGCTCGTCATCCTTGCCGAAGTTGATCAGGCTGAGCAGCGTGTTGAGATTGCGCGGCACGTCCGCGCCGCGGATGATCCGGCGCACGCCGGCCGAGCGCTCGGCCTCGGTGGTATCGATGCGGCGCAGCCTTGCATGGGCCTGGGTCGAACGCACGACCTTCAGGTGCAGCATGCCCTGCAGCTTGTGGTCGTTGAAATAGCTGGACGTGCCCGTGATGTGGCCGAGCATGTCCTGACGCTGCGTGCCCTTGCCGATCTCCTTGAGATTGTCGTCGCGCTCGTCGGCGAAGATGTCCTTGCGCAGTTCCAGCATGGTCTGACCTCAGGCGCTTGCCCGGCCGCCCGCGGCGGCGAGGATGGCATTGATGATCGGCTCGTAGCCGGTGCAGCGGCAGATATTGCCGGAAATCGCCTCGATCACGTCGGCGCGGCTTGGGGCGGGATTGCGGTCGAGCAGCGCCTTTGCGGCCATCAGCATGCCCGGCGTGCAATAGCCGCACTGGGCGGCGAAATTGTCGGCAAAGGCGCGCTGCAGCGGATGCAGGTTCGGGCCTTGCTTCATGCCGTCGAGCGTCTCGACCGAGCGGCCCGCGACCGTCTCGGCGAGCGTCAGGCAGGAGAGGTGAAGCTCGCCATCGATCAGCACGCTGCATGTGCCGCAGCCACCCTGGCCGCAGCCGAATTTCGGCGTCATGTCGCCGATCAGCTCGCGCAGCGCGACGAGCAGGTTGGTGCCGCCGTCGACGAAGATCGCGACGTCGCGGCCGTTGTGGCGAAACTGCAGAGGGATTTTTGTCATGGCGAGCTATTCCTGTCCCGACAGCAGGCGCCGCAGATGCACGCCGACGATCTCGCGGCGATACCAGGCGCTGCCGAGCGCGTTGTCTGAGGGCGATGTTCCTTCTGTGGCGGCAGAGGCCGCAGCTGCGATGGTCGCCGCATCCAGCGAGCGGCCCTCCAGCGCGCGCTCGGCGGCGCGAGCGCGGATCTGGGTCGGCGCCATCGAGCCTAGCGCAATCCGTGCACCCGCGATCCGTCCGCCGCTGACCGGCAGATGCGCGGCAAGCGTGATCACCGAGCCGCCCTTCGGCTTGATGCGCGCGATCTTGCGATATCGGAACGCCTCGCTGCTTGCCGGCCGCGTGCAGGACACCGACAGCACCAAAGTTCCGGCCTGACGCTCGCGCCCCTGCAGAAACTCCTCGATCGGAATATCGCGCGAGCCGAAGCCGCCTTGCACGGCGACCGTGGCATCCAGCGCCAGCAGCGCCACGGTGAAATCGCCGTAAGGGTTCGGCGCGAACAGATTGCCGCCGACCGTGCCCATGTTGCGCACGGCGGGACCGCCGATCGATCGGGCAGGCGCATGCAGGAAGGCGAGGTCGCGCTCGGCGAGCACGCGCGCGAAGGTGATTCCGGCACCGAGCGTGATGCGCGGACCGGACGCATCGATCCGGGTCAGCGCCTGGTCCTGCGCCCGGACGATCGTCGAGATCGAGACGTCGCCTTCGTTCAGCGCCCGCATCACCAGCGTGCCGCCGCCGAGATAGCGCGCGCTCCGGTCCGACGACAGCGCGCCAGCCGCCTCGCTCGCATTCGTAAAGGTCTTTACCGTCACGGCCATGGCTTAAGCGGCCTCCTTCAGATGGCGGCGGATCGCTTCGAATCCGGCCTGATAGATGTCTTCCGCGACCATGTGGGTGATGCGGTCCTTGTCCTCCGGCTTCGTCGTGAACCGCGATTCCCAGTGCCAGAAGGTGCGGTCACCGTCGGTCACCGGCAGCAGCCGGACATGCGCGACGTAGTTGAACATCGGGACCGGCGTATCGAGCAGGCAATAGCTGAAGGTCTGTTCCAGGTCGGACAGTGCCAGCAGCTGCTCTCGGAGCTCCGAGCCGTCATTCAGCTTGAACCGTCGCACGCAGCCGATCTTGTCGGCGGATTGCGCGCGTTCGATGGAGGAGGTCGCAACCGCCGGGTGCCAGCGGTCGTGCCCGTTGAAATCGCGCAGCACGTCCCACACCGCGTCCGTCGGTGCGTTCAGGATCGTGCTCTTGACGATATGCGGCACGGCTAGCCTCCGAACACGCGTTTCAGGGCGTCGAAACCGCCCTGAAACACGCCGCCGCCGATGTTGTTGACGAGCTCGGTTTCACGTTCCGGCGCGCAGTCGAATTCCGCGGTCCATTCCACAAAGGTCTGGTCGCCGTCGGTGACGGGCGTCAGGCGCAGGGTGGCGACGTAGTTCTCGACGCCCATCGGCGATTCCAGGATCGAGTAGGTGCAGAACATGTCGTAATCGGAGAGGCCGAGCAGCTTCTCGCGGATGCGGTCGCCGTTGCGCAGGCGGAAATCCCGGACACAGCCGATCTTGTCGGCGGGCTCGCCGCCCTCGATCCGGCTTTCGGCTATGGCCGGATGCCAGTTCGGCAGGCCATTGAAATCGCGCACCCGCGCCCAGACGCGGTCGTTGCGGGCGTTGACGACGGTGGAGACGTAGACGCGGGCCATTGCTTAAGACCTCAGCTCTTCTTCCGTGGCCCGCGCTCGGCGGGCGGCTCGCCGCCCTCAGTCGCAGGCGGAGCGGCGGCCGGCTTGTCACCACCGCCACCACCTCCGCCGCCGCCCTTGCGCGCGGCCTCCTTGATGCCCTGCATGTCACGGGCCTCGCGGATCAGTCCCGGCATCTTGGCCAGGCTGCCGCCTTCGACGCCGATGTCGGACAGGATGGAGTCGATCAGCGGCGCCTGGACGCGGTAGCGCAGCGCCGAGTCGATCACCTCGTCGGTGGCGCTGCGGCCGCCATTGCCGTTGCCGTGGCCGTTGCCGTTGAGGCCGTCGACCTGGAGGATGCGGATGCCTTCGATCTTCTCCATCGGCTTGACGCTCTCGCGCACGATGCCCTCGATGCGGTCGAGCAGCTTTCTGCGGAACAGCGAGTAGCGTGCCTGGTCGGTCAGCACGTTCTCGGCTTCGTTCAGCATGCGTTGCGCTTCGGCTTCGACCGCGGCGCGCACGCGCTCGGCTTCGGCGGCGATGCGGGTCTCTTCGGCCTGCTTCTCCGCCAGCAGAACCTCGACGGTCTTGCGCCGTTTGGCGATCTCGCTCTCGCGGGCGGTGACGACGCGCTCGGCGGCTTCGGTCGCCCGGATCCGCGCCTCCTCGGCGGCTGCGCGCGCGGCCGACTCCTCCAGCGACTTCTGATGGATGGCGATGGCCTTCTCCATCAGCACCGTCTCGACGTCCTTCTCACGATTGACCTCGAGCTTGCGCAGCTCGCGCTCGCGGCCGATGCGGGCCTCGTCGAGGCCGCGGTCGGAGGCGATGCGGGCACGCTCGACTTCCTCGCGCGCAGCTATCTCGGCCTCCTGGAGCGACTGGACGCGGGCGACCTCGAGCTGCTCGATGGCGCGGCGCCGCTCGATGCGGGCGGCCTCCAGCGCCTGCTCGCGCGAAACGTCGGTGGTCTCGACCTCCTTGCGCGCCACGATCTCGGCCTGCCGGACCTGGCGGTCGGCGTCGATCCGCTCGGACTTCTTGGTCGACAGCGCGATGACGCGGTCCTCGTCCGCGATCTCGATCGCCTTCTTCTGCTCGATGTTGAGCACTTCGCGCTTCTTGGAGGAATTGATGCGCTCGGCCTCGAGCGCCAGGTCGACCGTGATGCGCTGCCGCTCGATGGCGTCGCGCCGCTTCAGCTCGGCCGCCTCGAGGACGCCGGTCCGCTCGATTTCGAGCGCGCGCGTCTCCCGTTCGGCCTGGATGCGCTCGGCCGCAACCGCCTTTTCCTGGGCGATGCGGGCCGCCTCGATCGCCTCGCGCGAGGCGATGTCAGCTTCCTCGACGGCGCGGTTGCGGGCGATCTCCAGGGAGCGCACGCGCTCCTCCTGGGCGATGCGCGAGGCTTCCGTGGTCTCGCGCGCCGCAATGCCGGCGACATCGAGCGCCTGGTTGCGCTCGATCTCCAGCTGCCGCGTGCTCTGCTCGGCGGCGATGCGCTCGGCGGCGAGCGTCCGCTCTCGGGCGATGCGGGCGGCCTCGACCGCGCGCTGCGCTTCGATCTCGGCCTCCTGGATGGTCCGCACCTGCTGGATTTCCAGCGCGCGGGTGCGCTCGTCCGAGGAGATACGCTCGACATTGACGATCAGCGTCTGGGCGATGCGCGCCTTTTCGGTGGCCTCGCGTGCGGCAATCTCGGCCTCGTCGACCGCGCGCGTCCGCTCGATCTCGCGGCGCCGCGTCTCTTCCTCGTTGGCGATGCGGGCGTCGGTGACGACGCGGTCCTGCTGGATGCGGGCTTTCTCGATTGCCTCGCGCGCGGCGATCTCGGCTTCCTCGACTGTGCGCATCCGCTCGATCTCGCGCTGGCGGACTTCGCGTTCCGAAGCGATGCGTGTGGTATCGATCGAGCGCTGGTTGGCGATCCTTGTCTTCTCGATCTCCTCGCGCGCCAGCAGCTCCTTCTCCTCGATCGTGCGGGTCCGTTCGATCTCCTTCTGGCGGGTCTCGCGCTCGGAGGCGATGCGGGCCTCGGCGATCGCTTGCTCATTGGCGATGCGGGCGCGCTCGATGGCTTCGCGGGCGGAAATCTGTGCTTGTTCGGCCTCGGTCTCGCGCAGGGCCCGCTCGCGGGCGACTTCGGTGCGCTGAAGCGCGCGGCGCATCTCGATGTCGCGTTCCTGCTCCAGGCGTGCGGTCTCGCTCTCGCGCTCGATCTCCAGCGCCTGCCGCTCGGCTTCCAGGTTGCGGGAGCGGATCTTGATCATCGAATCCTGCTCGATGTCGTTGCGCAGCTTCCGCCTGGCCTCGATGTCCTCCATCAACCGCGTCAGGCCTTCGGCGTCGAAGCGGTTCGAAGGGTTGAAGAACTCGAGATCGGTCTGGTCGAGATCGGTGATCGCAACCGATTCCAGCTCGAGGCCGTTTTGGGCGAGAGCTTCCGCCGCTTCGGTCTTGACCCGCGCGACGTAGTCGCCGCGACGCTCGTGCATCTCCTCCATGGTCATCTCGGAAGCGACCGAGCGGATCGCGGAGATGAACTTGCCGGCGAGAAGCGCGTGGAGCTGCCCGGGTTCCAGGGTGCGGCGGCCGAGTGTCGCAGCGGCAATCGAGACGGCCTCCCGGGTCGGCTGCACGCGGACATAGAAGTCGGCCTCGATGTCGACGCGCATGCGGTCGCGGGTGATCACGGCATCCTGCTTCGAACGCACGATGCCCATCGGCAGCACGTTCATGTTGACGGGGGTGTAGTCGTGGATGAACGGCAGCACGAAGGCGCCGCCATTGATCACCACGCGTTCGCCGAGGAAGCCGGTGCGGACGAACGAGGTCTCCTTGGAGGAGCGGTGGTACAGCCAGTTCACGATATAGACGCCAACCACGATTACGATGATCGCGACGATCAGCCAGAGGATCAATTCACCGACCAACATCCCTGACATCTTTCCCTCCCTCGAACCAATCAGGCCTTATCGCGCGCCGATCGCCTTGAATTGCCGCACCTGTTCCGTCAGCGCCCGCTCCACCGGCAGCCGCTCCATCGAGGACGCCCCGTAGAAGCCGTGGCAATGACGGGTGTTCTTCATGATGAAATCGGCGTCCGCGGGATCGGCGATCGGGCCGCCATGCGCCAGCACCAGGATGTCCGGATTGACGCTGAGCGCGGCGCTGGCCCAGGTGTCGATCCGCGCCGGGCAGTCCTTGAGCCTCAAGGCGGTTTGCGCACCGATCGTGCCGCCGGTCGTCAGGCCCATGTGGCAGACGATGATGTCAGCGCCGGCGATCGCCATCGCCGCCGCTTCCTTCTCGCTGAACACGTAGGGCGTGGTCAGCATGTCCTTGTCGTGTGCCTTGGCGATCATGTCGATCTCGAGCGCGTAGGACATGCCGGTCTCTTCGAGATTGGCGCGGAAGGTACCGTCGATCAGGCCGACGGTCGGAAAGTTCTGGACGCCGGCAAACCCGAGCGCCTTCAGCTGGTCGAGAAAGACGTCCATGTCGCGGAAGGGATCGGTGCCGTTGACGCCCGCCAGCACCGGGGTCTGGCCGACCACGGGGAGCACTTCGTTCGCCATTTCCAGCACGATGGCGTTGGCATCGCCATACGCCATCAGGCCCGCGAGCGAGCCGCGCCCGGCCATGCGATAGCGGCCGGAATTGTAGATGACGATGAGGTCGACGCCGCCGGCTTCCTCGCATTTGGCTGAGAGCCCGGTGCCGGCGCCGCCGCCGACGATCGGCTCGCCGCGCCTTGCCATGTCGCGAAACTTTTTCAGCAGCGCCGCGCGTTCAAACCTGGCCATCGGTCACCTCGCGAGTCTCCGCCGCACACCGGTCCGCCCGAACAGGTTTCGGAACGCACTGACGATGGCGGCGGCGAAATCGGGATCGTTGATGTTCTTGGGGATGCGAATGAGCTGGCGGTTGCCGGTCTGCCGCACGGTCCGCTCCAATGTGCGGAACAGCGCGGCGTCGGCATCCGGATCCCAGAACGGCTGACCTCGCGCGTCGAGGGCCGAGACGCCGCCCTCGGGCAGGAAGAAACGCACCGGGCCATCCATCTGGTTGAGCCGCTCGCCGATCCAGCGGCCCATGCGCTCGTTCTCTTCCGCCGTCGTCCGCATCAACGTCACCTGTGGATTGTGGACGTGGAATTTGCGGCCGCGATAGCGTTCGGGAATGGTGTCAGGCGCGCCGAAATTGACCATGTCGAGTGCGCCGACCGAGCCGACATAGGGCAGGCGGCTGCGGATGATCGCGCCAAAGCGGTCCTCGGCGGCGGGAAATACGCCGCCCATCATGAGGTCACAGATCTCGGTCGTGGTGAGGTCGATGACGCCGGCGAGCTGACCGGATTCGACGAGCTTCTCCATGGACCGGCCGCCGATGCCGGTGGCGTGAAAGACCAGGCATTCGAAATCATCGCGCAGCTCGGCCGCGATCTTCTGCACGGCCGGCGTGGTAACGCCGAACATGGTGATGCCGATTGCGGGCAGCCCGCGGGCTTCGCGCGCCGTTGCGGCACGCGTGTCGAGCCGCGCCTTGACCATGCCGGCGAGCGCATTGGCCCCGTTGGCGAGCACCGCGCGCGAGATCGAGTTCAGCCCCTGCACGTCGGTGACGGAGTACATCATGGTGATGTCTGCCGGGCCGACATAGGGCCCGACATCGCCGGAGGCGACGGAGGAAATGATCAGCTTGGGCACGCCCACTGGGAGCGCGCGCATGCCCGGGGCGACCAGCGAGGCCGCGCCCGAGCCTCCGGCGGAGATCACGCCGGCGACATTGCCCTGGCGCCGCAGCCAATTCGCGAACGCATCGGCCATCGCGGTGACGGCGGCACCACGGTCGGTGCCGAACACGGCGGAGCCGCCGCGGCCGTGGTTCAGGGCGATCTCCTGCGCGGAGACATCGCAGGAGGAATGCTTGCCGCTGGTCGAGACGTCGACCAACCGCGTGCGCAGGCCGCTTTCGGCTATGATGTCGCGGATGTAGCGCAGCTCCTGGCCCTTGGTATCGAGCGTGCCGACGACCAGCACCACCGGCGGGCCCGAAGCCTGCGCCGGCACCGGTTCGTGCTTGCGCCGCGCCGTCTCGTCGAGCCGGGCGACCTGCGTCGAGAGCGTCCGCGCCGCGGCCTCGATGCGGGCGATCGGCACCGGTTGCGACCATCGCGTCGGCAGCGTCGGATTGGAGATGTAGATGCGTACAGGCCCGTCGCGCCGTGGCGCCGGCGCCGGCTTCGTTTCAGCGCCGGATGCGGCGATTTCGATATCCGGTTCGAGCTCCGCATGAAGCCCGACGCCGAGCAGGCGCTGCTGCAGCTCGCGATCGGCGGCAAGGCGCGCGGAGTCGATGATGCGGTTGATGCGGCCGTTGACCATGATCGCGACGTTGCGCGAGATCGCGGTGGCGACGCCGATGTTCTGCTCGATCACGAGCACGGACATGTCGCCGTCTTCGCCCAGCCGCAGCAGCATCTCCTCGACCTGCGCGACGATGACGGGAGCGAGGCCTTCGGTCGGCTCGTCCATGATGAGCAAATGCGGATTGGTGAGCAGCGCGCGCGAGATCGCCAGCATCTGCTGCTCGCCGCCGGAGAGCTGGCCGCCGCCGTGGCCCTTGCGCTCGGCGAGGCGCGGGAATGTGTCGTAGATGCGCTCGACGGTCCAGACGCCCGAACGCAGACCGCCGGCGAGCTGCAGATGCTCGTCGACGCTGAGCGAGCGCCAGAGGCGGCGTCCTTGCGGCACGTAGCCGACGCCGAGCCGGGCGATCTGGGCCGGCGGCCGCCGCGTGACATTCTCGCCGCGCACGCGGATCGAGCCGCCGCTCACGCCGACGAGCCCCATGATCGCCTTGCACAGCGTGGTCTTGCCCATGCCGTTGCGGCCGACGACTGAGAACACGCCGCTCTCCAACGTGAGATCGACGCCTTGCAGCGCATGCGAGTGGCCGTAATAGACGTCGAGGCCGCGAACCTCGAGCGCCGGATTGCTGCGGCGGATCTCATTCATGGCCGCCTCCGAGATAGAGCTCCTGCACTTCAGGGTCGGACTGGATCTCTTCCGGCAGGCCTTCCTTGAAGACGCGGCCGTTGTGCATCATCGTGACGCTCTCGACGACGCGCAGCGCAACGTCCATGTCGTGCTCTATGATGATGTAGCCGATATGCGCGGGCAGGGAGGTCAGGATCTCGATCAGCTCGGCCCGTTCCGTCGGCGACAGACCCGCGGCCGGCTCGTCGAACAGCACGAAGCGCGGCGCACCGGCGAGCGCGAGCGCGATCTCGAGCTGGCGCTGCTGGCCGTGCGCGAGCTCGCCCACGCGCTGGTCCTTCACGGCGGACAGATGCACGGCCTGGATCAGGTTGTCGGCCGCATGCATCAATGCATCATTCTGTCCCGGACGCAGAAACGAGAAGCGTCCGCGCGAGACGCCGCGGCAGGCGAGATAGACGTTGTCCTGCACGGTGAGGCCGGGGAACAGCGCCGAAATCTGGTAGGTGCGGCGCAACCCGCGGCGGATACGCTCATAGGGCGGGAAATGCGTCACGTCCTCGCCGAAGAAGCGGATGGTGCCGGAGGAGGGCGGGAAGTCGCCCGTGATGCAGTTGAACAACGTGGTCTTGCCGGCACCGTTGGAGCCGAGTACGGCGCGCCGCTCGCCCGGTCGCACGGTGATGGTGACGTCGGTCAGCGCTGCGAGCGCGCCGAACAGCCGCGTCACGCCGCGCAGCTCCAGCGCGGCGCCGGCACCGACGGCGGAGAGGCGTTGGGCGACGCTATCCATGGCCGCGCCCTCCACCGGAGCGGCTCGCCTCGCGCCGTTGATGCTGACGCCAGCGCTGCCAGAGGCCGATGACGCCGTCCGAGGACCAGAACACGATGGCGAGGAAGCCGAGCCCGATCAGCAGGCGGAAGCGGTTGCCGTCGAGTCCGAGTCGGACCAGGAAGTCGAGCGCGAAGGTGCGCAGCAGCACGAAGATCAGCGCGCCGATGAAGGGCCCGATCGGGCGCGTGATGCCGCCGACGACGGCGATGATCAGCACGTCGATGCAGGCGCCGACGCTGACCGAACCCGGCGAGATCTGGCGATAGTTCCAGACCTGGAGCACGCCGGCCAGCGCGGCGACGAAAGACGCGAAAGCATAGGCCGCGACGCGGTGCGCATTGACGTTGAAGCCGAGCGCCGCCATGCGCCGCGGATTGTCGCGCACACCCTGGAGCGCCAGGCCGAACGGCGCGCGCGAGAGGTATTCGACCGCGAAATAGCAGAGCGCGGCGACCGCCAGCACGATGTAATAGAAGGGAATGTCGGCGCGCCAGTTCACGCCCCAGAAGTGTGGCGTGGCCACGGTGTTGATGCCGGTATGACCGTTGAAGATCGCCCAGTTCTGGTTGGTGAAATAGTAGAAGGCCGCTCCGATCGCGAGCGTGATCATGATGGTGTAGATGCCTTCGGTGCGCACCGCGAGCGCGCCGCCGAGCGTGCCGAAGGCGGTCGCCAGCGCGAGCGCCATCGGCACCGCGAGCCACCACGGCCAGCCCAGGCTGATATTGGGGTTGCCGCTGACGCCGAACACCGCGACCATGTAGGCCGAGAAGCCCGCGATGGTGAGCTGCATCAGGCTGACCATGCCGCCATAGCCGGCAAGAAACATCAGGCTCAGCGCCACGGTGCCGAGGATCAGCGTGCTCGCGAATATCTCGATCAGAAAAAAGCTGCTCGCGATCAGCGGCATGATCAGGAGAATGGCCGCGACGGCCCAGGCAACGGGGTTGTTGATCTCCGGCCATGTCCGGGCGGGGGGCTGCGCCTTGGTGGCGCGGCCTACGGCAACTGGGGCATCGTGGGCGAGCGACATCTCAGCGCCTCGCCAACAGGCCTTGCGGCCGGATCGCCAGCACCAGCACCATGATCAGGAAGGTCACGACGATGGCGTAGGTCGGGATGTAGACCGAGCCGAGCTGCTCGGCGAGGCCGATGATCAGCGCGCCGAGCGCGGCGCCCGGAATCGAGCCCATGCCGCCCACGATCACGACGACGAGGGACGCCAGCAGGAAACGGATGTCTTCGCCGGGCGACAATGACTGGAAGGTGCCGCCGACGACGCCAGCGATGCCGGCAAGCCCCGCGCCGAAGGCGAACACGCCGACGAAGACGAGCTGGATGCGCACGCCGGTCGCGGCGAGAATGTCGCGATCGTCGACGCCGGCGCGGATGATCATCCCGATCCGGGTGCGGTTGAGCGCGAGCCACATCGCGACGCCGATGACCACGGAGGCCACGAAGATCACGAGCCTGACGAGCGGATATCTGAGATAGACCGGCTCGCCCGAGGATTTGATCGCGGTCACCAGCGGCAGCTCGATGGGACCGATCAGCCATTTCGGGGTCTGGATCTGGTAGAAGTCGCCGCCGCAGGCCCATAGCATGAGATCGGCAAACACGATGGACAGCCCGATCGTCACCATGGTCTGCCTGAGATCCTGGCCCTCCATCCGGCGGAACACGATCACCTGCAGCAGCACGCCGACGACAGCGGTCAGGACGAAGGCGACGATGAAGCCGAGGATCCACGAGCCGGACGATGTGCTGATGGCATAACCGATATAGCCGCCGAACAGGTAGAGCGAGCCGTGCGCGAGGTTGACGTTGCGCATCAGGCCGAAGATCAGCGTGAAGCCGCTGGCGACCAGGAAGTAGAGACCACCGAGCGTGATGCCGTTGAAGACCGCGTTGAGGAAGACGCGCTTCCGGCCGATCGCCTCTTCCAGCCCCGGCGGCCAGACTGCGAAGATCAGCCAGAGCGCGACCGCAATCGCGATGATCGTAATCAGCGCCCAGGCCGGATGGCGTTCGACGAAGCGGTTCATGGCTTCACCTCGCCCCGCTTGCGGGGAGAGGTCGACGCGTAGCGCCGGGTGAGGGGGACTCTCCGCAAGCCAAACTGCCGCCGCACTTGCGGAGACTCCTCCTCACCCAGACCCTCTCCCCGCAAGCGGGGCGAGGGGGCATGCAAGCCGTTGCCGGCTGCTGGCCCTGCCATGAGCGAACGTCCTCCCGTCACGCGCGATCCTCTTTTCCGGGATCGCGTTGCCGGCATCCTAGCCAAGCGGCGAGGGCGACATTTGATCGTGAGTATCTTTTCGTGGCCTGCGCTCAGGCGCGCAAAACCTTGGCGGCGCGACGATAATCGGTCGGGGCCATCCCGACATTGGCGGCAAAAAAGCGCGTGAAACCGCTCTGCGAGGAGAAGCCGAGATCGAAGCCGATGTCGGCGATCGGTACCTCGCTCGCCACCAGCGCTTCGAGCGCCTGTTCCATGATCAGCGTGTTGAGATAGAGGTTCGGGGTGACGCCGGTCTGCACGCGGAACAGCCGGTAGAAATGCGGTCGCGACAGGCCGGACTCGCGCGCGATGGCGTCGAGCTCGATTTCAGCGCCGGGGCTCTCCGACATCATCTTGATGCACTTGCGCACGCGAAAGTCGGTGACGGCGCCGCCTGCGCGCGCATCGCGCGCGATCTCGGCCTGCTGCCAGCTTTCGTCGTAGCAGATGTCGATCAGCCGCCTCAGCTCGGAATCGAGACTGGAGAGCGATGGTGCGCCGCACACGAGCGCGGCGGTCCGCCTGATGTGCTTGTCGAGTGCTGGCGTGCGCTTGAACTGGGTGCGGCCGAAGCGCAACCGGTCGGAGCCGGAGGCATCCGGCGCAAACCATTCGGCGTTGACGTAGAGCACGAAGAAGATCGCGCCGCCGTCGAGATCGGTCGGCAGGAAGTTGTGCGGTTCCCAGGGATTGACGGCGACGACCGACGTCTCGGTGAGATCGTAATGCCCGTCGGAGACATCGATGCATGCCGACATGCCGCCGACATGGAAGATCAGATGACCTTCGCGATGGGCGTGGATATTGAAAGGCCGGTTCAACTGATAAACCGTCGCCCGGCCGAAGCGGCCATGGAAGACGGCGAGCGCACGGCTCATGCCTTCCCCTCCCGAATGTTCTTGTCTTTTCGGCCAGCCTTCAACAACACCGCCGAGATTGCAAGAGCGGAGAGCGACCGCGTCAGCGAGTCGCTCCCCGGTTGCGTCTGCCTGACGTGATGCGTCAGTACTTCTTACATTCCGGCACGGTGCGGCTCGGCAGCCCGATCTTGGAGAACACGGCCGGGTCGTAGCCGAGCGTCTGGTTCACGTTCGGGATCACCTTCACGACCTTGCTGAACAGCGCGCCCTTGCCGTCGTCGACGACTTCGGTGACGAAGTTGGTGCCGATCGCCTGGCGGTTGGAGTCGAGCTTGATCTTGCCGTTCGGTGCGTCGAGCTCGATCTTCGCCAGTGCTTCCTTGTACTTGGCCTGGTTGTTGGAGAGATCGCCGTTGACCTGACGCAGTGCGAGGATCAGCGCCATGGTTGAATTATAGTAGTTGGTGGCGAGCAGCGACGGGCTTGGGAAGCGCTTGTTGGGCGGGAAGGCGTCTTGATAGGCCTTCACGAATTTCTGCCAGCCCGGATCCTCCCAGGTGTCGGCCTGTCCGCTCGCCGCGATGGTTCCGATCAGCGCGTTCTTGGCGTTGCCCTTCGACGACAGGATCGTCTGGTCGATCATGATGGAACCGCCCATCAGATGCGCCTTGCCGCCGGCCTGCTGATACTGGTTGAGGAAGTTGACGGCGTCGGCGCCGCCAAGCCCGAGATAGATGGCATCGACGTCGTCGGGCAGGGCAGCGATGACGGAGGCGAAGTCCTTCGTTCCCAGCGGCACCCATTGCCGGTTGGTGACCTGTCCGCCCATGCCGCAGAACTCGAGCACCAGCCCGAACACCTGGGTATAGATGAAGGAATAGTCCTCGCCGACGGTCGCGATCTTGCGATACTTCTTCTCTTCATAGGCGTATTTGCCGAGGCCGATCTGCCACTGCGCGCCGTCCATGTTGTAGCGGAAGAAGTTCGGTGCCGGGTCGACATAGGTCGTTTCCTGCGCACCGGATGCGGCATTGATGAACGTCAGCCCGGGATGGCTCTTGGCAAAATTCTTGACCGCGATGCCTTCGTCGCCGGAGAGCGGCGACAGCAGGATCTGTACCTTGTCCTGCTCGATCAGCTTGCGCACGGCGCGCACGGCGGAGTCCGGCGTTGCATCGGTCGAAGCCACGATGAATTCGAGTTCCTTGTCGCCGACCTTCTTGCCGAGCACGTTGAGCGCGGTCTGGTGGCCGCGCATGCCGTCCTCGCCGAGCACCGTGTAGGTGCCCTCGAGCGTTGCGGTCACGCCCACCTTGATCTTTTCCTGGGCGATCGCCGCGCCCGAAAGAAACAGGCTGCTCAACGCGAGCAGTCCGATGCTGCATTTCGACATGTGCTCCTCCCTGTGTCATCGCTTGTTGCCGCGACGAACCGTATGATGCCCGTGGCTCTCGAAGCCCGCGGCTTTGGAGGAAAGCTAACCGAAGTCGGATGCGCTGCACCCATCGCGGCCTCGTTCGGCTTGACCGGTAGTCTCATTTTTGAATGTTGCGGCGCGAGTGATTTTCGCGGTGCAGCAGGACGCCGCGCTAGCTGTAATCTTCGCCGAGAAACTGGTTGATCGCATCGAACGCCTGCAGACGGTTCTTCTCCAGCAGAACCATGTGCGTGCCTTCGCCAATCTCGACCCATCGCCGGTAGGGCGCATGCGTCAGCGAAAGGAAGAAGTTCTGCGCCGAGGCGATAGGAACGTCCTGGTCCCATTCCGCGTGGACCAGGAGCACGGGCACGCGAATGTCGGCGGCGTCATAGAGCCTCTTGCCAGCGGCCCAGTATTCGCGGATGTCCAGGATCGGGCCGTTGACGGCACGCATGATGGCAGGCGTTTGCGCGCTGCCTAGCGGGTCCGTGGCGAGCGAGATGTTGGCCCAGAGCTCGAAGCCGCCCGCCGGGATCAAGCTCGATCGTGCCGCTTCCGGCGCAGCCGAAAGCCAGCGCTCCCTGAAGTCCAGCACCGGAACGTTGCGATAGCCGCCGAGGCGCCCGCCAGCATCGATCGGAGCTGGGCCCTGCAGCACCCAAAGCGGCGCGACCAGCGCGAGCTTGACGACCTTGTCGTTGTTGCCTGCGGTGTAAGCGCCGGCCACCGAGCCGCCCCAGGACATTGCAACCAGATTGAGGCGAGCGATCCTGCGCTGCTTCAGGATGTGCGCGACGGCGCTGGCGAGGTCGCGCACGCCGGCCTCGGTGCGCACGAGCGGTTCGGACTGCTCCGGCGGCGCGTCCATCTCGGACGGGCGGGTCGACTGGCCATAGCCGCGCACGTCGAGCGCGAAGACGTCGTAGCCATGGCCGGCGAGATGATCCATGAACGAGAGGCCGCCGAGCGGCGTATCGAAAAGGCTTCCCGATGAATAGGTCGCGCCGTGCATCATCAGGATGGTTCGCTCGGCGGAGAAGGTCTCGAGCGCCGCGGGACGCTTGTTGCGCAGGTGAAGCGAAATTCCGGCCGTGTCGCTCGGGATCATGAGATCCTCGACTACGATCTTGGGCCTGTCGACGCGCGCGCTGGCGTGCTGATTCATGATCGTTCTCCGTTCAGACGAATTGCCAGGTGAAGCGTCCTCCGGTGCGGCTGACGCGGCCGACCGATGACTGTGCGAAATGGGTGGTGAAGATGATTGAGCCCCGCTCGGCAGCGTCCTCCAGCACGAAGGCGCGCGAGCGCAACGCGGCTTCCGGGAATTCGCAGAAGCAGGAATTGAGCGAAGGCTCATACACCTGGAGCGGGTGGTGCATCACGTCTCCGGCGAACAGCGCCTCTTCGCCGCGTGAGACGAGGCGGATGGAGGCGTGATCGACGCTGTGGCCGGGCGTCGGGACGAACGAGATGCCCTCGATGGCCTCGCTCCCGTCCACAGCGATGAGCCTGGCAAGTCCGGCCTCGATCACCGGCCGGACGCTGTCGTCATAGACACGGTCGGCCGGCTTGCGCAGCGCGGGGCCGAGGGCCGGGGCCGGGCGGGCCGCTCCGGTCGGCTCTGTGCCCGTCGCGAGGCTCTCGCCATAGGCCTGCTCGATCGCGGAGAAGACGTAGGTCGCATTCGGGAAGGTCGGGACCCAGCGTCCCTCGACGAGACGGGTGTTCCAGCCGACGTGATCGGCGTGCACGTGGGTGAGCAGCACGTAGTCGACCTGCTCCGGCGTGACGCCCGCTGCGGCCAGCCGTGCCAGGAACGGTTCGTTGAGCCGGTGAAGCGGCGGAATCTCCGGCCGGTTCTTGTCGTTGCCGGTGGCCGTGTCGATCAGGATCGTGTGGTGCGGTGTCCTGACCAGCCAGCTGTGAATGCTCTGGATGAAGGTGCCGGTCGCAGCATCGAACGAGCCCGCTTCCAACTCGTCGCGATTGCGCTCCAGCGCCTCTGGCTCGCCTCCCGGATAGAGCGCGTCGAACTTGAATGCGGCAAGCCGCAGCTCGTCGATCCGCGTGACGGATGCTTCGCCGACCTGATAGGTCTTGGCCGCGTGAATCATCAAGATGTCCTCCACTGGACCGCGGCGTAGGGCTGGTTGCCCGGGCCGCGGTGACGGTGAGGTACGAAGCGCGCCAGGCCTTGGGGAGAGTCGCGGGCTCGATAGGTCCCATCGACATTGTCGATATCGGAAAGGACGCTGGCCCAGCTTTTCACGCCGCCGTTTTGGCCCTAACCCTCGTATCGCGGCTCGTCGCGGTCGCGACATGCCCCAGACGGAGGTGCCACCGATGCAGGATGCGGAACACGGCCGGGGTCGGCCGGCCGATGATAACGATCTCGCCGAGATCGACCTCGGTCTGTTGCTGGCTCTGGAGGCTCTCCTGCGCGAGCGGAACGTGACGCGCGCGGCCTCCCGGCTCAATATCGGGCAGCCTGCGCTCTCGGCGCGGCTGAACCGGTTGCGGCAGATCTTTGCCGATCCGCTGTTCGTGCCCGCGGCGAGCGGGCGCGGCGTCGTGCCGACGACGAGGGCGGTGGAGCTGCAGACGGCGCTTGCGGACGTGCTCGGCAAGCTTCGTCGCATGGTGGAGGGGCCGGCTGAGTTCGACCCCGCCAAGAGCCAGCGTACCTTCGTCGTTGCCATCCACGAGAATCCGGCCGTGACGCTGGCGCCCGGCCTGGTCGCGCGCTTGACCGCGATGGCTGGGCGGGCGCGGCTCGCCCTCGTTCACCCCGCGCGCGATGTCGTGGATCAGCTCGAAAGGGGAGAGATCGACATCCTGGTGACGGGCGCCGACCGCGCACATGGCGAGCTGATGCAGCGGCCGCTGTTCGAAGACGGCTTCCTGTCCGCACAGCGCAAGGGTCATCCCCGCGGCATCGGTCCGCTCGATCTCGACAGCTTTTGCGCGCTCGACCATCTGCTGATCTCCGCCGATGGCGGCGGTTTCTCGGGCCTGGTCGACGACGCGCTGGCGGTGCTCGGCCGCTCCCGGCGCGTCGCCGTCTCGATTCAGACCTATGCGCTGGCGCCGGTCATCCTTGCGCACAGCGACTGCATCTGCACCCTTCCGCGGCGCTTCCTGATCCGCTTCGCCCACGAGCTCGATCTCACGCCACCGCCGCTCGATCTGCCGCCCGCTCGCATCGTCGCGCTGTGGCATCCGCGCAATCAGGAGGACAAAGGCCACGCCTGGCTTCGCGAGTGCCTATACCAGGCGGCTGCCGCTTGATCGCGACGTGCCCTCACGTGGGGAGGAGCGGCGCTGTCAGGTTGTAAGTTCTGATTTCTGGAATGAAGTCGGCCAGCTTGCATTCGTTGCGTCCGGTATGCCGCCTGCCGCCTTCCTGAGCTGCGTGCCGAGATGGGCAGGTGCCTCGAAGTATCACCGGATCGCCATTACCGCCGGCTTTCGCCCCTTGTATCCTTGCTCGATGCCGAGCGCAGGAGAGCGCATGATGCGCCGGGCCTGACGACCGGCGGCAAGCCGGTAGCGAGCCCCCGGCTGGCCACTGACGTTGCCGGCGGGCGATCGCCCGAGAAGCCAGCTGGCAATCCATTGATTGCACATCCGGACCTACCCCCCACGCTGACGATTGACAGCGAATTATTACATGTCTAAAAATATGCAAATTCATATAATCCGTGAGATGCCTGAATGGACGTGCATCCGCTCAAGCTCAAGGTCAGGTCGTATGTCGCGGAGACGCCGTTCATACGGAGCCTTGTGTTTGGTGTGGAGGACGGCGTCGTGCCGCAATGGCAGGCAGGCGCGCATCTCCGCGTCGCGCTCCCGAATGGCGGAGACCGGCCGTACTCGCTGATGGCGTTGCCGGGACTTCCTGAAGATGCGCTGGCGCTTGGTGTCCTGCGCGAGGAGGCTTCGAGCGGCGGCTCGCAGTTCATGCACGCGCTCAAGGTCGGCGACGTCGTGAAAGCGAGCGCGCCGGTCAACAATTTTCGCCTGCACGAGGGAGCAGCGCCGGCGCTGCTGTTCGCCGGCGGCATCGGCATCACGCCCGTTCTGTCGATGGCGGCGGAACTGGCGGCGCGGGGAAGCTCATATCGCCTGCACTATGCCGGGCGCACGCAAGGATTGCTGGCGTTCCTGCCGCAATTGCAGGAGATCTGCGCCGGAGGGCTGTCCGTCCACTACGACAGCGATGAATCCCGCCTCGACATTGCCGCGGCGCTCGGCGATGCCGCAGCAAACGCCCACGTCTATGTCTGTGGCCCTTCGGGCATGATCGACGCGGTGAAGGCCGCTGCGGCCGCCGCCGGCGTGTCAACCGATCGCGTTCATTACGAGCTCTTCAAGTCCGAGCAGCCGTCATCGCCTGACCAGCCGTTCGAGGTCGAGATCAAGTCGACCGGGCAGGTTGTCGGCGTTGCTGCCGGGCAGACCATCATCGAGGCGCTGGAGGCGGCTGGTTTCGACGTGCTCTACGACTGCCGGCGCGGCGATTGCGGCATCTGCCAGTGCGGCGTGATCGCGGGACTCCCCGATCATCGCGACGTCATCCTCAGCGACGAGGAGAGGGCGTCCAACAAGGTCATGCAGATCTGCGTGTCACGCGCGAAGTCGGAACGACTGGTGCTGGATCTCTAGGGGAGACGAGGGACGCCATGAAAAGATACGGCGGGAATGCCCACGCGATTGCGGCGCTGGTGCGCGAGGCCGAGGTGCATCGCGACGTCTATGTCGACCCCGAGATCTTCGATCTCGAGATGGAGCATCTGTTTCCCAACAGCTGGGTCTATGTCGGCCACGCCAGTCAACTTGCAAAACCCGGCGATTTCATCACCGCCAATATCGGCCGGCAGCCGGTCATGGCCAGCCGCCATACCGACGGCTCCATCCATGTGTTCTACAATCGCTGCCCACACAAAGGCGTGAAGATCGCGTCCGAACCCTGCGGCAACACCGGAAAGTTCTTCCGCTGCCCTTATCACGCATGGTCTTTCAAGACCGACGGCTCGCTGCTCGCGATCCCGCTGAAGAAGGGCTACGAGGGCACCGGCTTCGGCGACACTCAGGCGAATGAGGGGTTGTCGAAGGTCAGGAACGTCGTCATCTACCGCGATTTTATCTTCGCTCGCCTGAGCGTTTCAGGCGTCTCCTTCGAGGATTATTTCGGCGAAAGTCTTTCGACCATCGACAACATGGTCGACCGATCGCCGGAGGGGGAGCTCGCAGTCCAGGCGACGCCGATCCGCTACATGCACACGTGCAATTGGAAGATGCTGGTCGAGAACCAGACCGACACCTGCCATCCGATGGTGGCGCATGAGAGCTCGGCCGGCACCGCGGTCAAGGTCTGGAAGCGCGAGCAGGGCGATTCCACGGAAACACCGATGGCGGTACAGCTCTACGGTCCCTTCATGAGCCCGTACGAGTTCTACGAGCAGAGCGGCATCCGGATCTGGCCGAACGGCCACGGCCACACCGGCGTCGCCAACTCCATCCATTCGAACTACTCTGATATCCCGGGCTATCTCGACCAGATGGTCGCAGCCTATGGCGAGCAGCGCGCGCATGAGATCCTTGGCGAGGTCAGGCACAACACCGTCTACTTCCCGAACATCATGGTGAAGGGCGCTGTCCAGATCCTGCGCAATTTCATCCCGATCGCGGTCGACAAGACGCTGGTCGAGAGCTGGGTCTATCGCCTGGTCGGCGCGCCCGACAAGCTCTACGAGCGCGCATTGATGTACAACCGCTTCATCAACGCGCCGACCTCGATCGTCGGCCACGACGACCTCGAAATGTACGAGCGGGCGCAGGAAGGACTGAAGTCCAACGGCAATCGATGGGTCAATCTGCGACGGCTCTACGACGGCCATGAAGAGCAGGACGTCACGGCGGTGATCAACGGCACGTCCGAGCGGCAGATGCGCAACCAGTTTCACGCCTGGGCGAAATTCATCACCATGGACATGGACAAGCGCATCGAGGCTGCGGAATGATCGGCGAGAAGACCATCACGGACTTCATCTATCGCGAGGCGGAGCTGCTCGACACCATGGAGTGGCAGGCCTGGCTCGATCTGTTTCACCCCGAAGGGCGTTATTGGATGCCGCTGGAATGGCAGCAGCAGGATCCGGTGCTGCAGCCGTCCCTGATGTACGAGGATCTGCTGCTCCTGAAGGTGCGGGTCGAGCGGCTCGCCGGCGAGCGCACCTTCAGCCAGAAGCCGAAGAGCCGTTGCCATCATCTGCTCCAGGCACCGCGGATCGTCGCGTGCGATCCTGCTGCCGGAATGTTCAAGGCCCGGACCTCCTACATCTACACCGAGACGCGCGGCGATATGCTGGAGCGCTATTCGGGATGGGCCTCGCACGAGCTCGTGCAGGTCGGCGATGCCCTGAAAATCAAGCTCAAGCGCGTCGATCTCGTCAATTTCGATGCGCCGTTCGGCAACATCCAGCTTTTCATGTGAGACTGCCTTGACCGCTGCGACCACTGTCCATGCCCGTTTTCAAGAGACCGCGCTCCGCCGCGGCGAGGCGGGTTTCCTCAACGTGCTGCCGGAGACCGCAGGCATCTACGGCATCGCGGCGGGCGAGATTTCCTACCGCGCGATGCTCGACCGGGTCGAGCGCCGTCGCGTAGCGTTTGCGAGCCGCGGCTACGGCGATGGCCACCGGGTCGGGCTGCTGCTCCAGAACAGGCCCGTCTTCATCGAACTGTGGTTCGCGCTCAATGCGCTCGGCGTCTCGGTGGTGCCGATCAATCCGGACCTCCGTCTCAGCGAGCTCGAATACATCATCGGGCATTCCGAGATGAATGCTGCGTTCGTCCTCACCGAACGGCGCGAGGAGGTGGAGCTGGCCGCGCGTCAGGCCGGCCGGCCAATCCCTGTCGTGGACGATCAGGACGACGTTCCCGCTCCCTTCGGCGGTGCGCGGTCCTCGACCTCAGCTAGCGAGGGGAGCGAATGCGCGCTGCTCTATACATCGGGGACGACGGGCCAGCCCAAGGGCTGCGTGCTCACCAACACCTATTTCCTGCATTGCGGAAACTGGTATCGCGACGTCGGCGGGCTGATCGACCTCAAGCCAGACGGCGAGCGTATGATCACGCCGCTGCCGCTGTTCCACATGAACGCGATGGCGGTGTCTCTGATGGCGATGCTGTCGGTCGGCGGCTGCCTGACCATGCTCGATCGCTTCCACCCGCGCAGCTGGTGGGCCTCGGTGCGCGACAGCCGTGCCACCTGCCTGCATTATCTCGGCGTGATGCCCTCGATGCTGATGAGCGCGCCGCCGTCGGAGCTGGACCGCGCGCACAGCGTGCGCTTCGGCTTCGGCGCCGGCGTCGACAAGCTGCTGCATGCCACGTTCGAGCAGCGCTTCGGCTTTCCGCTGCTGGAGGCCTGGGCGATGACCGAGACCGGCAGCGGCGGCGTCATCGCCGCCAATGTCGAGCCGCGCAAGGTCGGCACCAGCTGTTTTGGCCGCCCGGCCCCCGAGATCGAGGTTCGGATCGTCGATGACGGCGGCAATGATGCCCCGGTCGATGTGCCCGGCGAGCTGTTGGTGCGGCGCGCCGGCGCCGATCCGCGCTACGGCTTCTTCCGCGAATATCTCAAGAACGAGGCTGCCACCACCGAGGCGTGGGCCGGCGGCTGGTTGCACACCGGCGATATCGTGTCGCGCGATGCGGACGGCGACCTGCACTTCGTCGATCGCAAGAAGAACGTGATCCGTCGCTCCGGCGAGAACATTGCCGCGGTCGAGGTCGAATCCGTTCTCAACCGCCATCCCGCGATCCGGCAGGCCGCGGTTGCGGCGACGCCGGATCAGGTGCGCGGCGACGAGGTTGCGGCGGTCATCGTCGCTGAGAAGGCCGGCGCGGACCGCGCGCTCGCCGAAGAGATCGTGCGCTGGAGCCTTGAGCAGATGGCCTATTACAAGGCGCCGGGCTGGATCTGCTTCGCCGACAGCCTGCCGCTGACCGCGACCGAGAAGATCCAGCGCGGCGGGTTGAAGGATTTTGTCGGGAAGCTGATGGGCGAGGGCGCGTTCTTCGACCTGCGCGACCTCAAGAAGCGGCAAGTCTGATCAAGAAGGTCTGATCAAAGAAGGTCTGATCATGAGCGAGATCCGCACCACCCTCATCACCGGCGGCAATTCGGGGATCGGCGAGGCCCTGGCGAAGAAGCTCGTCGCGCGCGGGCAGCGCGTGGTCTCGGTCGGGCTCGAGCAGCCCGGCTGGACACATGATCTGCTCGCGGCCTATCGCGCCGACCTCACCAATATCGAACAGACGCGTGCGATCGCGCAGGAGATCTGCCGGGATCACGCCGTCGACAACCTGGTCCACAATGCCGGGGTCATCCTGCCGAACCTGCTGCCCGACGCCAAGCCGGAAGACATATTGATGCTGGCGCAGTTGCATCTGGGCGCGCCGATGCTCCTGACCCAGGCGGCGCTGGAAGGGATGCGTGCGCGCCGCTTCGGGCGCATCGTGTTCGTCTCTTCGCGCGCCGCGATGGGGGCAGTGACGCGCTCGGCCTATTCGGCCACCAAGGCCGGCGTGCACGGCATGGCAAGGACCTGGGCGCTGGAGCTTGCCGCGAGCGGCATCACCGTGAATGTCGTCGCGCCGGGACCGATCCTGACCGATAATTTCTGGGGCATCATCCCGAAGGGCTCCGAGCAGCAGGAGCGGATGGCGCGCAACGTTCCGGTCGGGCGGCTCGGCTCGCGCGAGGACGTCGCGCACGCAATCTCGTTCTTCCTCGACGAGCACTCCGATTTCGTCACCGGCCAGGTGCTCTATGTCTGCGGCGGTACCAGCCTCGTCGGCCTCGGGCCTTGACGCGCGCGCTCTAGATCTGGTTCTGGCGGATATTCTCGACCATCTTGGCCAGCACGCGCGCGCAGACCTCGATGTCGTCGGGCTCGATGCCCGCGACCAGCCTGTCGTAATTGTTCGCCATGATCGGCCAGATCTTGCGCAGCAGCGCTTCGCCCTCCGGCGTCAGGCCGACGACGCGGCGGCGCTGGTCCTCCTCGGCGATCTCGCGCTTGACGAGGCCCGACGACACCATGGACTCGACCATGCGGCTCGCCGTCGACTGCTCGGTCACCGCGAGAACGGCGACCTCGTTGACCGTGAGGGTCTTGTAGATGAACAGCACCGACAGCGTCCGGAACACGACATTGTTGATGCCGTGCTCGCTCAAATCGCGGTTCTGATCCAGGTTCCAGCGATTGGCGAGCCGGTTGAACAGATACGGAATATAGGTTTGCAGCTGGTCCCTCGTCCTCGGCGGACCCGACTTCCATCTGCTCTTGGATTCTCTGGCCATTATCTCTTGCGACTTTGCTTCTTGCTCTCGGTATGAAGTTTCGAGGAAAGCGATTTCAGCACGGACAGCGCGGTGTCCAGCTCCCGGGCCGGGACGTTCTCGAGCCGTCTGGCGAGATGCTTCTTGTGGATTTCGGCGGCCTGCCGGAACAGCGCTTCGCCTTTCGGCGTCAGGCGCACGATGAAGGACCGCCGGTCCTCGCTCGACATCTCCCTGCTGATGAGGTCGTCGGCGAGAAGACGTTGTACCAGCCCCGAGACATTGCCGCCGGTCACCTTCAGATTTTGCGACAATTGCCCGAGCGCGAGGCCCTCCTGGTAACGATCGAGCTGGGCCAGCACGTCGAATTTTGCCAGCGACAGGCCGAACTCCGAACTCAGCATCGAATTGAGCGAGGCGAACAGCTCACCATGCAGCGACAGCAATTGGAGCCAGAGCCGGGTTTCGATCTGCCCAGGGACGGGAACAACGTTCTCCTTGAGTGCTGCCGGCATCGCATGACCATCGAGTACAGAATGTCTCGTCGAGTGAAGGGAATTACTGCGGGTCGTTCGCTCCGATTAACAACCTGAGAATCGTAGTCAAGCCGTCCGATCCTGACCTCCTGAGGGGCGAACGGCAATCCAATCCTGCGTCCGGCGCCCGTGGAATCATGCGAAAGTCTTTATGGTCTGGATCACGCCGTCGAGCGCCGTTCCGGCGCTGTCCTTCAGCGCGGCCTCGCGCAGGCGGCGCGCCCAGTCGGCGGCATCCTCGCGGCGCTCCACCAGCTTGATCGCCGCGAGCGTCCTGTCGAATTTCGACAGCCCCCGGCTGTGGGTGTCTGAATAGCCTTTGACGAGGCGTCGGCATTGCAGGATCTCGACACCGAGCTGGTAATTGGTGCCGACCGCCTCGGTCGCGGCCTTGAGCCATGAATCCCGGTGCGCCGTCTCGATGGCGTGACGCAGCGAGCGGCGGCGCAGGCCGCGCATTCCGCCGACGACATAGAGGGCCAGGAACCAGGGCAGCGAGTAGGTTCGCACCCGGCGTCCCCGGTTGACGCGGCGATCGAGCCAGCCGAGCAGGCGCGGCCGCGCGCCGAGCCAGCGGCCGAAGCCTGCCGGCAGCATGCCCATCACTTCCTCCATGCGGGGATGCATGAACTCGGTGGTCTGAAGCACCTGTCCGTTCGACATCTCGAGTTCGCTCTCGATGCGCGCGCGGCGGCCGGCGCGCGTCTTGAGGTCGGCGACGCGGATGACGTCGTCATAGGTCATGGCGTTGGCGAGGTACTTCGCCGCGGCTTCCGTGAAGGCATAGGCATGTGCGTCACCGCCGGCGTTTCGGTCGGCTGCGTGCAACCTCTTGAGGATGTCGAGATATTCGCCGCCATAGGCGATGTCCTGGAAGTCGACGACCTTCCGCAAGCCTGCACGAGCCATGCCGAGTGCAGGCTGGGGCAGCTCCCCATTCAATCTTGCGACGAGCTCGCCAAGCTGCGGATCGGGCGTCGCGGAAGAGGGGGTATCGTCGGTCGGTTTGGTTGGCGCGGGGGCCGCAACTTCGGTCGGGCCGGTCTTGACCCGCTCGAAGGCGGCCTCGAACGTCTCGACGCTGGCCTTGGCGCCTTTGCCGCCGGTGCGGATGACGTCGAGATAGCTGTCGCGGCTGAACGGCAGCACGCCCGCGCCTGCGAGCGCGCCGAACATCGCGGCCGAGATGACGCTGCCATGCGCGATCGCCAGCGCGTTCAGATCGAAGATGATCTCGGTCTTCGCCGCAATGCCGATGGCGCCGGTCACGGCGCCGCCGTCGGCGATGCCGTTGCCCGGCGCGATCTTCTCGCCGATCGCAAACGAGCGGTGGTTGGACGCGATCAGCGTGGTGCGATCCGGCGTCACGAGGCCGCGCAGGATCGATCGCCCGGCCTCCATGAATTCCGCCGCCATCACCACGTCGACGTCGCCCGGGGTGGGCATCAGCGACAGGATCGGCTTGCGGCCGTCGAGCGGCGGCATCGCCTCGATATAGTAGATGGTGGCGCCGGTGCGCTGGGCGACGCCGGGCACCGAGGTGGACTGCGCGACCCAGCCATGGTTCTCGGCGAGCTGAACGATCCAGTCGGTCAGGACGCCGCCGCCCTGGCCCCCCATCGCGACGATCGCGATCGAGATCGGCCGCTCCGTCGCTTCGCCTGCGGCGGGGAGGGCCAGCCGGACCGTCTCGTCCCTCATGCCAGTGCCTCGAGCGCCGGACGCCGGCGGTCGCGCCGACGCTGCAGCCAGCCGATCACGCTCATGGCGACCTTGGATTTGAACATGTCCCAGCGCGTCGGATTATGGATGACGTCGGCTCGATAGAACGAGGGGCAGAGCACGGCGGCCTCGGAAACCTCGCCGCAATTGCCGCAGCCGACGCAGGAATTATCGATCGCCGCGACCGGATCGTCGCGCAAGGGGTCGTCGAGCTGCTTCACCGACAGTGACGGGCAGCCGGAGAGGCGGATGCAGGCATGGTCGCCGGTGCAGACGTCTTCGTCGACGCCAAAGCGCTCCTTGACGATGCGCGTCCCGTCCTTGATCGCCTTGTTGATCTGCGGCTTCACGCGCCGCTGCTTGTTCAGCATGCATTCGGAGGACGCGACGATGACCTTCGGGCCTTCCTCTTTCGTCGTCAGCGCTTCCTTCAGCGTGTCGCGCATCTTGCCGACGTCGTAGGTGCGGTCGAGCTGGCGCACCCACTGGCCGCCGATGCCCTTCACCGCCTGCACGATCGAATTGTTGGTCTTGCGGCGCTTGTTGACCGCGCGCGAGGACAGGATGTCCTGACCGCCCGTCGCAGAAGTGTAGTAATTGTCGACGATGACGAACACGCCGTCATGCTTGTTGAACACGGCATTGCCGATGCCGCTGGTCAGTCCATTGTGCCAGAAGCCGCCGTCGCCCATCACCGCGATCGACCGCTTGTCCGCCTTGACGTTGAAGGCCGAGGTCGAGGCCGGGCCGAGGCCGAAGCCCATCGTGGTCGCGCCGATGTTGAAGGGCGGCAGGATCGAGAACAGATGGCAGCCGATGTCTGCGGAGACGTGGTGCTGGCCGAGCTCTTCCTCGACCAGCTTCATGGCGGCGAAGATCGGCCGTTCCGGGCAGCCGGTGCAAAGCCCGGGCGGGCGCGCCGGCACCACCTGCTTGAGCTTCTCGACCGCGGGGTGATTGAGCACGGGCGCTGCGTCCGGCGCCGGCGGCCGGTTGCCGAGCAGCCGCGGCTCGGTCTTCTCCAGGAATTCCCTGACGCCGCCGAGCAGCACCTGAGCGGTGTAGTCGCCGCCCATCGGCAGCACGTCCTTGCCGTGGACGCGCGCCTGGATGTCCTTGCGGCGCAAGACCGTATTAATCGCCTGCTCCAGATATTCCGGCTGGCCTTCCTCGACGATGAGAACGGCCTCCTTATCGACGCAGAATTCCGCAACCTCGGTATCGATCACGGGGTAGGTGACGTTCATGATGTAGAGCGGGATCTGGGTGTTGCCATAGGCATCCGACAGCCCGAGATATTGCAGCGCGCGGATGACGTTGTTGTACATGCCCCCCTGCATGATGATGCCGACCTTGCCCTGCTTCGGCCCCATCCACTCATTCAGCTTGTTGTCCCGAATGAATCCGATAGCCGCGGGCATCCGCGTCTTGATCTTCTCCTGCTCGTGCTCATAGGCCGCCGGTGGCAGCACGATGCGGTTGACGTCACGCTTGGGATTGTTGAGCGCGTCCTTGATGGTGTGCGCCGGCCTGACATTGTCCTTGCAGGCGAAGCTGCCGTGCATGTGGCAGGCGCGCACGCGCACCTCCAGCATGACCGGCGTGTTGGAGAACTCGGAGAGCTCGAAGCCTTTCTCGATCAGATTGACGATGCATTCATGCTCGGGGCGGGGATCGAGCAGCCACATCTGCGACTTCATCGCGAAGGCGTGGGTACGCTCCTGCATGATGGAGGAGCCTTCGCCATAGTCCTCGCCGACGATGATCATGGTGCCGCCGGTGACACCGCCCGAGGCGAGGTTGGCAAGGGCGTCGGAGGCGACGTTGGTCCCGACGGTCGACTTCCACGCCACCGCGCCGCGCAGGGGATACATCACCGATGCCGACAGCATCGCCGCGGCGGCGGCTTCGTTCGCCGAGCTCTGGAATACGACGCCGAGATCGTCGAGCACGTCCTTGGCGTCGGCCAGCACGTCCATCAGGTGCGAGATCGGCGAGCCCTGATAGCCGCCGACATAGGCGACCCCCGATTGCAGCAGCGCCTTGGTGATGGCGAGGATGCCTTCGCCGCGGAACGTGTCGCCATCGCCGAGCCTGAGATCCTCGACCTCGCGAGCAAAAGACCGTTCAGCCATTGCACCCTCCAGAAATATGCGATAGCATACGTTTACATGTGAAGTAAGTCAACGCCGCGCCATGCTATCACGCTTGCGGATGCTCTCTCCGACAAGGCGGTCATGAGCCAGCGACAGGGTAGGGCCGATGCTGAAGCTGCCTCGCTTTAAAGCTGCCGCCGTCCAGGCTTCACCAGTCTATCTCAACGCAAGCGCGACCGCGGAGAAGGCGGCTTCACTGGTCCGTGAGGCCGCAGCCAACGGGGCGAAGCTCGTCGCGTTCCCCGAAGTGTTCGTTCCCGGCTATCCTTATTGGAACTGGATCACCGATCCCGTCACCGGCAGTGCATGGTTCGAGAAGCTCGCCAAGGCGTCGGTGCTGGTGCCGGGGCCGGAGGTCGAAATCGTCTGCAAGGCCGCGCGCGATACGGGATGCCACGTCGTGCTCGGCGTGAACGAGCGCAGCCCGGTCTCGCTCGGCGCGATCTACAATACGCTGGTTTTCATCGGGCCCGATGGCGCGTTGCTCGGCAAGCATCGCAAGCTGGTGCCGACCTGGGCAGAGAAGCTGACCTGGACCGGCGGTGACGGGTCGAGCCTGCGCGTCTATGATACCGAGATCGGGCGTCTCGGAGGCCTGGCCTGCGGCGAGAACACCAACACGCTGGCGCGCTTTGCGCTGCTCGGGCAGGGCGAGCTCGTGCACGTCGCCAGCTATATCTCGCTTCCGGTCGCGCCCCCCGACTATGACATGGCGGAGGCGATCAAATTGCGCGCGATTGCCCACTCCTTCGAAGGCAAGATCTTCACGATCGTCTCCTGCTCGACCGTGTCGGAGGAGATCATCGCGGCGATGGAGACCGTCGTTCCCGACGCACGCGCACGTCTGCAACGGAAGTCGAGCGCATTCTCCGGTATCATCGGTCCGGACGGGCGCGTGGTCGGCGATCCCTTGATCGACGACGAAGGCATCGTCTATGCCGACATCGACCTCGATCGCTGCATCCAGCCGAAGCAGATGCACGACATCGTCGGGCACTATAACCGGTTCGACATTTTCGATCTGCGGGTCAACCGTCGTCCGCAGACGCCGCTCGGTCTGACAGAGGCGGAAGCCGTCGCCGGCCAAGAGCAGGCGGGCTTCTCGTCGATTCTAGGTCGAGCGGAATGACGGGCCGGTTCGCTTGAGGGTGCGGGATCATAAGACAGGACTTGGAGGATAGGATGCGCGAGAACGTGATCGGCCGGGCCAATGTCGAGGACACCCCCGAGCTCGAGGCCTATTACAAGGATCTCGAAAGGTACGAAGCCGGAGCGCTCTGGACCGTCGCCAACAAGATCGAGCCGTGGGCGCCGCAATCGGCCTCGGTTCCCGTGCTCTGGCGCTACAAGGATCTGCGCGAGCACGTGCTGCGCTCGGTCGAGCTGGTCTCGCCCGAGAAAGCCGGGCGGCGCGTGGTCTATCTCAACAATCCCGGGCGGCGCGACGTGTCGGCCGCCGTCGGCTGGCTCTATTCCGGATTGCAGGTGATGCATCCCGGCGAGGTCGCCACGGCCCATGCCCACTCGGCCTCGGCGCTACGCTTCATCATGGAGGGCGCGGGCGCCTACACCATCGTCGACGGTCACAAGATGACGCTGGGCGCGCGGGATTTCGTGCTGACGCCGAACGGCACCTGGCACGAGCATGGCGTCGAAGGCAACGGCTCGGTCTGCATCTGGCAGGATGGCCTGGACATCCCGCTCGTCAACGCGCTGGAAGCCAATTTCTTCGTCGTGCATCCGAACATCCAGCAGGAGCCGTCCGGCTATCCCGTGGACGACATGACCCGGACCTGGGGCAATCCCGGTCTTCGGCCGGCGGACTCGCGCTGGTCGAAGGGCTATTCGCCGATGTTCAAATATGAGTGGGAGCCGACCTACGAGTCCTTGCAGAAATATGCGGCCGCGACCGATGGCTCACCCTATGACGGCATTCTCATGAACTACGTCAACCCGGTCACCGGCGGGCACGTGATGCAGACGATCGGTGCGAGCATGCAGCTGCTGCGCCCCGGCGAGAAGACCAAGTCGCATCGGCACACCGGCAGCTTCATTTACCAGGTGGCCAAGGGACGCGGCTATTCGATCATCGGCGGCAAGCGGCTCGAATGGGAGGAGCGCGACATCTTCTGCGTTCCGTCCTGGGCCTGGCACGAGCATGGCAATGCCTCAGCGAGCGAGGATGCCTGCCTGTTCTGCTTCAACGACCTGCCCGTCATCGAGGGCCTCGGGCTCTATCGAGAAGAGGCCTATGGCGACAATGGCGGTTACCAGTCGGTTGCCGCCTGATAGGCCCTTGCAGAATTCAACCAGAACAGCCGGATAGAAGCCTTCATGCGTCTCGTCACCTACACCTTGGGCTCCAGCGGTGCCCGTCTTGGAGCCCTCGTCAATGGACTGGTCGTCGATGTCGAGCACCTTGGTGCGTCCAGCGGCGTGACATGGCCGGGTGATATGCTGTCGTTCATCGACAACAGCGTGACCCTGCTGCCTGCGCTCAGGGATGCACTGGCGGACGCCCATGGCCGCTTCCCGGCCGGCTCGGCGGTTGCGGTCGAGGATGTAAAGCTGCAGGCGCCGATCCCGCGGCCGCGGAAAAACATATTCGGCATCGGGCTGAACTATCGGGCGCATGTGGCGGAATCCGCCAAAAGCCTGGATACGGACAAGGACCTGCCGAAGCAGCCGGTCGTCTTCTCCAAGCCGCCGACCTCCGTGATCGGCCCGGGCGCGGCGATCCAGCACAATGCGAAGATGACGCAGCAGCTCGACTGGGAAGTCGAGCTCGCCGTCATCATCGGCAAGACCGCAACGCGCATCGCGGCCGACAAGGCGATGGACCACGTCTTCGGCTATTCGGTGATGATCGACATTTCCGCGCGCGACAATCGCCGCGCCGGACAGTGGATTTTCTCGAAGGGCATGGACACTTATGCGCCGTTCGGCCCGTGCATCGTGACCGCGGACGAGATTCCTGATCCACACGATCTGCGGCTGTGGCTGACCAAGAACGGGGTCATGAAGCAGGACTCCAACACCAAATACATGATCTTCGACATTCCGGTGCTGATAGCGGACATTTCGTCGGGCATGACGCTCGAGCCGGGCGACATCATCGCCACCGGTACGCCTGAAGGCGTCGGCGCCGGCATGAGCCCGCAGGAATGGCTTTGGCCGGGCGACGTGGTCGAGGCCGGCGTCGACGGCGTCGGTGTCATCCGCCACCCCGTTGTTGCGATCTGATGACGAATTTTTCGTTCGATCGCGTGCTCAGGTTCGGAGACTGCGATCCCTCGGGGATCGCGTACTTCCCGTCCTATTTGAACATTCTCAACGGCGTCGTCGAAGATTTCTGGGCGCGGATCGGCTTTCCATGGCCGGAGCTGATCGCGGTCCGAAAGATCGGAACGCCCACGGTGCACCTGAACTGCGATTTCTCCCGGCCGTCGATGTTCGGCGATCTCCTGACATTCAAGCTGCGCATCATCAGGGTCGGTGGGTCATCTCTTCATCTCGAGCATGTCATCTCCGGCGCGAATGGCCCGCGCTGGCACGCGCGCCAGATCCTTGCTGCGACCTCGCTGGTCGATCATCATGCGATCCCATGGCCCGATGACATTCGCCTCGCTCTGATGGCGCATGTGAGTGTGGGCGAGGGGACCGAGGCAACGCCCGCATGATCTCGCTGTTCATGACATTCTCCGATTCCACGGGCGAACGGCGACTCCGTCCCGATGAGGTTGCCGCTGTGGCAGAGCGCGTCGGATCGATCCCCGGCATGACCGAGGCCCTGCTGTTCACGCCGCTCGAACAGTCGGTCGACCATCCCTACAAGGCCGACGGCGCCGGCCCCGCCTTTGCGCTGCAACTCCGGTTTCCCGACCTGTTCGCCTGCGAGGCGGCGATGGACCGCGGCGGCGTCCTTGCCGGCCTCGCAACAGGGGCCGGTCTCTCCGGCCTCACCGGACTCGCTATCACACACCAGGTGATGCTGACGCGCCCGTTTCCGGTCGATGTCGCAGAGCATCCGGCGGGAACGACGACCCCCTGCAGTTACCTCGTGCACTATCCCGGCCCGGCCGAGGATATGAACGCCTGGAACCTGCATTATCTGGAGCACCACCCGTCGATCATGCGGACCTTCCCGAACGTCCGCCAGATCGAGATCTACACCCGCATCGACTGGGTCGACCGGCTGCCGTCGCAGCGCGTCGAGCATATGCAGCGCAACAAGCTGGTGTTCGACAGCCCGCAAGCCCTCGCGCACGCACTCGGCTCCGACGTGATCAAGCACATGCGTGCCGACTTCGCGAAATTCCCGCCATTCGCAGGCGGCAACAAGCATTTTCCGATGCTGACCAGAGTGGTGGGGGCGAGGTCCTAGGCCGCGTACCCACAAAATCCGGCGGCGTGACGCGGCCAAAAGCAATGTCTGCTTTGCTCCTATAGCGACCGAGTTCGTGCGCCGGCGCAGTATGTCGCGATGGGCCATTAACGGAAGAGTAGCGCTCCAGCGATTTGAAAGGAGTTTTGGTCTAAAAGCGGGTATGCTGCCTTTTGCAAGGCAGGCCCCTTCCTGCGAGATGGTTCTATGGACGCGAAATCGGCTGCACGATTGAAACAGCACGTAGAGCGGGCAATTGAGGAATTATCGCTGGCGCTCATGCTCGCCAAAGAAGCCTCTCCAGCAGATGAGTTTCTGAAATTGAGGAGATCGGTCGGCGATATCATCGCTCGGATGGACACCATGCTTCACGACGAAATTAACAAAGATCATCCAGGTGTGGATGGCATGAAAGACTGACCGCTAACGTCTGCCTCGGGTCAAAAGCCGCCGATTTGCCCAGTGGTCGGGCGCTTCCAGTCTACTCCCGTTTCCGGACAACTCCTCGCTACGCCTAACGAAAGCGATGGGCCAACAACGGACGTGGTAAACTGCAGTTACTCCCATTTGACGGGACCCCACGGCTGGGCGTCCGCCCAGGCTTTAGCCTCAGCCAGGGAGAGGTGTTCCCCCGAGTTAGTGAGCAGACAATAGTACAAGAACCCGTCCTTCGTTTCCGGTATCGGTCGGGTCTCATCTATCGACGGCTCTTCGTCAGTGTCGCGCTTAAATCTCGACGACGCGAGACGTGCTTCTTTTCTATAAACGGCAATGCGCCGCGGAACATTGCCGTCGTAATACCAGGTACCTTCCGCGACCTTTTGGTTCATAGCGACGCTCACACGCTAAACACGAAGCTGTTGTAACCGGCGACACCGAATGTCTGCAACGGGTCAAAAGTTGCCGTGGCGCCCCATGCTGCGGCAGCCCGCTAAGGGCCAACAGGTGAGTCGCCTATCACTTTCCTAGCGTAGCGACGAACTGGCGATGTCGCTCAAGCCACTCCGGCTTTTGCAAACCGATGACCTGTACACAAAGCTCAACGCATTCATTGCAAATAGCACCGGCGGTCTGCTGACCTTGTACGCTCACGGATACGGCGTTGACCACGGAAACAACTTCTCTCGGCTCCTTTCCACAAAAGGAGCAAATTAAGTCCGAGGCCGTCATCCTCTGATCCTTCCAGTCGAGTTCGATCATCCAAAGGTTCGCGGCTTGCCGTGATCTTAATCTCGCGGCTTCTTGAAAATGAAATCTAATGTTGACGAAGGGTCTTGCTTGCTCTTCCAGTCAGCAAGTTTTTCCTCTTCCGCGTGCAACTGACGATACAGTTCTGACATCCTGCCAAATATCGAGCGAAGTGTCGTGTCGCTCGTGGTCTGGGAAATTTCAGCACACCGCTCGGCCATGTCAAGATTTTCGTTCATGAACACTCTACGCTTCCGCTAGAGCCGACAGATTGATACAGTTAGAAATGACCAACCTTGATCTGCCTGTCGAGAGCTTTATCATCGAGCGTCTGGTCGAGGGCGGCTAGCGGATCAGTGAGCGTCGCCCCGATCGCGAGGACATTCCTGTTGCGGACTTCGTGTCCCTCCGTGACGCCGAAGAATGGGTGAAGTGGAAGCAGGGCTTTCCGAAGCTCAACCCTTATGCCGTTGAATAGGCCAAGAGGGGCGACTTCCGTTTTGGGTCAAGGCTGCCCTCGGCAGCTCCACGGCAGCGTTCCGCTCAGCCCTTGGAAGCCGACCGTGCGCGGTCAAAAGGGGAAGTCAGCAACGGGCCAAAAGCGCAAAGCGCGTTCGGTGTTTGTTGCTGGAACGGGAGCGCCTATGTCGCAGAGCAACGGCAGGCACGAATGGCCCGCAGCGGGCTCTGGCCGGAGCTTTTATCGCACCATGGAATTAAAGGCATCGACCATTTTGGGGGCCTTGTCCGTTTCGATCGATGCGCTTCCGACAAAATGGGGGGCGGCTTCGAACTGAATTCGTCGGCTCGTGAATGGCAGAAGAGGGCTGGCAACACGCGACAATTATAGTAGCGTTGTTGCAAGAAGAAGCGCACGGCGGCTGAAACCGGGCGCAACAATAAAACAGGGAGGACTTTCGATGCAGTTTCTCAAGGCTGCGGTTGCGGCCGGGCTTATAGTTGCGAGCTTTACGGGCCCCTCGCTTGCGCAGAACAAGCCGTCGGAGCTCAAAATCGGCATCACGACGTTCCTGTCGGGCCCTGCGTCAGTCTTCGGTGTGCCGGCGAAGGCCGCGGCGGAGATGATCGCGGAGGACCTCAACAAGAAGGGCGGCATCGGCGGCGTGCCGGTCAAGCTCTCCTTCATCGACGAAGGCGCGGGAGGCGAAGCGCTCGTCTCGAACTACCGACGCGTTGTGCAGGACGAAAAGGTCGATGCCACGTTTGCTTCGATCTCGTCGGGCAGCTGCACCCAGCTGGTGCCGGTCGCCGAAGACCTCAAAGTCATGAATTTCATGTGGGACTGCGGTGCGGCCTCCATCCTCGAAACCAAGAAGTACCGCTACAATTTTCGGACTCAGGCGAACGGCACGCCGGAAATGCTGGCCGTGCTCCTTTACCTGCTCAAGACCAAGCCCGACTTTAAGACGATCGCGGTGGTCAATCAGGATTATGCATGGGGTCGGGAGAGCTGGGAGATCTTTTCGACCGCGCTCAAGGCGATGAAGCCGGACGTGCAAGTCGTCGCGGAGCTCTTCCCGAAGTTCGGCGCACCGGACTACTCCACTGAGGTTTCCCGTCTGTTGGCGCTGCGGCCGGATGTGGTTCTGACCACGTCTTGGGGCGGAGATCTCGACACGCTGGTCCGCCAGGCCGGTCAGCGCGGCCTGTTGCAGCAGTCGACCTTCGTGCTCGGGATCGGCGAATCATCGATCCAGCGGTTGGGCAAGGACCTGCCTGAAGGCCTGATCGTCGGCGCGCGCGGAGACCACTGGTTCCTGCATCCCGAGAAGAAGAACGACGCCGCCTTCAAGGCGTTCAATGAAGCCTTCAAGGCGAAGACCGGTGCATGGCCGATCTACCCGGTCTATCACATGGCGCAGGCATTCAAGGCCCTGCAGACGGCCTACGACAAGGCGATCAAGTCCAGCGGCGGCAATTGGCCCACCCGCGAACAGGTCGTCGACGCGACGGCGGGCATCGAGTTCGCCACCGGATTCGGCCGTCCGATTACGCTGCGGCCCGAGGACAACCAGGGTCTCGAAGCTCAGCTGGTCGGCGTCACCAAGTCCGTTCCGGGGTACGACTTCAAGCTGCTCGACAACATGATGATCTTCGATCCGAAGATGATCACCAACCCGGCGGGCGTACGGTCGGTTGAATGGCTCAAGACGCTCAAGCCGGACTTCGTCAAGATGGACGTGCCGACCTTCAAAGCTCAGTAACGGCACGCTCGACTTTTGATCCCCGTCCTCCGAGCCGCGTCCCGGAGGACGGACCTTTTCAGAAGGCCATCATGAACTCGACACTCGCTATCTTGGCGATCCTCGATGGGATCAGCTACGCCGCACTGGTGTTTTTGGTCTCGGTCGGGCTCAGCCTGATTTTCGGCGTGCTGCGCGTGGTCAACGTCGCGCACGGTTCGCTGTACGCGTTCGGCGCCTACCTGGCTGCGACGTTCAGCCTTGCAATCGCGCCGATCTCGCCTTGGCTCACCTATCCCGCGCTGCTGGCCGCCTCCATCGTGATCGGCGTCGTGTGCGGCGGTTTCATCGAACGGTTTCTGTTGCGACCGCTCTCCGGACAGGAGGACGTCCTCCAGCTTCTGATCACTTTCGCGGCCTTCATGATCATGGACAACCTGCAGCGTCTGATCTGGGGCGTGCAGCCCATCTTCGCCGCGGAGCCGTTGAGACTACTTCCCAACATCGCCGTGTTCGGCGTCAGCTACACGTCATACCAGGTCATTCTGCTGCCCGGCGTCGCATTGGCGACGCTGTTCGGGCTCCGCTACTTCCTGCGCAGGACGCTGTCGGGAGCGGTGATCCTTGCGGTCACGGAGGACCGCGAAGCTTCGACGGCCATTGGGATTGACGCAAAACGCGTATATTTCGTCACTTTCGTCATCGGAGCGAGTCTGGCCGCGTTGGGAGGAGCGCTGGCCTCGCCGACCACCTCGCTGGTCCCCGGTATGGGCGCCGATATGATCGTGCTTTCCTTTGCCGTCGCTGCGACCGCGGGTCTCGGCCAGATCGAGGGCACCGCGCTCACCGCGCTGATGATCGGCCTGACCCGTGCCTTCGTGATCTATCTCCAGCCGGAATTCGAAGTTCTCGTTCCCTATCTGCTGATGGTGCTGGTGCTTCTGGTGCGTCCGTTCGGCCTGTTCGGCGCCGTGCAGGTAAGGAAAATATGATGAGCGGTCGCGTCAAGCCGGTCACCACGATCGCGACTATCTTCTTTCTGGCCAGCGCCGTCGCGCCCCTTTTTGTAGCGAGCTGGGCAACCTTGTTCGCGTTGATCCTAGCGAAGGGCATCGTCGTTCTCGGTATCATTCTTCTGCTGCAGGCGGGACAGGTGTCGTTCGGACATGCAATGTTCTTCGCTACCGGGGCATACACCGCGGCGTTCTGGGGCAAGTACGTCGGTGGCGGCGACATCGTGCTCTTCATCGTGCTGGGCGGCATAACCTCCGCCGTCTTCGGCCTCATCGTCGGGCTCTTCGTCGTGCGCTACCGGGAGATCTTTTTTGGAATGCTGAATCTGGCGTTTTCGATGGTGCTGTGGTCGCTGCTGGAGAAGATGTTTCATTACACCAACGGCGCCGACGGCATCCGGGTCCCTCGTCCGGCCCTGTTGGGGCTGTCGTTTACGCCCGAAACCTTCCAGTACGTTATTCTTTACGTGAGCCTCTTGATCGCGGTCGTCGCCTTCTACGGCGTGCAACGCTATCTCGATAGCCCGCTCGGACACATGCTGCGTGCCGTCAAATCGAACGAGACCCGGCTCGAGTATCTCGGGACGTCCGCACGGCGCGTGCTTCTGATAGGTTACGTAATCTCGGCTTTTCTCGGCGGCATCGGCGGCACGCTGGTGGCGATCATCCAGCAGATCGCCACGCCCGAGTTCGGGTTCTGGACGAAGTCGGGCGAGTTCGTCTTTATCGCGATCCTCGGCGGCAGCGCCCACGCCTTCGGAGCGTTCGCCGGCGCGGCGATGTTCGAGTGCGTGCGCTTCTATGCGGCGGCCCACCTGGCCGACACCTGGCAGCTGATCCTCGGCGCGGTCTTGATCGTCATCATTCTCTATGCGCCTAACGGACTGATAGGTCTCAGGCAGCGCTACGGCCAGGCGAAGCAGGGAGGACATTGATGACGAACGTCCTCCTTTCCGCGAAGGGCATCAAGATCCGGTTCGGTGGCGTCGTCGCCGCCGACGGTATCGATCTGGACGTTCTCCAAGGCGAGAACCTCGCGATCATCGGACCGAATGGCGCCGGAAAGACCACCTTCCTCAACATCTCGACGGGTTATCTGCGGCCGCAGGCCGGAAGCATCACCTTCCTAGGCCAGGAAATCACGGCGCAGCTCCCGCGCACGATCACCAAGCTCGGCATCGCGCGGGCCTTTCAGATACCGCAGCTCTTTCTTGATCAGACTGTGATGGAGAACATGCTGATCGCCGCGGCCTCGCGGCTGGGAAGCCCTTCCGGCTTCACGGCTCTTTCCGCCCTGCCTGAGCTGCCTGAAATGGAGCGCCTTCTGGATCTCGTCGGCGTCAAGTCGTACGCGTCTCGCAAGGCGAGGGAGCTCCCCGAGGGACAACGCAAGCTGGTCGACATCGCTCTGGCGCTCGCGCTGAAGCCCAGACTGCTGCTGATGGACGAGCCCACCTCGGGCGTCGCCTCCGCAGAGAAGCTGGAGATCATGGACATCCTGACGTCCGCGCTCGCCAAGGAGAAGGTGACCTCGGTCTTCGTCGAGCACGACATGGACATGGTGGAGCGCTATGCCCACCGAGTCGCGGTGTGGAACGTCGGGAAGATCCAAAAGGTCGGCACGCCCGCGGAGGTTCTGGCCGATCCCAAGGTCCGCGAACAGGTGATCGGCATATGACGGCGATGCTGGACTTCGAGAACGTCAACGTCGCGATCGCCGATGCGCCGGTGCTGCGCAGCGTCAGTTTCTCGCTGCCGCCGGGCGCGACCGCCGCGCTCATCGGACGAAACGGCGCCGGCAAAACCACGACGGTACGGACCATCATGGGCTTCACGAAGGCGAGCGGTACCGTGCGCCTGGGCGGTCAGGACCTGGGGCATGTTCCTCCGCACCGCCGGCCCTTCCTAGGCATCGGCTACGCCCCCGAGGACCGTCGTCTCTTTTCGGCCTTTACGGTGGAAGAAAACATTCTTTTGCCTGCTCGCGTGGCGAAACTTGGCGCCGACGAGGCGCGCCGACGGCTGGAGCGGACCTACTCCGTCCTGCCGGAACTCAAGGAGCTGGCGGATCGCCCGGCGGGCTCCGTCTCGGGGGGCCAAGGCAAGATGGTCGCTCTCGGGCGCGCCCTGATGCTGGGCACCCGCCTCGTCATTCTGGACGAGCCGTTCCAGGGCCTCGCCCCTGTGCTGGCGCAGAGGTACGCCGAGGCGTTGCGTCGGCTTCGTTCGCAGGACCGGGACATTACCCTGCTGATCACGGAGTCGAACCCGAAGCTGCTCGAGACCTTCGCCGACGTGACGCTGACGATCGAGCGCGGCGAAATCGAAAGCCGGGTCCTTGCGTAGCGCCGTGCGGCCGCCACGGAGTTATTGCCCGAAGAGAAAGGGCCAGCGTGTAGCTGACCCCTTCAGCAGCACTGGGCGATCAAAAAACGCGCTTACTTCTTGCACTTCTTGGCCGACTCTTTGTCCGCATACGGACCACAGTTGTAGGCGTTGTTCAGTTCGTCCATCGTCTGCGGCCAGCTATCCATGGAGCCCGCCCGGGCACCATTCTGGCTAGTTCCCACGTTTTTCACTTGCTGCGAACGAGTTGGTTCTGCTTCTGCATCAACTGCGAAGGATGCAGAGAGAAATCCGGCTGTAAGAAGTCCGACGAACAGCGTCTTGGTCATCATGGTTTCCTCCCTATGGAGTTCGAGTTCAGAGTAGCCGTTGGTGGCCACGCAAAGCGGGGGAGTTCAAAATCAGCGCGACGTGCGGCGCACGATCGGAGGGGGTTACTTGAATAAGGTGATGTAAGTCACTCTAGACGCACTTGCTGCTGCCCATGATGCCGCTGTCCAGAGATCGACACCTCGATTGTCCGCGTCCATCAACATGGCGCTGTGTCACTAGGAACTGGGACCAATCGATGGAAAGGTCACGCGGTGGCTTGACGAGTGAAATCCACGGCTATGGCTGACCGCGCGTTACGAGTCCACGCGCTAGATTGGCGAGAGCGTTGGAGGTGGCGTCGCACGGATTCAGACGGTCGGCGCGTCTTGCAGTGTACCTTATGAAAACGGAAGTCCAGGTTGGCGGTTGAAGCCGTCGGCATCCGGAGCGGCGATGATGGCATTATGCCCCTGTTTTGCCCGACGGAACAACCTGTTTTCGTAAAATCCGTAAGCCTCGCCGCAAGTCATTGAAAACGCTATCAGCGGCTACTGTGCATGGGGTTGTTTTCGACTTTCTGTTTTTCCAGCGACCCTGCCTGTCCAGATCAGCGCTAGTGTCCGCCGAGATAGGCTGTGATGAGCCGGGGATCGTGGATGAGATCCTTGGCGGGGCCGGACTGCACGATCTCGCCGGTCTCGAGTACATAGCCGTAGTCGGCCGTCTCCAGCGCGGCGCGGGCGTTCTGCTCGACCAGCAGGATCGAGACGCCGAGGTCGCGCAGCGAGGCGATGGTGCGGAAGATCTCGCGCACGATCAGCGGTGCGAGGCCGAGGCTCGGCTCGTCGAGCATGAGCAGCTTCGGCTTGGCCATCAGCGCGCGCCCGAGCGCCAGCATCTGGCGCTCGCCGCCGGAGAGGGTGCCGGCGGCCTGGCGCTGCCGCTCCTTCAGGCGTGGAAAGCGATCATAGACCTCGTCCAGCGTCTTCTGGACGCCCGAGCGGTCGCGCAGGCTGTAGGAGCCGAGCAGGAGATTGTCGGCGACCGACATGTCGGAGAACAGCTCGCGCTTCTCCGGCACGAGGCACAGCCGACGCTCGACGCGGTCCTCGACGGACATCCTGCCGATGTCGTTGCCTTGAAAGACGAGGCGGCCGCGGGAGGCGAGCAATCCGATAGCGGCCATTAGCAGCGTGGTCTTGCCGGCGCCGTTCGGGCCGATCACGGTGACGATCTGGCCTTCCTCGACCGACAGCGAGACGTTGCGGACCGCTTCGACATTGTCGTAGCAGACGGTCACATCCGTCATGGAAAACATCTCGCTCACGCGACGCCTCCGAGATAGGCCTCTTGAACCCGTTCGTCGCTCCGGATCGCGGCGGGCGCGCCCTCGCAGAGCTTGGAGCCGAAGTCGAGCACGACGATGCGGTCGACCAGCGACATCACGAACTCCATGTCATGTTCGACGATCAGGATGGTCAGATGGTCCGACCGCAGCGAGCGGAGCAGCTCCGCAAGCCTGAGCTTCTCCTGGCGGCGCAGGCCCGCGGCCGGCTCGTCCAGCACCAGCAGCGCCGGGTCTGCGGCGAGCGCGCGCGCGATCTCCAGGATGCGCTGGTTGCCGAGCGGCAGATTGCCCGCGAGCTCGAACGGCTTGTCGCCGAGCCCGACGCGTTCGAGCTGCTTCAAGGCCTCGTGCCGGGTGCTGGCTTCCTCGCGCTGGTTGAGGCGGAATGCGCCGGCGAACAGGCCCGTGCTGGTGCGCGCGTAGGTGCCGAGCATGACGTTTTCGAGCAGGCTCATGCGCGGCCGCAGCTTCACATGCTGGAAGGTCCTGGCGATTCCGCCCCTCGCGATGCGGGATTGTGGATCGCGCGTGATGGCGCGTCCGGCAAAGACGATCTCGCCCTTGTTGACCCTGAGCGCGCCCGTCAGGCAGTTGAACATCGTGCTCTTGCCGGCGCCGTTCGGGCCGATGACGGCGAGGATCTCGCCGGAGCGGACCTCGAAGCTGACATTGTTGACGGCGACGAGACCGCCGAACCGCCGCTCGGCGCCGTCGACCTTCAGAAGCAGTTCGCCCGGTTTCGGCTGGGGACGGCGGGGCAGGGG